>CAZRAL010000014.1:0-49649 GCA_964598005.1 uncultured Burkholderiales bacterium
TATTCTTGTCAAAACCCGCATGGGCGCTGGTTTTCCGGGCGGTCTGCTGTGTTGCAGTGCTTGCGAAGGGGAAGGGGCCATTCGCTGCGCACCGCGCCTTGCATCCCATCCCGGAAAACCGAGCGCGCGGCCATGTGGGGCTTATTCAGAGGTCCCTTAATTCGACCGAATATCAAAATAAATGCCCTTGTTGCGATGCAGCAAAAATAGGTTTATGCTGGGCGCTAGTTTATGAAGGCTGTGTTGATTACCAACCTCTGTAATGAATACTTTCTACCGATTCAGGCCATAATGGCGCCAGTCGCGCATTTTGCACGATAAGGCAAAACTGATTTGCCATACGTCTTTACGATAATCCATTCATGGAATCCGCTAATAAAAAAATCGGCGCGCTGACCATTGGCGCGATCGGGGTGGTCTACGGCGACATCGGAACCAGCCCACTGTATGCGCTGAAAGAATCCTTCAATCCCACACTGGGCTTGCCGCTCAACGAAGCCACCGTACTAGGCATTCTTTCCTTGATGTTCTGGTCGCTGATGACTCTGGTCACCGTGAAATACCTGATCTTCATGATGCGAGCAGACAACAAGGGTGAGGGCGGCATACTGGCGTTGACTGCTTTAGCGCAGCGTTGTTTTTACAGCCGCTCACGCGGGCGTTGGCTCATTACCATGTTGGGAATTTTCGGCGCTGCCATGTTTTATGGCGATGGCGTGATTACCCCAGCCATTTCGGTACTTTCCGCAGTAGAAGGCCTTACCCTGTATGCGCCCGCACTGGAAAAATTTGTCCTGCCAGTCGCGGTCGGTATTTTGATTGGTCTATTCGCCATTCAAAAGCATGGAACGAGTGCTATCGGAAAATTTTTCGGCCCGACCATGACGCTCTGGTTTACCGTATTGGCCTTATTGGGGCTGGTGCAGATCGCCAAAAATCCGGGTGTGCTGGCGGCGATTAATCCCGTTTACAGTTTTCAATTTTTGCTAACCCACCAATACGCAGCCTTTTTGACCTTGGGTGCAGTCGTCCTGTGCGTCACGGGTGGCGAAGCTTTATACGCCGACATGGGTCACTTTGGCCGAAAGCCCATCCGCATGGGCTGGTTTAGCCTGGTGTGGCCCGCATTGCTGCTTAACTATTTCGGTCAGGGCGCCCTGCTGCTTGCCGATGCGGCTGCGGTTAAAAATCCTTTTTACCTCATGTGCCCCAACTGGGCGCTATTGCCTTTGATTGCGCTGGCTACAGCCGCCACGGTCATCGCGTCGCAAGCGGTGATTTCCGGCGCATTCAGCTTGACCAAACAGGCGATTCAGCTAGGCTATTTGCCGCGCTTTGCGATCGACCACACCAGTGAAAAAGAGAAGGGCCAAATCTACGTTCCTTTCGTAAACTGGTTTATGCTGGCCGCTATCATCCTGCTGGTGCTGGGGTTCAAAAATTCGAGCAACCTGGCCGGTGCGTATGGCATTGCCGTCACCATCACCATGCTCATTGATACATTGTTGCTGTGCGTGGTCATGATCTACATTTGGCGCTGGAACAAACTGTTTGCGCTGGCGCTTACCGCGCTCATTGTGGTCAACGATGGCATGTTCCTCGCCGCCTGCCTGCATAAACTGGGCGAGGGCGGCTGGTTTCCGTTGGTCATGGGCGCATTGATCTTCACCCTCATGAGCACCTGGAAGCGTGGCCGGGAAATCGTGCGCAAACATTCCAACGAAGGTGCCATGCCGCTGAAACTGTTCGTCGATTCCATCGCTATGAGCCCGCCGCATAAGGTGCCGGGCACCGGCATTTTCATGACGGTGAACCCCGAAGGTGTGCCCAATGCCTTGCTGCATAACCTCAAGCACAACAAGGTATTGCACGAGCGAGTAGTGATTCTTTCCATCATTATCGAAGACATTCCCTACGTACCGAAGGAGGACTACGTCTGGATCGAGGATCTCGAGCACGGCTTTTGGCGTATTACCGGCCACTATGGCTTCAAGGAACACCCTGACATTCCCACCTTGCTGGCCGATTGCCGGCAACAATCGATGAAGTTCGACATGATGGAAACCAGTTTTTTCATCAACCGCGAAACACTCATCGCCACGCCCGGTGGCGGCATGGTGTTGTGGCGAGAACATCTTTTTGTCTGGATGTCCCATCTTGCGGCCAAAGCCTCGGATTATTTCCGCATCCCCTCTAACCGGGTCGTTGAATTAGGGACGCAAGTAGAAATTTAGAAACTCAAGCATTGGTGCGCCTCGCAGACCAAAAAGCGACGGAACGCCGCGCCAATTGGCGATCTGACAAGACTTTCCCCTTTTCCAAAGGGGGATCGAGAGAGGCTCATCGCTGGTACAGTGCTTCTCAATCCAATATTCAGCCAGATGTTCGTGCGTGGGTTCGCGGCAAAATCATCAAGCAGGCTTCTTTAAAATCAGGATTTTGGAGTGGACTTTTTCCTGAATGTACAGCGGTGGCGCGTGGACCACCAGTTTGCTCTAGTCCTGCTCTTCCTTTTGCAACACCGATTGGTATTTGGCGGTGGGGATGTTCTTGTGTATGACACCATCGTGTTTGATGGTATCAACCGTTTTGGCAGCTAGCGCTGTAGAGGAACAGGATTTTGAGGGATGGGTTGGGGGCCATGGGTTTCAGTTTTCTACACATGCCGACCGGTAAGAATCGCGTTCAGTGCGCGATTGATGTAGTAGTTGTTGTGCCCCACTTTTCGTTTTTCGAGAATGCCGTCTGCGGTGAGCGCCTCCAGGTATTGAACTGCGGTCAATTGCGGAATGTTGAGATCGCTCTTGATGATTTCCGCATTGGTGTAGGGGTGAACGAAGAGCGTATCAATGAGGGCCTGACTGTAGAAGTTGTGTTGGTTGCGAATGCGGTTCCGGGTATTTTGCAGTTTAGCCTTAAGGGTTTGTACGGTGGCGATGGCATCCGTTGCGCTGCGCTCGACAATATCCAGCATGTAGAGAACCCATTCTTCCCACGCATCCTGGTCATGTACTGCTTGCAACAGCCGACAATAATCCGCCCGAGTTTGCATGATATGGCGGCTCAGGCACAGGGCAGGAATATCGAGCAGCTTTTTTTTCACCAGATAAAGGACGTTGATGATGCGGCCGATGCGCCCGTTACCGTCGTAGAAGGGGCGAATACTTTCAAACTGATGATGTATGAGTGCCATTTTGACCAGTGAATCGGCTGGAAACAGTCTATCCTGATTGATGAATCGTTCCAGGTCATCCATCGAGGTTACGATGAGGCCAGTATTCTGCGGCGGCGTGTAGACGGGGTGTCCGCCCATATCTTTCAGTACAATGCCTGCCAGTTTGCGAAAACCGGCATTGTCACCAACAAGTTCAGACTGAATTATCAAAATGTGAAAGACGGACAACGTACCGGTCGTCCGCACAATATCAAAGCCGGTCAGCAGCGCTTTCCGGTAGCGCAGGATTTCGCTGATGGCTTCACTTTCCATCGACTCGGGGAGAACCTCGCCCATGAAGATTTCGTCGTTGGTGGCGATGATGTTATCGACGGCCGCGCTGTTCCGGGCTTCCTGTAGGCTCATCAGGTTGATGAGGATTTTCTGGTTCGGGATGGCGGCGGCCAGACACTTCAGTTCAGCCAGCTTGTGAATGGTGGCAGCCACCTTTTTCAGGATGGCTGGCGAGTCGAAGCGCGCGGGGTTCAGAGTAGTAAGTGGTTGAAGGTCGGTCATTTTTTATGCAGATCGGGACTGGTATGTATAGAGAAGCGCTGATTCAATCCCACGTGACCGCGCGCTCGGTTTTTCGCGATGGGTGCAAGGTACAGTGCGCAGCATACTTTACACATTAAACCGGAAGTGCATGACATCACCATCTTTGACGATGTATTCCTTGCCCTCCAGCCGCATTTTTCCCGCTTCCTTGGCTTTCGCTTCTCCGCCTAGCGTTACGAAATCGTTGCAGGCAATGACTTCGGCGCGGATGAAGCCGCGCTCGAAGTCGGTGTGAATGACACCCGCCGCCTGCGGTGCGGTGGCGCCCTTGCATATGGTCCACGCCCGCACTTCTTTTACCCCTGCGGTGAAGTAAGTTTCCAGGCCGAGCAAGGTGTATGCGGCGCGGATCAGGCGGTTCAGTCCCGGCTCGGTCATACCCAGATCGTTGAGAAAAACGGTTTTGTCTTCATCACTTAGATCGGAAATTTCCGATTCGATTTTGGCGCAGATGGCCACGACTGGCGCATTTTCTTTCTCGGCGTGGGTCTTTACTTTTTCCAGCAGCGGATTATTTTCAAAGCCGCCTTCGATGACGTTGGCAACGTATAGCACAGGCTTAGCGGTAATAAAACAAAGCGGTTTAATCAGTATGTTCTGCTCGGCATCCAGCCCCATGCTGCACACCGGGTTGCCCTGGTCGAGGTGTTTTATCAAGGGCTCGAGTAGGGCAGCCATTTTGATCGCTTCTTTGTCGCCCGACCGGGCGGATTTTTGGTAACGATGCAGCGCTTTTTCCGCCGTACCCATGTCGGCCAGCGCCAATTCGGTATTGATGACGGCGATGTCGGAAAGCGGATCGACTTTGCCGGCGACATGGATGACGTTGGGGTCTTCGAAGCAGCGCACCACGTGGGCAATGGCGTCGGTTTCACGGATGTTGGCCAGAAATTGGTTGCCCAGCCCTTCGCCTTTTGATGCGCCTGCAACCAGGCCAGCAATGTCGACAAATTCGACGATGGCGGGCTGTATTTTTTGCGGGTTGACGATGGCTGATAGCTGGGCAAGCCGTGGATCGGGCACTTCGACGATGCCGACGTTTGGTTCGATGGTGCAGAAGGGGTAGTTTTCCGCAGCAATGCCCGCTTTGGTCAGCGCATTGAACAAGGTTGATTTGCCTACGTTGGGCAGGCCGACGATGCCACATTTCATGATTTTTCTTTCTTTGCGTTTGCTGGGGCCAAGGGTGAAGGCGCAGAGGCAGGGGTAGGGGTAAGTACAGGGGCAGGAGCAGGTGGTGCGGGCACGGTATGCAAGCGCAGCATGGCTTTTTCCATTTCGCCTTTTTCGATCAGCGGCCAAAGGGCCAGCGATTTTTCCATGGCCTGTCGAATTTGCTGTTCCTCTTCACGGCTGGGGCGATGTAATACATAGTCTGCGACGTCGATGGGTTGGGCCGTGGTGTGTTCGCGAGGATGGCCAATGCCCAAACGCAAGCGCCAGAATTCGCGGGTGCCCAGATGGGCTTCGATATCTTTCAAGCCGTTGTGGCCGCCATGACCGCCGCCGATTTTCATTTTGGCGCTACCGGGAGGCAAGTCCAGTTCGTCGTATACGACCAGTATTTCTGAGGCAGCCAGCCGATAAAATTTTGCCAGTGCGCCCACAGCCTGCCCGGATCGGTTCATGAAGGTAGCGGGCTTCGCCAGCCACACCTCACCCGTCTTGCCGATTTCGGCATGGAATTTTGCATCTTTGCTTAACGTAGCCCGTGTGGTATTCGCCAGCGCATCGACCCACCAGAAGCCGGCGTTATGACGGGTGGCCTCATAGTCACGACCGGGATTGCCCAGACCAACAATCAGTTTAATAGGGGAATACAACATGGATTCAACTGCCGTTCGTAATCAGTAGCAGCCTGCAATTTTACGCGCGGCAAAATTTTGCAATAAAAATGCCCGCCTAGGGTAGCGGGCATCCAATAGTATTACGTTGACAACAGAGCAGAAATTTATTTCTTGTCTTTTCCTGCCTTGTCGTCTTTCTTCTCCTCCTCCTTGGCTTTCTGGTTGGCTGCTGGTACATCGGCAGCAGAAACAGCCGGCGTGGCTTCTTCTTCGGCAACAACTGCCCGAGGTATGATGATTGTCGCCACGACTTGATCATCGCCCTTATGCATCGCGACGGATTCTACACCCGCCGGCATTTTCAGGTTGGAAACGTGGATGGAATGTCCCGCCGCCAGATCCTTGAGATCAACTTCGATAAATTCGGGCAGGTCTTTGGGCAAGCAGCTGACATCGAGTTCATTCAACACGTGCGAAACGATGCCGTGCGAGAGTTTTACACCCGGTGCAATGTCGGCATTGATGAAATGCAGGGGCACTTTCATGTGAATTTTCTTATCTGCCGCCACACGCTGGAAATCAATATGCAGTACGCGTTGCTTGAACGGATGCATCTGCACATCGCGCAACAATACCTGTTCGTTTTTGCCATTCAATTCCAGATCGAGAATCGAGGCATGAAAGGCTTCCATGCGCAATTTGTGGTAGATGTCGTTATGATCCAGTTCGAGGGTCGTAGCGTCTTTGCCTCCTCCGTAGAGAATGCCCGGTACTTTTTCCGCACGGCGCAGGCGGCGGCTCGCACCCGTGCCCTGTACGCTGCGTGCATTGGCTTTGATAGCAATTTTCATTTTTTACTCCAGATTAAAAACCATCCGCGACCAGATGGTTTGTTGCAAAAACGGATCGATACATTGATCCGCACAAAAATTTAATATTTATTCCATTTCCAAATCAAAAATGACTTTGTCGGCTTCGACTTGCCGTATTATTCATACTGTCTGCGGCTCGCCTTCGCGTCATTTTTGATTTGGAAATGGAATTATTCAGTAAACAGCGAACTGACCGAGCCTCCTTCAGCAATCCGGCGAATGGTTTCAGCAATCAATTCCGCCGTGCCGATCTGGCGGATTTTTTTACAGGCTTCCGCTTCCGGTTTTAACGGGATTGTATCCGTCACCACCAGTTCATCGATGACGGAATTATTGAGCCGTTCAATCGCCAGCCCCGATAAAACCGGATGGGTACAATAGGCAATCACTTTGGCCGCACCGCGTTCCTTGAGCGCTTTGGCCGCTTCGGTCAGCGTGCCTGCCGTATCAACGATGTCATCCATGATGAGGCAACTGCGGCCTTCAACATCGCCGATGATGTTCATGACCATCGATACATTGGCGCGTGGCCGGCGTTTATCGATAATGGCCAATTCGGCATCCAGTTGCTTGGCAATTGCGCGCGCACGCACGACACCGCCCACATCGGGGGAAACAACGATCAGGTTGGGGTAATCGTGTTTCCAGACATCGCCCAGCAAGATCGGGGTGGCGTAAATGTTATCGACGGGAATATCAAAAAAACCCTGTATCTGATCGGCGTGCAAGTCCATGGTCAATACGCGATCAACCCCTGCCCCGGTCAGCATGTTCGCCACGACTTTGGCGGAAATCGCTACCCGCGCCGAACGTGGACGACGATCCTGACGTGCGTAACCAAAATAAGGGATGGCGGCGGTAATGCGTGCGGCGGACGAGCGTTTCAACGCATCGGCCATGACCATGATTTCCATCAAGTGATCGTTGGTGGGCGCACAGGTCGATTGCAGGATAAAGGCATCCTTGCTGCGCACGTTCTCCATGATTTCGACCATTACTTCGCCATCGCTGAAGCGGGCAACCTTGGCGCGGCCCAGCTGCGTCCCCATGCGCTTGGCCACATCCTTGGCCAGTTTGGGGTTTGCATTGCCTGCAAAAATGCTTAAGTTGTCGTAAGCCATGGAGCACTATGGTCCGCTTGGTTTCTTATTCCTGGGACTTACACAAAATCGCCCCAGCTGTGTTGCATCGCCTGGTCGTACGACTTGTACTGCCTGCGCCGCTGCGCCTTGCTGGAACAATTTTGCGTAAGTCCTCATTCCGTTTCTAGAAACGGATACGGTCAGCCAACAGGGATAATCTCCTTGACCGGCTGATTTTTTCTGGCTGGGGAGGTAGGGATCGAACCTACGAATGCCGGAATCAAAATCCGGTGCCTTACCACTTGGCGACTCCCCAAATTTCAATACGGCGGCAAGTGCCACATGCCACACACATGCCTCACTTACGCCTTATCTTCCGCACAAGAAAAACTACATCCCTTGCGCGACAAATCCTTTATATTCCGGCGACAATTCTGCAAGCGCTTTTCTTGCAGCTTGTTCGCTTGTGAAGGCCGCAAACACACACGCCCCCGAGCCGGTCATGCGTGCACCAAAAATTGATTGCGCTGCCGCGTTTTGCAATGCTTCCAAATACGACGCGACGACCGGAAATCTTTTCAAAACAACAGGCTGCAAATCGTTGCGCGCATCGCGCAACGCACACCCTAAATCATCAGAAAAGTCCGTTATTTTGAGTGGATTTGAATCCCTTGTCAAATCCGACGCACCATAAATGGCTGCGGTGGGCACATTCACTGGCGGCGTCAGCACCACGTACCACCACACCGGGATTTCGATTGGGGTCAACTCTTCGCCCACGCCTTCCGCCCACGCGTTGTGACCAGAGATGAAAACGGGCACATCAGCCCCCAATGTTGCACCAATCTGCCGCAGCTGAATTAGCGACAAATGGCAGCCCCATAGCTTATTTAGCGTCAACAAGGTGGTGGCTGCATCTGAACTCCCGCCGCCCAAGCCGCCGCCTTGAGGAATATGCTTTTCAAGCCGTATCTCAACCCCGCGTTTAATCCCGGTATGGTGCTGAAGCGCTTTGGCGGCTCGAATGACCAGATCCTCCTGCTCGGGGATGCCATCGATGGTATTGATGCGGCAAATGATCTCATCCTCCCGCACTTCGAAATACAATGTGTCGCAATAGTCGAGCAGCACAAACAAGGTTTGCAAACGATGATAACCATCCTCACGTCGTCCCACGACGTGCAGAAACAAATTCAGCTTGGCCGGGGCACGGTAGCCAATGAGGCTAATCGAGCGCCTCCCACTCGTCGATGACCAGCTTGATCACGGTATCCCCGCGTATTGCGGTCAACCGTGACACCACGCGATGATTCCCCTCGTGACGAAACTGGTCAGCCATTACACTCCAAAGCTGTCCATCGCCCATGTTCACCATAGTGGCCGTTCCCTCGGTCAATTCAATTCCTTGGGTCCAACGCACAACCTTGCCGGTATCGAGCGCGACTCCCAACATTTCCGAGGTCAATAGGGCAATCGATGGCGCTTCCCGGGCAGAGCGGGCCTCGCCCTGGCGCAGAATGGCCGGGGCATTTTCAAGTTGCTCTATTTCCGCAACTTGTGATCCAAGCGGGGTAAAAAATTGCAGGCGCTCCAATCCACTGGAGCGTTGCCAGCGCAATGTGGCGTTATCTATTTTTTGCTCGACGCGAATGCTTAATCGACCACGCAAAATAAAATGGGGCGCAAAAACAGGGGGAGGATAAGTTTCAGTTTGATGCGGTGGTAATTCAACCGACGCACAGCCACCCAGTAACAATACAGCGAGCAAGGCACCAAAACGCTTTCCCATACTCAAGGAGCCTGAAAGTTTAGGGCTGATATTTTTTAACCGTAGACAGTAGCGCCTCGTTCTCCGGATGCTCCTCCAGGGCGGCGCGCCATAACTTGGTCGCTTCTTCACGGCGGCCCACTGCCCACAGCGCCTCGCCTAAATGTGCCGCAATTTCGGGGTCGGATCGAATCCCGTAGGCCGCTTGCAGGATCGCAATGGCTTCCTCTTTTTTGCCCTTTTTGTATTTTAGCCAGCCCAGACTATCCTGAATGTAGGCATCGTCGGGGGCCAGCTTCAAGGCGCGCTGAATTAAATCTTCCGCTTCGGCATAGCGGGTAGTACGGTCCGCCAGCGTATAACCCAGCGCATTTAAAGCATGGGCATGATCGGGCTTCAGCAGAATAACCTTGCGCAAATCGCTCTCCGCAACGTCGAGCTTGTTGAGGTTTTCAGCAATCATAGCGCGGTCATATAACAACTCAGGCGCATCGGGATTCTTCTGTATTGCTGTTGATAACAAGCGATAGGCTTCTTCCTTTGCTTTGGCTTCTCTCAACAATTGTGCTTCGGCGAGCAGCAACTGCATTTGTATTTCCGGGGAATCCTCATCTTTCTGGGCTTCCTGCAAAAATTTTCTTCCAGCTTCCAACCCCTGCTGGCGTAATAAAATCCCGGCAATTTTGGCTTGGGCGGCCACATAATATTCGCCCTCAACAATTCGCTTAAGGATGGCGATGGCTTCATCCCCTTTTTTACGCGCCTCCAACACCGTACCCAGATTGAGCAGCAGCAAGCCCGAATAGCCCGGCTTCAATACCAGCGCGCGCCTCAGGCTGGCTTCGGCATCGGCATAATCCTTGATCTGTTGAGCGATCAAACTAATGGCATAAGGTATTTCAACATCGTCGGGCCGGTCTTTTTCCGCACGGCGAAATTGCGCTCGCGCCAACAAATAGCTTTTCTGGCTAATCAGCAAACGCGCATACAAAACCCGCACCTCAGCAGCCTCGGGATAGCGCTCGAGAAACTCACGCAAAAAATTTTCCGCCTGCATTTCGGAAATCTCGCGCAAGGTCTGTGCTTGCAAAATCGCAGCAGGCTGCCACCCCGGTTTGCGCTGAGCCGCCTCCGCAACGGCGGCGAGTGCCGCTTGCCATTGTTTGGCCTGATAAGCAGCCTGCGCCACCGCGAAATGCGCCTCAGGCAGTGCAGAATAAGGCTTGGCGAGCGACTCCACAGCTGAGTGCACAGCAGATTTATCGGGGAAACGTCCCAGCGCCACGCTCATCTGCATGAATAAAACAGGGGCCTTGCGTGCATCTGCCAGCATTTTCTTAAGCTGTGCGGTCGCTTCCGTAAGGGTGCCTTGTTTGTTGGCAAGCGCAGCCAAGGCTTGACGGGCAGACGGCGAATCAGGCTCCAGCTCCAGCCAGATCAGGACCGCCTCCATCGCCTCATCCGTCTGGCGATTCTGAAAAGCCAGTTCGGTCGCCCGGCGGGCAATGCGCGGGTCTCTGGTTTCGCTCGCCAACTTCATCATGCTCTGTATGGCAAGATTGGGCTGCTCACGCTGGCCGGCAATCTCGGCAATCAGATATTGATAAAGCGCTTGATCGAACGGACTTTCCGGGACAGTTTTTTTAACTTTCACCGCCTGCGCAGGGGCTGCAACTGGCACAGCCAGCAATAGGGTGATTGCAAGGGAGATCAGGATTCTTGTCATGGCGTTTATAAACCTTACGGGGCGGGTATATTTCATGCTGCGTGCATGAAACTTATTCAGCACCTATCATAATAAGTATGAGACATTTCGCCATGTTTGAATATCCCTGATTGCCAAAAATTTCTGTTGTGCCCATGAACCATCAACCTTATTTGTGAAATAAACACACATGCCCGAGTTGCCAGAGGTTGAAACCACTCGTCTGGGATTGTTGCCGCATCTGCTAAAGCGCAGGATTACGGGAGTGGCGGTACGCGATGCGCGGCTACGCTGGCCGGTGCCCGCAGATTTGGCGAAGAATTTGACGGGGCAGCGCATCGACGATATTACCCGGCGCGGCAAGTATTTATTGTTTGATTGCGGTTCGGGTTTTCTTCTTGCCCATCTCGGCATGTCGGGCAGCCTGCGTTATTTTGATGCTTTGCCTGCTCCACAAAAACACGATCATGTCGATATCGTCCTTGAAAAGAAAGGTGGGATGCGTTTTACTGATCCGCGCCGTTTCGGAACATTGCTATGGATTGACGGTCGGCAGCAGTGCCATCCGCTATTGGATGGACTGGGCATCGAGCCGCTTTCTGCTGATTTCAATGGCGCCTACCTGTTCGCGCAAAGTCGCAACAAACGAGTAAATATCAAGCCGTTTCTCATGGATGCGCATGTCGTCGTCGGGGTAGGAAATATTTATGCTTCTGAATCGCTATTCCGCGCCGGCATCCATCCCGCTCGCATGGCGGGCCGTATCTCTGCCGCGCGTTACGATAAACTCGCCGCAGCGGTAAAGGAGACGTTGCAGCGAGCCTTGAAAGCAGGCGGTAGTTCACTGCGCGACTATGTGCGCGTTAACGGTGACCCGGGTTATTTTCAGTTTGATGCGTTCGTTTACGAACGCGTCGGATTGCCTTGCCGGATTTGCGGCACACCAATAAAAACAGTACGCCAGTCGCAGCGCACTACTTTTTACTGTCCCTCATGCCAGAAATAACGGTACAGTACGTCTATGAACAAGAGTGCACTTATCGAACGTCTGGCCGATCTGCAGTCTTGGCGTTATGGGTTGAACGATCAGATCAATCATGTTGAAAACCTGTTTCAGCAACCGCTTTTTACCTCTTCCGGTAACAATGGCGAATTGCAAAAAGAACTCCAGCGGTTGCGCCAGCGAATCAGCGCCGAGCGACTAACCATCGCCTTCATCGCCCAACCTGCCCGTGGTAAATCTTCGTTGATTGACGCACTGTTTTTTTGTGGCACTCACCCACAACTGCCTTATTCCATTCCCAGGGATCGCACCCGCTGTGTGACTGAAATCCGCTTTGACCGCGAAAGTCCCGCCTCAATCAAGCTGTTGCCTATTGAGACGCGGGAGAGCCCGCTGCGATTCGAAGAACTGGTTCAAGACCAAAACTTATGGAAGACCCAATTCTTTGACATCACGCAACCCGCTTCGGTCGTGCATGCACTGGCTACGTTGGCAGAAACAAAGTCCATTCCCTTTTCTGAAATTGTGGCGTGGGGGCTGCACCGCGAAAGCCCAACGCACTCACCGGGTGGTCATGGGCCGCAGCAATTCCAGGTGCCGTGCTGGCGATATGCGGTTGTGAATTTTCCGCATCCGTTGCTGGAGGCGGGATTGGTGATATTCGATGTACCCGGGCATTCTCCTCTCGCCGTGGAGCCGGAATTGGCGCGTGCGCGCGTATTAACTGCTGATGTGATGGCATTGGTGCTGGATATTAATGACGTGGCAAACGCCACCGATCTCGCGATCTGGAAAAATTATTTTGGCCCCATGCAAGGCAGGGAAAAATCTGATACGGAAAAGGTTAATCTGGCACGTTTAGTGATACTGAACAAAATCGATACATTAGGGCTTGATCAGAACGCAGAGCGGGAATCCCCGGCGCAGATTGCGTTGCAAACCATCGATAAACGTCTTCTTGAGGTCGTGGATTGGCTGCATATCGATCCGATTCAAGCCATTCCTGTCTCTGCCAAACTGGGATTGGCAGGCAAGCTATCCGGTAATCTCGACCAGACCATCAAAAGCCGGCTGTATCAATTGGAAAGAAATCTGGCGGCTAACCTGTCCGATACACGCCAGCAATGGTTAAGTACACAAGTTATTGCCGCACTTTCCGCAATGCTGGACCAACTGCAGGCCTGGCTGGATGCTGAACGCTACAGTATTTTGGGGCAGTTGAAGGAGCTGGGAGCGTTACGCGAAAAGAATGAAAAACTGTTGACTGCTTTGCAAATCCAAATGACAACAAAACAAAATAAACTGGATGGCGCGGAGCAGGAGGTGCGTCGTTTCAAGGGCATCCAGACACACATCACTGACGAACTGGCGGAACTAACCAACCCACTGCCGGCTCGCAAGCAAGCCGCACATATTTGCCGCACTCTCGCCAGCAATTCCAAGCCTGCTGCTATTCCATCCATCGTGGAGAGCTATTTTTCAGAGGCTCATAAACGATTGGACGCCACCAATATCAAAATCAAGGAAGTCAAATCATTATTTGGCGATATCGCGCAAAAATTACAAAATGAATTTGGCATGCGCGATTTGGCTCTGCTACCGTTTGCCACCCAGCGCTTTTATACCGAGCTGCAAAAATTGCGTACCCTGTCCAATACCGAACTCACGAACAGTGAAAAAAATGGCGGGAGCACTGCTTTGCAAGGTCAAGCGTTAGGAGAAGAATTCCATAAATCGATAGGCGGCGCAGTTATTCATATTTTTGAAATCGCGCATCGCGAACTTGCGGTGTGGATACAGGGCTTTTATGCGGCCGTTGATCGCTCTTTCGAGGGGCAGCAGAATCAGCTTCTCCGGCATGCCGAGAATATTGAAAACATGAAAAATGCCGAGATGGAATTGGCCGATAATATTGCCGCCGTGCAGGCGCATTTCGATATTCTTAAATACAAACATGCGGCATTGGATAATGCGCGCGAAACACTGGCCCGCTTTTCAGATAAATGGCAAGAGTCGTAACTTGACTTCACTGAATCGTAGGCGAACTTTAGAATGAGCGGGTCTGTTGTTGCAATCATCGGACCAAAACCTTTGGCTTTAGATATTCTTGGTATCTAAGCAAGTGAAAATTCAACGCAATATCAGGCTCAAAAAGCATCGGCTGACGATTTAAAAATTTCGCCACATACCCCTCTTCAATTACAGTTTCGCCAAAACGATGGGCAGTCTCTGCCAAGGCAAGTGAGCGAACATCTTCAAGCCATGGAAAATCTTGTTCTGATAGCTTTATGTCCTCCAGGATTTTTCTTGATTCTTCGAAAGTATTACTAGCTCTGGCTCTGATCACAGCAATGCCCATACAGTTATAACCCGTTGGGTAGTTTTCTGGCATTGAATTGATCCGCTTCTCTGCTGCATCAAGAAGGTAATACGGAGCATCATCACGATACGCTTTCAATTCTGCTTGCAGGTAATCAAAATCATAATCGTGACAGTTCTCTGACACATATTTAGTGACTGATTCAAGTTCGCTCAGTTCGCCAGATAAAATTGCAAAAGCCGCAAGGTAAGCCCACCATGTGCCGAAGAACGGCAACCCTCGAATGTACAAGAAGTGATCATCCAATATCTTTACCTGTTTGTAAGCCTCAAAGAACGGCCTGATGAACAAAAGGCCATCATCATATCTACTCCAAATGTAGGCATAACGCGCCTGTGCCAGCGCATATTCACGAGGCACAGAAGGAAATTTACAGGTATAAAAAAGCTCAAAACCTTTTTCAGGCTCTTTGGCTCGAATGTACTGCTGCCCCAAAGAGAACTTGATTTTTGCCGAGTCTGCAAACTTTGCATGTGCTTCTTTAAAACGCTCCAATGCCTCAGAATCGCGCCCTTCGTTAAACGCTACCATTCCATAAAAGTGCCACCAAGTTTCCAGCTCAGCAAGTGAAAGAGACGTCCGATTGATCTTCTTTAATTCATTCTCCAGGTCTTTTAGCCGACCTTCTTTGTGTAGAGCATTTGCTATGTCATCAACACGGTTGATTTTCTTTCGAAATGGATTCCACATATGCTTAACTGATTGCTAACTAGCTGCTTTTTGCGCAGTCAATCGGACAAATTTTGCGTAAAGTTCTTCTTGCGATTCCACAACAGCCGGATTCAATGGAATGCAATCGACCGGACAAACCTGCTGGCATTGCGGTTCGTTGAAATGCCCGACACACTGAGTGCACTTTTCCGAGTCGATTTCGTAAATTTCCACGCCTTGATAGATCGCGGCATTCGGGCACTCCGGCTCACACACATCGCAATTGATACATTGGTCAGTAATCATCAAGGCCATTGCGTTATCCACTTTTGCCGATTTTTGCTTTTAGCGCCTGCGCCACCAGTGGATGTACAAAATCACTCACATCGCCCCCCAGCCCAGCGATTTCCCGCACAATGGTGGCTGAAATAAACATATATTTATCCGAGGGCGTAAGAAACATGGTTTCGACACCGGGATTCAATTTCCGGTTCATCCCTGCCATCTGGAATTCGTATTCAAAATCGGAGACTGCACGCAAACCGCGCAAAATCACACCGGCTTTTTGTTCGTGGAGAAAATTTGATAGCAGTCCGCTGAATCCCATTACAGTTACATTGGAATAAGGCACCAAAATATTACGCGCCAGATCGATACGTTCCTGAAGGGTAAAGGTGGGTTGCTTTGCTGCGCTATGTGCGATAGCGACAACGACTTCGCCAAACAGATTGGAGGCTCGCGCCACCAAATCCTCATGCCCCTTGGTCAGGGGATCGAAAGTGCCCGGGTAAACCGCACGAATCATGGTGTTTAACCTGTCGAATGGAGTGATCGGGATAGTAGCGCAAAATGGACCTGTCCGGCCCGCCCTTGTTTAACAACGCACCAGTGCGATAGGACCTCTGGCAAGGTATCGATTGCGCTGCCCCATTCTACATAGGCCAGACCTGCAGGGCTGATTTTTGTACGCAGTGCACAAAGTGCGGGCTCGAGAAAATTGGAGGCAAAAGGAGGGTCCACAAAGACAACGTCATAAGCCTTGTTGTCTCGGGCCAAAAAACTCAATGCGTCGCTGTGTATAAGCTGGCAGGTACGTGCCTCGAGTTGTTCTAGATTAAACTTCAGTGCATCGATGGTCTGCCGTGCGCTTTCAACCAGTGTGACGTGCGCAGCCCCGCGCGAAGCGGCTTCCAGGCCCAGCGCACCGCTACCTGAAAAAAGATCCAGGCAATATTTGCCGTGCAACGATTGCCCCAGCCAGTTGAATAATGTTTCGCGTATCCGGTCTGAAGTCGGGCGCAAGCCTTCCCCGTCAGGAAATTCGATTAACCGGCTGCGCCACACCCCGCCAATGATGCGGACGCGGTTACATTTTTTCGATTTGGTATTCAGATTGGTAACCGAGATTGCTAAGGAAATGGAATAAAATACATGCATTATCTTTTTCATACAATCTGACGTGCTCAATATTTTCGGTTCAAAAAAGCCGGCTGAACCTCATAAAACAAATATCCAATCCGACAGCTGGTTTTCCCGATTGCGCGATGGGCTAAGTAAAACGCGGGCGGTGCTGAATACCGATGTACGCGCCCTGTTTTCGCGCCATTCCACACTTGATGATGCATTTTATGAGGAGCTGGAAGCGTTATTGATTGCGGGGGATGTGGGCATACATGCCGCAGGGCATATATTGCATGCGCTACGCAAGCAGGCACAGGAAAAGAAAATCAGCGCGCCTGCCGCGCTGCATGCCGAGCTGAAATCCATACTGGTTGCGTTACTTGCACCGCTCGCAAAACCCATCGATCCCGGTCTCGCCAAGCCTTTTGTCGTGATGATGGTGGGCGTCAATGGCGCGGGCAAGACCACGACGATTGGCAAATTGGCTCGGCACTTTCAATCCCGGGGATTATCGGTGATGTTGGCGGCGGGCGATACCTTCCGTGCCGCAGCGCGAGAGCAACTTGCTGTTTGGGGTGAGCGCAACGGGGTTGCCGTCATGGCGCAAAGCGGGGGAGATGCGGCAGCGATTGCTTTCGATGCCGTGCAATCCGCTACGGCGCGGCGCATTGATGTGGTGCTGGTTGATACGGCAGGCCGATTGCCTACCCAATTGCATTTGATGGAAGAAATCAAAAAAGTAAACCGCGTGATTGCCAAGGCACAGGCCGGGGCGCCGCATGAAACCCTTCTCGTTTTGGATGCCAATACGGGGCAAAATGGGCTTGCACAAGTTCAGGCCTTTGACAGCGCGTTGGGGTTAAGCGGCCTCATTGTTACCAAGCTGGACGGTACGGCAAAAGGCGGGATGATCGCAGCGCTTGCCGCAGAGCGCCCTGAAAAATCAATTCCGGTGCGCTTTATTGGCGTGGGTGAGGGGGTGGAAGATTTACATTCGTTCAGTGCCGAAGAGTTTGTTGACGCCTTGTTTCAGTGATTACTTTTTCCAACACCTTCAAGCGTTATCCCAATGGCTTTGAAGCCTTGAAGGGTGTTACCTTATCCATTGAAACAGGCGAGATCGTAGCCATTGCAGGCCATTCCGGCGCAGGGAAAAGTACCTTGCTGAAACTGGCCGCAGGGATCGAAAAGGCTTCCAGCGGCAGCGTTTTATTGAATGGCCAAAACCTTGCTGCCCTGCGGGAAAGCGGCATTTCCACCTTGCGGCAAAATCTGGGGCTGGTCTTTCAGGATCACAAATTGCTTTTTGATCGTAACGTGTTCGATAACGTTGCCCTGCCGCTGGAAATCGCCGCCTTTCCGCGCAAGGAGTTGGCGAAACGCGTACGTGCTGCGCTCGATAAGGTCGGATTATTAGGGCGGGAGAAGTCGTACCCCATCGCGTTGTCTGGAGGTGAGCAGCAGCGCCTGTGTATTGCCCGTGCGATCGTGCGCCGACCTACGGTTCTCATCGTTGACGAACCAACAGGCAGCCTCGATCAAGAGTATGCAGCCTCGATCATCGATTTGTTGCGGTCCTTCAATCAGGTGGGCGTGACGGTTCTGCTGTCTACTCACGATGAACACAGTTTGCAACGCTTGAATTGTCGACGCATTCACTTGGCTCAGGGGTGCCTGGTAGAGGGGGGCATGAAATGAAAAGCTGGCTTATGGCGCATGCACAGGCCTTGCACCGCGCTTTGCGTCACCTGGCAAGGCAACCGGCAGTAACGATGCTTTCTGTTCTGGTCATTGGAATTGCGCTGGCCTTGCCGCTAAGTTTTCAGATATTTATCGAAAATACATTGCGTGCCGTTAAAGGAATCGACACTGATCCACAGTTGAATATTTACCTGCAGACATCGGCGTCGCTCGATGAAGCGCGCCAGGTTGAAACCCGGTTGAAGTCAAATCCAGCCATTTCCAGTGTACGCTTTATTTCGCGCGAGGCGGCGCTGCAAGAAATGAAATCGGTAGGACATCTGGCCGATTTGCTAGCCAACCTGGATAACAATCCCTTGCCACATGCTTTTTCGGTACGCCCGAAAACCTCGCAACCAAGTGAATTTACGGCCCTGCGCACTACGCTTTTGGCGCTGCCAAAAGTGGAGTTTGTGGTAGCCGATTTTGAGTGGGCGCAAAAATGGACGCGCTTTGCCACCTTTGCGGAACGTTTGGTTTGGGGTATCGCCTTGTTGCTGGCTGGCGCCGTTGTTTTCGTGACGGGCAATACCATCCGCTTGCAAATCTTCACCCGGCGGGATGAAATTGAAGTCAGCCGCCTGATTGGGGCAACGCGGCGATTCATTCGCCGTCCTTTTTTGTATTTTGGCGCGATTCAAGGCCTGCTAGCCGGCTGTGTGGCACTGGCCATTGTGGCGGGAGGATTGCACTGGATAGCCCATGAAGTGCAGGCACTTACAATCATTTATCTTTCTGATTTTTCAATAAAAATAATATCTCTTGAGCGTTCGATGGGAGTACTTATCGGGGCAGCGGCTTTGGGTTGGCTGGGCGCGCTTATTTCCGTATCTTTTTACCTAGGCCGTCAACCTTAAAAACCGATACGTCCTTTAATTAAGGGAACTCTGCGCCCTTTTAGCACTCTCTCGCACAGAGTGCTAAAATGGTCTTGTTCGGAAATATAAAGATAATGGAGGTTTGATATGACAACAACAGTTGAAAGCGTTCGGTTGCCGACTTTATCAATCAGCAGCTTGGAAAATTATATTTCGGCTGTCAATTCGATTCCCCTGCTTACCATGGAGCGGGAGCATGAATTGGGGGTAAAACTCCAGAAACAGGGTGATCTGGCCGCCGCTTCTGAGCTCGTGATGTCGCATTTGCGACTGGTCGTTTCGATTGCCCGCAATTATGCAGGCTATGGTTTACAACAGGCCGATTTGATTCAGGAAGGCAATGTGGGCTTGATGAAAGCCGTCAAGCGCTTTGATCCTGAGCGCGGTGTGCGCCTGGTTTCATTTGCCGTTCACTGGATTAAGGCTGAAATTCATGAATATATTCTAAAAAACTGGCGCATCGTAAAACTGGCTACCACCAAGGCACAGCGCAAACTGTTTTTCAATCTGCGCAGCATGAAGCCCAATTTTGGCGCGCTTGCCCCGCATGAAGTCAAGGAAGTAGCGCGTCAACTCAACGTCAAAGAAAGCGATGTTTCCGAGATGGAGCAACGCCTGTCTGGCCAGGAAATATCGCTGGAACCCGCCAATGATGACGATGAGCACTGGGTCAGCCCGATCGCTTATTTGCAAGACAGTCATGTCGATCCCTCTATGCATCTTGAAATATCACAGCGCGAAATGGCAGCAACAGAGGGGATGCGGGATGCTCTGGAAAGCCTGGACGAGCGCAGCCGCCGAATTATTCAGACGCGCTGGTTAAACGAGGGTAACGAAAAAACCTTGCATGAATTAGCTGATGAGTTTGGGGTATCCGCAGAACGTATTCGCCAGATTGAAGCCAAGGCCATGGAAAAAATGAAGCTGGCGCTTAAACAATATGCCTTAGTCCGATAAGTCCTTATCGGAACAGACGTCATTTTAATGCGCTGTGTCGGCCAGTTTATTGGCTGGCCGACTCAATATCAGTACGTTCCCCGCCAACAACAACGCTACACCGATGGATGTAAGCGATTGCCAAATGAATTTTTCGAAAAAGAAGGAAATGCCCAACGCCACCACTGGCACCATCACCCCGATATAGGAAGCACGCGCCGCGCCAATGTGTTGGATCAATGTCAGATAGGCGCCAAAAGCAATAACCGATCCAAAAATAGCCAAGTATAAAAGTGAAACAAGATAACCTGCGCTGGGCTCAAAAGTGAGCGCTTTGCCAGAGAGTATGGTAATCAAAAACGCCAACAGCGATCCATAAAGCATGCCCCACGCCATGCTCTGCCATACCGGCAATCCACACCTTTGATTGCGGGTTGCCACCATACTCCCTGCGGAAGAAGCAATTACCGAGAGCATCGTCAACAAGGCTCCCAAGCCAGCATCACGGCTTCGGGCCACATTGGCAAATTCAGGCCAAAACACGAATACAATTCCCACGATCCCGAGCAACGCCCCGCCAGTGACTCGCCAGGTAATGGGCGTCCCGAAAAGGAAACGCATGCTCAGCATATTAATCATCGGGCTTGCCGAATAACCGACTGCCACCATCCCTGAAACAATATACAACTCGGCGTAGTAAACCAGGATATAGCTGATGCAGAACATTGACACGCCAAGCAGCGCCATATCGAAATGCTGGCGCCATGAAAATTTCAGCGGCAGGCGGCGTACCCGGCAAAATATAAAAAGTACCACCGAAGCCAATAAAAACCGATAGGCAACCGATGCCTCGGGAGCGACCTTGCCGAGTTGAAATGTAATGGCGATCCAGGTCGTGCCCCAGATCACCACACAAGTCAAAAATAGCTGAAGCGTGCTCAAACCACGAGAACCTTGATAAAAACCATCACCTTGATGGTCGACGGCACTGGGCAGGAAAAATTACTGGGTAATCCCCAATTGAGAGAGCACGAATGAGTAGGTATAAGCGATTTCTTTCAGATAATCGTAACGCCCAGACGCGCCACCGTGACCCGCGCCCATATTGGTTCTGAGCAACAGGGGGTTGGTATCGGTCTTTAGTGTACGCAGTTTGGCTACATACTTGGCAGGTTCCCAATACATGACTTGACTGTCATTCAAAGAGGTTTCGACCAGCATAGCGGGATAATTTTTTCTCACAAGATTGTCGTAAGGCGAATACGAGCGCATATATTGGTACGCCTTTTTTTCGTTTGGATTGCCCCACTCCAGATATTCGCCTACCGTTAGGGGCAACGATGTATCGAGCATGGTGGTCATCACGTCGACAAAAGGCACCTGCGAAACCACACCTTTGAAGAGATCGGGGCACATATTGGTTACCGCGCCCATCAGCAATCCCCCCGCGCTGCCACCCTGAATTACCAACTGTTGGGGTTGCGTGTATTTCTGCCCAACCAAATATTCAGCGGCGGCAATAAAATCGGTGAACGTATTTTTCTTTTTCATCATCTTGCCGTCGTCGTGCCACTGCTTGCCCATTTCTCCGCCGCCACGAATATGCGCAATGGCAAAAATAACCCCGCGATCCAGCAAAGCCAGCCGGGCGGAGCGGAACGACAAAGGCATCGAAATCCCATACGATCCATAGGCATACAGAAGCATTGGCTGTGGTCCGTTCTTGCGCAATGCTTTTTTGTAGACTAGGGATACAGGGACTTTCTTTCCGTCCGCTGCTGTAGCCATCATGCGTTCAGATTGATAATCCTGTGGATCGTAGCCTCCCAGCACCGGCGTTTGCTTTTTGAGACTACGCTGACGTGTCGCCACGTCGTAATCGAACACTGACGCAGGCGTCACCAGCGATTGATAATTGAATCGATAAAGCGTGCTGTCGAATTCGGCATTTTGGCCTGCCGATGCTTCATATGCGGCTTCAGGGAACGAAATAGCATGCGCCGCCTGTGTTTTGATATCGAACACGCGTAGCCGGGGCAGGCCCTCGGCTTTTTCAATGGCGACAAAAAAATCCTTGAACATATCGACACCATCGAGCTTTACATCGCCACGGTGCGGGATCAATTCTTTCCAGTGTTTAACGTTCCTTTCACCAGCGGGAGCAACTGCCAGACGGAAATTGCGCCCTTTATCGTTGGTGACAATGTAAAAATCTTTGCCGTGATGATCGACGTAATATTTATGATTATCCTTGCGCGGTAAAAACACTACAAATTCGCCATCAGGTTTGTCCGCATTGAGGATACGTTGCTCGGTCGTTTCAGAGCTCTCCGATGTGGCGATGAGATAACCCAGACTGCGTGTGGCCTCAACCTGCAAGCTGTACAATTCGTCTTTTTCTTCGAAAATCAGCATGTCAATCCGACTTCCCAGTTTGTGCCGATAAAGTCGATTGGAACGTTTGGTCGTTTCGTCTTCTGTTGTATAAAACAAAGTTGCACTGTCGTTAGCCCACGCCACCGAGGTGACGCGCTCGGCTTTATCCTCCCAGGTTTTGCCGGTTTCCAGATTTTTGAACCGTAGGGTGTATTGGCGAAAACCGGTAATATCGAGCGAATACGCCAGCTGCTTGCCATCCGGGCTGACTGCATAAGCTCCCAAGCCCAGAAATGTTTTTCCTGCTGCCAACTCATTCAGATTCAGAACGACTTCTTCTGGCCCCGCCTCCGAACCTTTTTTACGACAGTAAATCGGATATTGTTTGCCTTGCTCGGTGCGCGAATAGTACCAATAATCGCCTTTTCGGTAAGGTACGTTTTCATCGGTTTCCTTGATGCGCGAAAGCATGTCTTTGTACAGCGTCTCGCGGAAAGCCTCGTGAGGTTTCATGTAAGCCTCGGTATACGCATTTTCCGCCTCGAGATACGCGATTACCTCCGGATTGGATTTTTCGCGTAACCAAAAATAATTATCAACGCGTTTGTCGCCAAATTTTTCAAAAATCTGCGGTATTTTTTTCGCAATAGGTGGCATAGGAACATCCTGAATCTGGGCAAAAAGGGAAAATGAAAAAATGAAAGTGGCAGCAGCAATTAATCTTGGCAGCATGGAAAACATCCCGGGAAATTAGAAGGTGGGGGCCATTATAACCGCCATGCAGATTTGGCCCACTATCTTCCTAAAAGTGACAGACTTGTTAAACTTTTCTTTTTATCTTTCAAAACCACAGCCATGTTTCAACCTGTCACCGCACCCGCTGAACCCAAACCCGATTTTTATCGGCTGCTTGATAAACAATTACAGAGTTTGCTGGGTGACGAACGCAACTACATCGCCAACTCGGCAAACTTTGCGGCGCTTGTTTATCTGATGCTGCCCAATCTCAACTGGGCTGGTTTCTATTTTTTACAGAGCAACGATTTGGTGCTAGGCCCTTTCCAGGGCAAACCGGCTTGCATTCGCATCCCGGTTTATCCAACGCCGCGCGGCGTATGTGGGTATAGCGCCTTTCAGCGTAAAGCATTGATCGTCCCCAATGTTCATGAATTTCCCGACCACATCGCCTGCGATTCTGCCTCTAATTCTGAAGTCGTTATTCCCTTGATTGATGCGGAACGTGTCATCGGCGTGCTGGACCTCGATAGCCCTCTCCTTGCTCGTTTCGATCATGATGATCTTGCGGGGTTGAGCATACTGGTAAACACCTTCATAAAAGCAACGGATTTTTCGAGGTTGTAGCGACATTTCATTTTGTGATACTGTGTTTTAATACAGTAAACAGTTGGGTGGTTACGCCCATGTCGCTTCATACCTTACTCGTCGATTTCAATTCCTATTTTGCCTCTTGCGAACAGCAAACGCGCCCGGAATTACGCGGCCGCCCGGTAGGGGTGGTACCGGTGATGGCCGATACCACCTGCCTGATCGCGGCGAGTTATGAGGCGCGCCCGTTCGGAGTGAAAACGCTGACTCAGGTTAAAGAAGCCAGGAAACGCTGCCCGGAGTTGGTGCTTGTCCTGGCGCGGCACGAGCTCTATATTGAGTTTCATCAACGTACCGTAAAAGCAGTTGATGCAATTGCACCGGTGCGTCAGGTGCTTTCCATTGACGAGATGGCCTGCGATCTGCCGGCAGGCTATAAAAGCGTCGAACGTGCAACCCAGCTCGCCAATGCGATCAAGCACAACCTCGCCAAGGAAGTAGGCGAATATCTGCGCGTTTCCATCGGCCTTGCGCCCAATACCTTTCTGGCCAAACTGGCATCGGACATGCAAAAACCGGACGGACTGGTTATTCTGCAAGCGCATGATGTACCCGCAAAAATCCAGCATCTGCCGCTACGCGCACTCAGCGGTATTGGGAGAAATATGGAAGTGCGATTACATCAGTACGGCATTAAAACCATCGCAGATCTGTATCAGCAGACAGCGAGCCAGCTGCGCACCGTATGGGGCGGAATAGGTGGCGAACGTTTTTATGCGCGCTTGCGTGGAATGGAAGTCAATGATCCAGAAGAGGAAATGGGATCGATCAGTCATTCGCAGGTCTTGGCGCCCATCTTGCGCAACCCTGACGACGCTTATGCCATCCTCAATCGCCTAACCCAAAAAGCCGCCATGCGCTTACGCAAAACACAACATTACAGCGGACGCATGCAGATCCGGGTGAAATTTTTGAACGCGCCCACTTGGGAAAATGAAACCCGTTTTCTTGAAACCAGCGATACGCTGGACCTTGTGCACGCCCTTGATTCGCTCTGGCACAAATTTCCGAAACATAAATCTGCAATCCCGCTGCAGGTAAGTGTCACCCTGCTCGACTTTTGTGCAGAAGGGAAAAATACAGTACGCCTGTTTGAACCACAACAAGAAAGAAAACAACTTAACGCCACCATTGATGCGCTTAACCAGAAATTCGGTAAACGTGCCGCCTATTTCGGCGGCGCTCATCGGGCCATCGATCAAGGCAAAACAGCTATAGCGTTCAACCATATTCCCGACCTGGATATCTCTGAGCAATAACTGCAGATGTCCAGTTACAGCGGCAAAAATCCGCTAGATCGCACCGGCTTTTTGCAATAGCATGGCCACAGCCTCCGCCATGCGTTTATAGCCTTGTGCATTAGGATGAACAAAATCAGATTTAAGCGCACGATCTGACAATACTTCTTTCAATATTTCATCTTCGAGAGGCAGATCAAACTCTTTGGCAAGATCACGATAAAAATCAGGTGGGGTAACGGTAAGCCCCGGTTTAGGTGTGGCAATCATCACCACAGCAACATTACGGTCACGCGCCAACTGGATCATGGCGCGTATATTAGATATGGCTTGTCCATCATCTAATTTGCGCAAAAAATCATTGCCACCGTGGCACAAAATCAGTAATTTTGGCTGGACTTCGTCGAGAACCTCAGGCAAGCGTACCAATCCATCCTTGCTAATTTCACCGGGCACAGCTGCTGTTACCACTTTGCGATTAATTAGCTTTTCCAGCACCGCTGGATAAGAATCTTGCATTGCTGCGCCGGTACCAAACGTCAAGCTGTCTCCGAATGCCAATACGACAGCGTCGCGGTCTAATGCATTGAGCTTGGGTACAGCGTGACCACAAGCACTTAAAACTACAAACACTAACGCTATGCAAAATAATCTCGGTTTGTTAAACGTGAGCAACGATAAAGCTAATGTCATGAAAACAATTCTTTTCTTTAGTCTGGGTATACTGCATTTATGTACATCAGTCTCTTCGATATTTTCAAAATCGGCATTGGCCCGTCGAGTTCACACACAGTTGGGCCCATGAGGGCTGCGCGGCGTTTTTTAATCGAATTAAATGATAGTGAATTTTCCGCCCTTGCTCGTCTTAAGGCGGAAGTATACGGTTCGCTGGCGCATACCGGCCATGGTCATGGTACCGATACGGCTATTTTGTTGGGATTATGCGGCGAGCTGCCTGACGAGGTCGATACCACAACAGTAGCGGCACGCATTACCGCTATTCGGGAAGCGCGCTGCATTCGATTACTGAATAACAAAACCATTCCTTTTGACGCCGATCGGGACTTGATTTTCAACCGCAAAGACCTTTTGCCGGTGCATTCCAACGGTATGCGTTTTTCTGCATTCGATGCTGCCGGGAACCTGATTACGGAACGCGATATGTATTCCATCGGCGGGGGATTTGTCGTCGATACCGACGAGGCATTTGTTGGTAGTGCACGCGGGGTGGCGCGCGCTGTCCCGCACCCTTTTGATACGATGAACGAGCTTTTGCGTGTTGGGCGTCACTTGAATCGCAGCCTGTCGGACTTGCTCATGGAAAATGAAATTTGTCTCCATGGAGCAACGGAAATCCGCGCCTTTATCGAGCGGGTAAAAAATATCATGTTCGGTTGTATCGATCATGGACTTGCCACCGAAGGCACGTTGCCAGGTGGTCTGAAAGTAAACCGGCGCGCCAAGGGTATCGCTGATCGTCTGCGAGGAGCGGCCAGCCATGCCAGCGAAGGGGCCATGAACTGGGTCAGTGCTTTTGCCATCGCCGTCAATGAAGAAAACGCGGCGGGGGGCCGCGTGGTAACCGCACCCACCAATGGCGCGGCGGGGGTGGTGCCTGCGGTGTTGCGCTATTACCAGGATTTCCGTGAAGGTGACGCAGACGGGATCGAACGCTTTTTGCTGGTAGCTGCAGCCATCGGTGCGCTATGCAAACGTAATGCTTCCATTTCGGGCGCAGAAGTGGGCTGTCAGGGCGAGGTGGGTTCCGCCGCTGCCATGGCGGCTGGTGGGCTGGCGGCAGCACTCGGCGCCAGTAATGAGCAGATCGAAAATGCGGCTGAAATCGCGCTGGAGCATCATCTCGGCATGACCTGCGACCCTATTGGTGGATTGGTACAAATTCCCTGTATCGAACGTAACGCCATGGGCGCAGTGAAAGCGATCAACGCCTGCTCACTGGCCATGTTCGGCGATGGCACGCATCAGGTCAGCCTCGATCAGGCCATCGAAACCATGCGCCGTACTGGCTCGGATATGCAAAGCAAATACAAGGAAACTTCGCTGGGAGGATTGGCGATTACTGTTTCCGTGCGACAGGTGGAATGCTGACGGATTTGCTAAACATCTTTTATAGAAACTTTGAACTATAAGGCGATTTGTAAACTTGCTTCATTTGTAGTGTTTGATTTTAATTGCTTTAGTTGCTGAATAAAATTGTCGAGAAGTGCTGGCTCAGTTTTAAAGAACAGTTTGGCTTCGCTTGCAATATTCTTTTTTCCGAAGTCTACAAAGTCAGATTGAGCTTGAATGCTCACATAGATTATGCCTCGCTCTTGGAAGTGCAATCTAGCTGTAAATGCACCACTAGCATATTCAGGCCCGAATGAGCCAATTTCAATATCAAAGATTCCACCATAAATCTGATGTTTGAATCTGTCGAGACCTGCAATCAGATCGTCGTAAGTGCTATAACCAACATAAATAGCATTGATAAAAGTAGATACACCATCCGATGAAGTGACTTTAAACTCATACATGTCGTCATGTTGACCAATGTTTTGGAATACTATCCCTTGGGGCATGATTTTCGCCTAAATTAGGTAGATCATAAGAGCAGTTTTGCGCTCTAACCCGGAACTTTTCATTCTAGGTTGATGCTTCAATTTTACGGCGATTTACCCGATGGGATAACAAACTATTTTTCATACGTTTCAACACACACCATTTGGTATACGAAGGCTCTTTATTCTGCTCACCAAACCTTCCTCAACCCAGCGTTTCAAAAGCCCCATTGCACGTACCGGAATCTGTTCGGGCGCATGCCACTCGCATAATCTTTCGCACATTTCGGCAAAATTTCCACCGTGCTGCAGCGTATCCAGCGCAGCCGCTTCGTCGGTCTCCAGTGAACGAAAATAAGTTGTCAGCGCGCGCCGCCAGACTATCCACGGCATACTTTCCATTGACCGCTCTGGAGTAGGCGGCGTTTGCTCCAGTGCTACGGCACGCCAGAATGCAGGTACGTTCCATTCCAGTTGGATCTGCTGTAACGAAGCATGCAAATGAAACCCCAATTCGGCCCAAGCCTCTCCCGGTAAACCGGCTAATTCGGCGATATCGAGCACGGCGTCGTCTGCTGCATCGAAGGCGAGGCCCATGGCCCATTCGAATTTCGCCATCTCCGTCAACACCGGTTGCAGGGAAAATCGTTCATCGGTCAGCAAAAATTGCGGCAGATGCATCCCAAACCAGCGCGCGTTGGGAAACACCGATGGATGGGCCGCGATATAAGCGCGGGCAAGCTGGTCAAACAAATCATCGCCTGCCAGCGTATGCAGCGCAGGATAGTCGGTTTCAAGAATGTCGATAAGCCGCCGACGGTATCCATTGGCATAAATATCCAGACGTGCCCGTGCATCAAGGCGCGGCGCAGTAGCAATCGCTTGCACAATCGCGTCCTCGCCCGCCAGTACATAAGTCTGAAACTGCGCTTGCAGAATGGCAGAGGTATTCATGCGGCCACCTGTTCCTGCATGATCTCGCTGGCGATACCACGGGCGTGATCGAGTTCCAGCAACAATTCTTCCAGCGGAGGAATATGATCGTCGCGTTCGATCATGGTCGATATCGGGCCGAACCGCTTGACGGCCTTGGCATACAAATCCCATACCGGGTCAATGACGGGCGCATCGTGCGTATCGATAATGATATCTCCGTTGTTTTCATGGCCCGCGAGATGAAATTGCCGCACCCTCTCGATTGGAATCCCACTGATGTAGGTTGCAGGGTCAAATCCATGATTAAAGGCGCTGACAAAGATGTTATTGATGTCGAGCAGAATATGGCAATCGGCCTGCTCGGCGATGGTGCGCAAAAAGTCCCATTCGCTCATGTCCGATTGTTTAAACGTCACGTAGCTGGAAACGTTCTCCAGCAGAATTTGCCGACCCAAAACATCCTGTACCTGACGTACCCGTGCCGCAACGTGCGCCACGGTTTCTTCGGTATACGGTAGCGGCATCAGATCATGCAAATTTTTTCCGGCAACACCGGTCCAGCATAGATGATCGGAAATCCATTCGGGTTCGATACGCTGCGCCAGCGCTTTTAAATCGCGTAGATAATCGGTATTCAACGGATCGCTGCTGCCAATGGATAGCGATACGCCATGCATCACCATCGGGTAGTCACAGCGGATGCGGGTGAGATTGGCCAGCGGCCGACCACCGGGCACCATGTAATTCTCGGAAATGATTTCAAACCAGTCCACAGCGGGTTTGTTTTCGAGAATGGCTTCGTAGTGGGTTGTACGCAAACCCAGGCCAAAACCAAGTGAATGAACAGGCGGAGAATCAATTTTCATAGCAAAGTGATGCTGCAAAAATAGAAAACCGGGCTGCCGTGGAGGCACACCCGGTTTTTATTCACAAGACGTGGCTTACTTCTTGTCTTTTTTCTCGCCTTCCATCTTGCCGCCAATTTTTGTGCACTGCTCTTTGGTCATTTCAACAAATCCATGGCCTTTGCATGCACCCTGGCCTTTACAAGCATTCTTAGCGGTTTTGCAATCATTATTTCCCTTGCAGGCGTTGACGCCCTCGCAATGGACTTTTTTGCCTTCTTCTGCGGCCACAGCAGGGGTAGCAACGGCAGTCATCAACAAGCCTGCAGCTGCAACGGCCAGTGCCGCGCCAGTCATTTTTTTGGTGTGTTCCATAGTAAATTCCTTTTAGATTTGATTAATGAATTTGCCCTGCAGAATGTGAATCGATGCTGACCTGTATCTTGTGGCGGGATATACGGGTCAAACGCGGGTCAAACGCGAGTCAACCATGAAACGATTTTTTCCATCCAGCTTTGGGCTGCGCGAATAATGCCACATTTTGGTTAATGCCATTTGCAAATCAAAACTGACTTTTTCATTGTCTATTTTTTCTCTTCGGCTGGAAGGGGATGGTCCGGGTAACGTTTGCGAAACTTCGCAAATTCTTCGTCGGCTTCGCGCATTTTTCCTTCTTTGCGCAGGGCCTGAATGCGTTTCAGCCACTCTTGCGGCGGCAGGGATTCCGCTTCTTTCGCCAGAGGGTTATCTTTTACCGACGGCGCTACATCAGCGTGGCCTGCTTTGGCTTTTTCCTTGGAGCGCTCGACAACACTGCCCGCTGCAGATTCCGTTTTATAGGAATAAGCAGCCGATGAAGCAGCGCCCAGTGTGGTTGCAGCAGGTGTCGCTTGCTCACGTTTTTTTTCTGGTGAATCATTTTTCCCGGAATAGGTTGAAGCTGTTTCTGTCACACCAAGCTCTTCTTGCGAGATGACAACAACAGGAGATGGGCTCTCCACGTCAATCCGGCTGATCGAGCTTCCTGTTACTTCTATTTTTTCAATTTTGTCGGAGGCTTGACGTCCTTGCGCCACTTTCGACTCCGCGGGGAAAGGCGCTGGAATGCTGACCGGGGCAGCAGGGGCGGGCTCAAAAACACTCGATGAAGTGGCGGGTGGAGGCGGCGGCGGAATAAGGGCCTGTCCCTTCCCTCCTCGTGTGCTAACCGTTTGCTCTTGCCGCGGCTCCTCTTTTAATGTTTCCTTGTCTGTTTTGGGATAATTGGGATAAGGCTTTGCAAGCGGCGCACGATCTTCGAACGCATCGTATCGCATTGCCTCTATTTCGCCAGGCTGGGCAGGTGCAGCTTTGGTGCTGACCGTGCCCACTTCACTTGTATGCATGGCCATGGGTTCGGGCCGCTTCTGGTTATCGATTTCAGGTGAGATATCGCGCGGGCTGTGGCTAGGCGCGGGGGTGCGTGCAGTTCCAGCTGCTGCTTTTTCAGCATGCGAAGTTTTGACCGCATCACGAACCGACACGGGCACCCATTCTGGTTTTTCATCGATGGAAAGTAAGCCCACCGATACCACAAGCACGACAACGGCAGCGGCGGCAAGGGGGTTGTTCCCGCTCATCCACCACGATTTTTTCAGCGCGCGTGGGCCAGCATGTACCGCACGACGGGCCGCTGCGCGAATGGCGTCGTCGACAGCGGGTGAAGGCAGGTCTTGTCCCATACCACGATAGACGCGCACGACTTCAGCCAGATCGCGATCAAGCTCGAGATCGTGGCCTTTGTTTACATGGTCGTGGTTTTGGCTCATGCGTATTCCTGTAACCCTTCACGCAATTTGGCAATGGCATAACGCAGGCGGCTTTTGGCTGCTTCATAACTGGCCCCGGTGGCGTGTGCTATTTCTTCGAGGCTGAGCCCGGCTTCTTCGTACAGCAAAAAGGCTTCGCGCTGTGGTGCGGGCAAGGCTTCCAGCACCGCCAGCAGCGCCTTGCCTTGTTGGCGTGCCTCAGCCAAAACATGTGGCTCATCGATTCGACTACCGGCAATTTCTTGCAAAGTTGAGTCATCATCGTTTTCATAAAACAGCGCTTCAGAGCGCACATGGCGGCGGAAATAATCCATCAACCGGTTATGCGCCAGGGTAAACAGATAGGTGCGGAATTGCGCGCTGGCCTGATAGCGACTGCGCGCCTGAATCAGGTTCATCCATACATCCTGAAATAATTCTTCAGCGGCAGCAGGTAAACGACACTGCCGCAGAATGAAGCGGTATAACCCGCCACGGTGCCGCGCATACAGTTCGTCGAAGGCCGCGGCCTCGCCCGACTGGTAACGCAACATAAGCGCTTCGTCTGAAGTTTCATTGTGCATATCGCCCGAAAGTATAATCTACCCCCGGGCGACTCGGCATTATCAGCGCCACGGATCGGGCACGAATTGCCCGGGGAACGGGGTGGGTTCGCGGCGCGGCGACGGGCGAATCACGCCGCGCGCGACCAGGTTGGCATAGCTGTCGTAATGAATCGCAATCACTTCTTCAGGGCTGGAGGTGGCGCGCTCGAATGAAGTGTAACTGGCTTGCGATGACTCTCCGCGACCATGTCCGGTACCTAAACGTTCCTGGCGCGGTGCAGGCACGATGCCTGGCCGATAGCTGTCGCGTTTGGCCTCCTGCGCCGTACTTGGCGCCTCGGCTTCGGCCTTGGCGCGCGCACCTCCTGTATTGCGCCCCAGCAATCCCTCGGCATAGTCGACCCGGTCACTCGGGGTGGGCTGGCTTAAGTGGATGGGTGGATTTTCCACTTTGCGGCGAAACAGCGCTACGCCAATCACGCCTACATTATCGGGCCGCCCGGTTCGGGTGGCATAGGAATTCGACAAAGCTGTGAAATAAAAGGCAGCAGTTTTGGACATACTCTTGCGCCAGCCTTTTATTTCCACGGTTTCGCTTGAATCGATGACATAGCCGCTTTGGCTCGGCGATGCCGTTTCTCCGGTAATCACATTGACACCATCGACTGAAGTCACGGCGAGCAGATCGCGCCCACTGTAATTGCGCACCGTAATCTGGTATTCGTTGCCCGGTTTGCCAACAACAAACGCTTGCCCCTTATGCCAGTACACGGTTAACGGATGTCCCTCCGTGTGATCGTAGATTTCGACGCCCGCCAACTGGTTGCCCACTACTACCGGTTCACGGTGGGCCATGACATGACTGATCTGCAATAAAAAAATGGCGATATAAAAAATGGATTTCATGATTACTCCTTCATAAATGAACGTTGGTACAAGAGGGGGTTGTGGCGAATCACGCCTCGTCAATTCCCCTCGCCCTTCACTTCAAATTCGCCGACGAACACGCTTTCCGCACGGTCTTTGAGGCGCAGCGTAATGATTTCTTCGCGTTGCGCTGGCAGGCCAAACTTGGTAACCAGTTTCATTTGCAAGGTGGTCGGCCCGGTGATGTTCTGACGACGGTCGCCGTAATAATTGGCCTCGATTTTGTATTTGCCCGGCTTGGCGCGCTTCAATGAAAACTCTTCTGGTCCATAGCCGCCGGTAAAATCCAGCGACATCCGGCCGCCTTGATAAGTCAGCCGGTGGCCATAGAAGGCTTTTTCGCCATTGGGATCGGTCACCCATAAATCGATATCGGTATTATCGGCATCCCAGGTCATGATCACGCGCAAATCCAAAGGCATGTTCTTGAGCAGGCGTGGATTGATGGCGCTGACATCGAGTTTGCCGGGTGCGGTCGCGATAATCGCATTCAATTCGGCCAGGGTAATCAACTCGATTTCCGGGAAACGTCCATGCCAGGGGCGAATCACCACTTCGTACAAGGTATCGACTGCTTTTTGCGTCTGTTTATCAGCCGCATAGGCCAGGCCCAGGTCGCGGTAGGATTGCGGTTCTTCGGGACTCAGTGCCAGCACTTTTTTGAATATGGGAATGGCCAAGCCTGGTTTGCCCGCCTGCACCAACCGATAGCCCAGAATGCGCAGGATGTGACGGTTTTCCAGATCCATTTCGGCCAGATTGCTGAGAATGCGCACGCCCAGATCGGTTTGTTTTTTCTCGAAAAACAGGTCGGCTACATCGAGGTAAAACGCCGTGCTTTTCGGGAAGCTGGGGCGCTCATCGAGGTAGATACGATACCTATCCGCAGCGGCGGCATTGCGCAAGCGCGCGGCATAGGGTGCATCCGGACGCCATTTCTGCAACTGAATGGTGGGCGTGCTTTGCTGGCGCAAATCGCCTGAACTGGCTTTTTTGCTTGCCCAGCCGCCGCTCTTTTTTGCTAATTCTTCTGATGTCTGAACAGTAATTGGCGCTGCCGTTTCTACTTCAACACGTCTGATACTGCTGCCGGTAACTTCAATTTTTTGTATGCCATTATCTCTTTCAAGAGCAGGGGACCTCGGCGCTCTCGAAGCATCTGTTGGTGCGGGGACCTCTACTGGCTGCGCGGTTGCTGCCCTGTAAGTTTCCGTGGCCTCGCTGGTAGTTTGTTCCCTGCGCCTTTCACCATCCCGACCTGATCTGGCCCTACCGCTAGGTGCGGGCACAGTCTGAGGCCTTGATACGACTCCTGCTGTTACTTCAGCGATGTCTTGCCGCCCTGCCCCGCCAATCTTTAATTTCGCATCTTCAGATTTGGGTTTGTCTTTCGGAAAATCGCGATTCCACCAGCTCAATTTTTCCTCGAAGCGACGTATGACTTGATCGAGATGCGATTTGCGATCATTGCTGCGTTGCAGCGTCGCATTACTCAACAAACGTTCGTACTCTGCGCGAAGCTCTGCCGGTGGCGCAATTTCATGACGCACATAATCTTCAATACGATCCAGAACGATCAATGAAGTCTCGCGCGTTACTAAGCGAAACTGTTGCCCCAACCGGCGAATTTCGGCGCGATTGAATTCGTATTCGCCTTCCAGTTCGGCCACACGCAAACGCGCCCATTGCGCTGCAGCTAACTCACTATTCACGCGATCTGCACGCAACGGTATGTCCTGCGTTGTCGTTTTGCCATCTGGGTATTGGATTGTCAGGCGCAACGTGGTGGTGGCCTCGCTCAGCCGGCCGGCGACGGCAAGGCGCCCTTGCTCGGGATAAGGTGAGGCCAATACCAGCTGAGTGGCACCACTTGCTTCCATGCGCGTCACGCGTGCGGAGCGGTTTAATAACTTATCTGCTGCCTCAGCAGCGGTATTGGCAGTCAGATCGATGAAACGCCCACCGCTGCGGTGCGCAATGGTGCGCAGAAAAGTGGCATCGGCACTGGTGGCCGCTGAAATCGCATAAAGCGGCACCCGTACAGTTGGGAAAGGACGATCTGAAAAATTGGCTAACCCGTCGCTGAAAATGAGGTATTCGCGTACCGCTTCTTCGGGCATAAATGCGCCCAGATTGCTTGCGCCGTCATACACGGTGTTTGCCAATGCCTCGCGCAAGGCCCGCCAATCGCCATCGGTGATGCGGAACGTTTGCACGGCTTCGACCGTGTCGCGCACCCGCGTCAGGCGTACTTCGCCATTGCGCATTTTTTTGAAATACAAATCCAGCAAGGCAAATTCACGATTATGGTCGCGCGCAGCACCACTGCCCGAACTATCCCAGACGATTCCTACCGATTTGGGAAGTTCACGCGGTGCATCGCGCGCAGTCAACGGCATATCCGCATAAAAATAATGCTTGCCTTCGACATTCTGGATATAGGCTTGTGGCCCAGGTGCAGCGGGAATTTCCAGATCGAGGCGACCGCGCCCGGCAAAATCCTTACGGCTTATTTCGGTATGAAATACATCGCCCTCCCGGGTAAATTTGAGCGCACTGAACAAATTGGAGTCCGAAGCGGGCTGTTTGCCTGATCCCGCGATCTTCAGAGTCATGGAAAAGGCAGCGAGCTTGTCAGCGTATTCGACCGGCAGGCGGTACAGGTAGCCATTTTTACGTTCAGAGAGCGCTTCGGTGATACGAATCACCACACGTTTTGTTCCCGCAGCGGGAATCGGATAAACACGCAATTTCAGATTGTTGCCTTGCGTGGCCTCGAGCAAGGCGGGGTCGATTCTCTGCCGGATCACTTCTTCGAAAACTGCTTGACCACGGGCTTTATCAACCGGCACTGCCTCACGAAGCGCGCCGTTCAATTCCATCGCAAAACTGGCCACACTTTGCCCATCCAGCAAGGGAAACTGCAACTCGCCTTCCAAAATCCGCCGATTGGGATTATAGAAGGTCATTTCAACCTCGGTTAACGCCAGGCGACCACTGATATCGCCACGGATGCGCACCGATTGAAGCTCTACAGGCAACTCAGTGGATTGCGAGATGACCAGTTGCGGCGGCCGCCAGCCGTCTATCAGCATCGGACGTTTAGCGAATGTCGATGGAACGGTCAGGACTACGGCAACAAGCAGGAAGCGGAAAAAGATAGTGCGCACGATGTTCTCCATATAAGGGGGAATACACCATTAAACGCGCGGATTACATTTTTGGGTTAAAAAGTAGAAAAGTTTTAATCCGCCGAATAATCAGCGTTTTCAAAAAATATTCGAGAAAGATTCAACGAAAACCAAAATGCATAAAGGTCAATTAAGCCAACAACACAGGTATGGGCAAAAATTCGCATTAGCGTGCTCATAAAAGGCAAAACGCGGCGTCAAGCACCGCGTTTTGCTTTTCAAACGAAATAATTACCGACGCGAGACGCGTGTTGTGCCCTGGCCCGACAATATGCGAACCTGATCGCCCACACGAAACTCTTCATCTTTTTCCTGCGTAATCGCAATCAACTTGCCACTTTCGAGCCGCACCGTGACTTCTACACCTTTGCGATCCTTATTGGATTTTTCAATCGCCTGACCGGCAATGCCGCCCAAAACTGCCCCAACGACTGCACCAGCCGCATTGGCGCGGCTACCACCGCCTACTGTCGAACCGGCAATGCCGCCCAAGGCTGCACCTACCAACTCGCCGGTTCCGGTATCTTCGGTTTCAATGATTACGTCACGCACGCTTTCCACCACCCCCAAACGCACCGTCTGCTCGCCACGTGCCTGACTGCGTGTGTAACCACCCCCACCTAGATTAGGATGGGCACAACCAGCCAAAACCATGCTCGAAGCAACAGCTCCGATTACGACCCATTTTTTCATGTTCATGTTTATTTCCTTTATAAAAAATTAACCCAACTACCAAAGCGGCTCATTAAACGCCTGCATATAACGTGCGGCAATCTCTTCACGGGTGGGGGTATGCCCCTGCGGCCCGCGGTGTTCAATCTTCAAACTTCCCATGGTGTTGGCCAGACGACCTGTTTTTTCCCATGTCCAGTTATGTTCGATACCATAAAGAATGCCCGACCGGTAGGCGTCGCCACAGCCGGTAGGATCAATACGCCGATTTTCCCGAACGCTGGGAACAAACATTTCTTGTCCATCAGCATAAATCATCGAACCCTCTGCCCCCTTGGTGATAAATAACGCTTTTACCCGGCTTGCCAGCGTTGCCAGCGTTTCACCTGTCTGCTTCATTAACGTATGCGCCTCATAATCGTTGACGGCGACATAGTCAGCAAGTTCGATAAATTGTTTCAAATCATTTCCATTAAACATCGGCATGGCTTGGCCGGGATCGAAAATAAACGGAATGCCTGCATCGTAAAACTGCTGGGCATGCTGCAACATGCCATCGCGCGAATCAGGGGCGAGAATGCCTATGGTCACGCCTTTTGCATCGCTGACTTTGTTGAGATACGAGGAGGACATGGCGCCTGGATGAAAAGCGGTAATCTGGTTGGCGTTGATATCCGTGGTAATGAATGCCTGTGGAACAAAAGTTCCCGGGATGTGCAAAATATGCTGGCGAGAAATGCCCAGCCTGTCCAGACGTTCTGCATAGGGGCCAAAATCATCGCCGACCGATGCCATGATCAAGGGATCGCCGCCCAGCAATTTCAGGTTGTAGGCAATATTGCCTGCGGTGCCACCAAATTCCCGGCGCATATCCGGCACCAAAAAAGATACATTCAGTATGTGAATTTGTTCGGGCAGGATGTGGGTTTTAAATTGGCCCTGAAATACCATGATGGTATCGTAAGCAAGCGAGCCGCAAATCAGTACAGACATATATTTACCATAACATCAATCAGGCCCTGATTATAACCACAGCGCACTCATTGCCCGTTATGTGGAAAATCACTTTCAAAGACAACTTGTATTTTTGTTTGTTTGTTGAAATAAAGCAATTTAGTCCAGTTCGACCACAACTGGCGCATGGTCCGATGGACGTTCCAGTCGGCGTGGCGCAAGATCAATCACGCTGGATTTGCATGCCTTAACAAGATTTTCGGTAAGCAAAATATGGTCGATACGCAAACCAAGGTTACGTTTGAAACCGTTCATGCGGTAATCCCACCAGGTAAATTGTTTCTCGGCTTGCTCAAACAAACGAAAACTATCCGCCATACCAAGATTCAACAGTCCTTTGAACGCGGCGCGTTCTGCGTCGGTGCACAGTACCTGGCCTTCCCATGCCTTGGGGTCATAGACATCACGATCGTCTGGGGCAATGTTGTAGTCTCCCAACAGGGCCACATCGCTGTACTCGACAATCTGCTGCTGAACATAATCAGTTAATGCATTTAACCAACGTAGCTTGTAGTGGTATTTATCGGAATCCACGCTTTGTCCATTGGGAATATAGACGCAGATCACACGCAAGCCGTCTATCGTTGCGGCAATAACGCGCTTTTGTTCATCTGCATAATCGGGAATGGCCTTGCTGACATCTTCAGGCCGTGCGCGCGAAAGAATGGCCACCCCGTTATAAGTTTTCTGCCCATCGAATACAGCGTGGTAACCTACCTCCTCAAATGCGGTGAGAGGAAACTTGGCATCCTCCATTTTCAGTTCTTGCAAGGCTAACGCATCGGGTTTATGTGCCTTTAACCACTCCAGAACGTGCGGCAGGCGCACATTGAGTGAATTGATATTCCATGCCGCTAATTTCATATGAGTTATATGGTTAAGTCGCCTACCTATGCAGGATTTTAGGATATAGAGTACTTAAGGAAAACGAGTGGGTAAGCTTGTGATGAAAACTGGCTGAAAAGCTCATGGATACTGGGCCCTCTGGTTTTTCAATGCAGTTTGAATTGGGCATCATGTTCAGGTAGCAATTTCTATCAAACGACTATCCAACACATACTTATTCCTGGTTTTCGCCTGCAATCTACCGTGCGTGGCGTCCTTGGTGATCCGGTGGCACGCGTTATTACACTTGTCCACTGCTCAAAAAACGGCCTGCGGGGACTGCGATCGAACGCAATCTAGCCGATACGACTGGCGCACACGACTTGTTCGCAATCTAATCAGTGTTGTACATTGTGATTAAATAATTGATGTTACGCGCAGGCGAAGCGGCTTCCCTATGAAAATGGCTTTTCCGGTAAAAATGTTTCTCCTCTGCAGTGCGTAACATCAGTTAAATAAAATCTGCACCTTTTCCAGATCCTCTGGCGTATCCACTCCAGGAGGCAAAGCAGCTTCCCATAGCGTAACGGCAATCCGATAGCCATGATGCAAAGCCCGCAGCTGCTCAAGTGCTTCGAATTGCTCGACCGGAGCAGGAGGTAACATCGAGTATTTTTTTAGAAATGCGGCCCGATACGCATAAAGACCAATATGGCGCAGGGCAGGCAATCCGGGAGGCAGCACTGAATGTGAAACAGCAAACGCATCGCGTGCATAGGGAATAGGGGCACGGCTGAAGTAGTGAGCATAACCTTGCTGATCGGTAACGACTTTCACCACATTTGGGCTAAAAAAATCTTCAGCATGGTGGATGGAATGAGCAGCTGTGGCGATGGCTGCATCGGGTGTGGCGGCTAACCCGTGTGCTACTGCACGTATCAATGCAGGATCGATCAGCGGTTCATCGCCCTGCAAATTGACGACGATGCGCATATCGTCGAGCGCGAGTAAGGAAACGACTTCGGCCAGCCGTTCGGTTCCGCTCTGATGACCGGCGTGCGTCATCAGGCATTGCACCCCTACCGATTGGCAAGCTGCCAGAACGGCATGGTGGTCGGTGGCAACGACAACCTGCGCTGCGCCGCTTTGGGCCGCGCGTTCGGCAACGCGTATTATCATGGGCTTGCCCGCAATATCGGCAAGTGGCTTGCCCGGCAATCGCGTCGAGGCGTAACGCGCGGGGATAACAACAATAAAATCGCTGGCGGCTGTGCTCATTTCTTAACTAAAGTGACAAGTTACTCAATGGTAGCTGCAGATAAAATGCTCAAGCGATTTCTTCGTCCGCAGCCAACTGCCGCGCCTCTTCCTCCAGCATCACCGGGATGCCATCGCGAATCGGGAACGCCAACCGTGCAGCCTTGGAAATGAGTTCCGTTTTATCGTGCGACAAATGCAACGGTGCTTTGGTGAGCGGGCAAACCAGAATCTCGAGCAGTTTTGGGTCCAGTGTCATATTAAGTCTTCCGTGCGTTTATATCGGTTAATCGTGTCAACGCCCATTGGACTAACTCATCGGGCAAAATGGCATCGATGTGCATCGCCCAGAGCCGGTTATCGGTGCATGGAAGGCATTTTACCGCGTCCTTCTCAGTCATCAAAATTACCTCTGCCTTCGGGAAGGCAAGGTCTTGTGCCCGGTAGAGGTAGTGATCCGGAAAAACATGAGTTGATTGGCAAGCGATTCCCAAGCACGCAAGATGTGCAAAAAAACGCGGGGGATCTGCAATCCCGGCAATGGCCACCAAATGCTTGCCTGCTGTTTCATTCACAAATTGTTCGATGCCAATTTTCTGGCCTTGCGCTAGGGAAACAAACGATTCATTCGCCAGTTGCATACAAAATACCGGTGGCCCCAATTTGTTCAGTAAGGTAACGAGATCGTTCCGATCATCTCCTTCTTTGTCCTTGTTCAACACGATCGCATCAACGTGTGCAAGGCGCCCAATCGGTTCGCGCAAAGGACCCGCTGGCAAGCTCGCGCCGTTACCGAATCCCCGCCTCGCATCGACGACCGCAATTTCGATATCGCGACCCAAAGCATAGTGCTGCAAACCATCATCGCTCAGAATTACATCGACTTGTGGATATGCAGCACACAGTGCGCGTGCCGCAGCTGGGCGGTTTTTTTCTGACACAACCGGAATATTCAGGCGATGCCGAATCAATTGTGGTTCATCGGCAAGATTTGTATCGTCGGCGCCAAATCCCCGGCTCACCACTCCCGGGGAATAGCCCGCCTGCTGCAAATGCTTTGCTAACGCAATCACTAACGGCGTTTTACCTGTACCACCAACAACGATATTGCCGACAACAATAACCGGCACACCGGCAGGATGGATAGAAAAAATTCCCGCCCGATACAAAAACCGGCGCAAGGCGACAAGCAGGGCGAATAACCACGAGAGTGGACGCAGAACGATTTGCCACAGGCTATTTTGCTGCCATTCACGGGTAAACCACTTTTCCATCACCAGGAGGTTTTGGCAGGATCAGTTGGGGGATTTTGCTTGCGTGGTGAATGAAATCCGAGTGTATCCGGCGCGTCGAGCAGCTTCCATGATATTGATCACCGATTGATGCTGGGCCGCGGCATCGGCACCAATCGCGATAACAGGATCTTTCATCCCACCTGCCTGGGCCACTGTTTTCAAGGCATTCGCAAACCCTTCCACCCCAGTAAAAATGGTGGGCATACTGTTGATGGCATATTTGTTATTGGCATCGACGCCAATGTTGATCACCTGGGGCCGATCGGGAGATTTTTCCGCTGTCGCTTCGGGAAGATTGATTTGCAGCTCTGCGTATTTGGAGTAGGTCGTCGTCACCATCAGGAAAATCAGGATCACCAGCAGTACATCGATCAACGGAATGAGATTGATCTCGGGCTCCTCACGAACGCGCCCTTTCCTGAAATTCATGCGCGCCGTTCCCCGTGCAGGGTTTCGACCAGTTTAATACCCTGTTGCTCCATATCCACCACCATCACATCAATTTTGCCGCGGAAATGACGGTAAAAAATCATCGAGGGTACGGCAACGGCAATCCCCAGTGCCGTGTTATAGAGCGCCACGGAAATGCCATGTGCCAATTGTGCCGGGTTGTTACCCCCCGGGCTTTGCGAACCGAAAATTTCGATCATGCCGATAACCGTACCGAATAATCCCAACAATGGCGCAACCGCGGCGATCGTCCCCAAACCATTGAGGAAACGTTCCATCTCGACCAGCACGGTGCGCCCCGCCTCTTCCATAGCTTCCTTCATGACCTCACGCGCACAACTTATATTGCTCACACCGGCAGCGAAAATTCGCCCAAGCAACGAATTCTGATTTAATCTGGCGATCAAATCAGCGCTTGGCCCCTGTACCTGAAAGGCCTGAACGGTTTCCTGAAACAAACCCACCGGGAGGACCACACTGCGGCGTAACGACCAAAAACGTTCGCCGATAATGGCTAGCGAAATGACGGAACATAAAATAATCGGCCAGATCGGCCAGCCAGCGGCTTCAATGATTGACAGCAAGCTTTTTCTCCTTTGCCAGATAACTCTTTAACAGTATGTCGATAAATTTAACCGGTATCTCGGCTTCATCCCACAAGCAAGCTGCGCAAACTTTAGCCTGACCGCACCATTTACACAAGTCTTGACGGCGCAGAATTTTCTTCAAATAAAATTATCGATTACTCGGATCCCTTTTATTCATGCGCATTTTTGTAAAATCTCTGTGTCGTTGCTGGCTCGCAAGCCGATACAGTGAAATCATCCACAAAGCCTGTGGATAAGTCTGTGGGTGGCTTTAGAAGTCCGCATCTAAGTCATGAAATTGTAAAGGGTTTTCTGTAATCGCCTAATTTTTGAACGCAATAAAATTGCTTATAAATCAATATATTAATAAACTTTACGCAGCGCGAATACTTTCAGCCAAATAGGCTGAAAATAGCAAAGCAAGTGCTAACATAAATTTATGAATCAGGAAAATTTATTCTCGCCCCTCCCGCCACATGGCGGCACCAAGGTCATTACCGTCAGTGAGCTTAACCGCCGCGCACGTCATGTCCTTGAAGCCAATCTCGAATTGCTATGGATCGCCGGTGAATTGTCCAATGTCATCCGTGCCAGCAGCGGCCACTGGTATTTTTCGCTCAAGGATAGCAGCGCTCAGGTGCGTTGCGTCATGTTCCGGCAACGCAGTCAAACACTTTCCTTTGCGCCGGAAGACGGCATGCAAGTCGAAATACGTGCGCTGCCCACTTTGTATGAAGCACGCGGCGAATTTCAACTGGGCGTTGAAACCATGCGCCGCGCAGGATTGGGCGCACGGTTTGAAGCCTTCGAGCAGCTCAAGACTGCTTTGGGCGCACAAGGATTATTTGACGAAGCGCGCAAAAAGCCGCTTCCAGCCTTCCCCGCACGCATCGGCATTATCACATCGCTGCAAGCTGCTGCCTTGCGCGATGTCATCACCACATTGAAGCGCCGCGCACCCATGATCCGGCTCATCCTGTACCCTACCTTGGTACAGGGTGCGGATGCCGCACAGGAGATCGTCGCTGCACTGGATTACGCCCGCTTGCGGGCAGAATGTGACGTGCTCATTCTTTGCCGGGGAGGTGGTAGTTTTGAGGACTTGTGGGCATTCAATGAAGAACCGGTGGCGCGCGCGATGGTGCGGTTGCAGCATGAAACGACCATTCCCCTGGTCAGCGGCATTGGGCACGAAACCGATTTTTCTATCGCGGATTTCATTGCTGACCGGCGTGCAGCCACGCCGACCGCTGCAGCGGAACTGGTTTCACCTGACACTGAGGAACTCAAACTTCGAATAAACCGGATCTCACAACGGTTGCGTCGTGAAGCCGCTCGCTGTATTAGTGGCGCGCAGCAACATCTGGACCTGGCCCGGCGTGGGTTGATTTCACCCAGCGAACGATTGCTGCATGAAGGCGAGCGGCTGGCGCAACAACGCACGCGCCTGGCGCGCGCCTGGGATCAGCGTCAGCAACAAAGAACACTGGCCCTGCTAACACTGCAAAAACAGATTGGCCATCTTCTTCCCGATTTAACGGCCCATCGCTTGCATCTGCTTGAAAAGCACCGCCAATTACAGCGTGTTAGCCAACGTTTTCTAGAAAACCGCCGCCAAGCCCTGAGTGCCCGTGTTGACAAATTGGCATTGCTAAGCCCCTTGCACACTCTAGCGCGTGGCTACAGCATCGTCACTGACGTCGAGGGTCATATACTGCGCAATAGCACGGTGGTAACAAAGAATACCCCTATCGTTGTGCAACTGGCTAAAGGCAAACTGCACGCCATTGTTGACGATATAAAAACATAGAGCCGGTTGCACATCGCAGCCAACCGGCGTAACGTAGTCCATTCCTTCCACTTCATTCAATGGAGAAAAACATGGCCAAGAAAAGTAAAAGCGGTGCATCGGTTTACAAAGTGATCGAACTGGTTGGCACCAGTGCAGAATCGTGGGCAGACGCCGCCCGTCATGCTATCGACAGTGCAAGCAAAACATTACGCGATATTCGTGTGGCGGAAGTTTCCAAGCTTGATGTAAAAATCGCCAAAGACGGCACGTTGACTTATCGCGCCAAAATGAAACTCTCCTTCAAGTACCACGGCGACTAATCTTTCATCGCCTATGGAGGCAGGCCCTGCGTGAGCTTTGGTTAAGCAGCCAGAAACATTTCGACCTGATTAGCCAGCACGGTAAGCAGGTCGGCGCGCAGGCAATCGAACGCAAGCATCCCCCGCATACTACGCAACCAGGTCAGCTGACGTTTAACCAATTGCCTGGTTGCTGCAATGCCCTGTTCGCGTAATTCCTCGGCACTGCATTCACCTTCGAGAAAACGCCACGTCTGGCGATAACCCACGCAGCGCATCGACGGCATGTCGCACCCAAGAGAATAACGCTGGCGTAGTGCAATCAATTCGTTAACCAGCCCTCTTTCCAGCATCGCATCGAAACGCTGTGCCACGCGCTGGTGCAATATTGCGCGATCACTGGGTTGCAGCGCCAGATTCAATACCCGATAGGGAAAGATTTCCCCGACCACACTTTTATCGGACGCTCCTTTTTCGGCGCGTTTTTGCAGGGCCGATAGCGGCTGGCCGGTCAATTCGAAAACCTCCAGCGCGCGCTGAATACGCTGTGCATCGCCCGGCTCAAGCCGGGCTGCGGTTACGGGATCAATTTTCTGTAACTCGCCATGCAAAGCCGGCCAGCCGATCTCCGCTGCGCGCTGTTCCAAGTGGGTACGCAGCAAAGGATCGGCTGCGGGCAGCGCGCTTAATCCGTTCGCCAGTGCTTTTACATATAGCATGGTGCCTCCCGCCAGCAGTGGCACGCGCCCTCGCCGGTGAATGTCGGCAATCGCTTCAAGCGCTTGTTGGCGAAAAGCCGCAACGGAATAGGTTTCCGTCGGATCGATAATATCGATTAGATGATGCGGAAAGCGCCGTAAAGTAGCTGCATCCAGCTTGGCGGTTCCGATATCCATACCGCGATAGATTTGTGCTGAATCTACGCTGATGATTTCCAGCGGAAAATGTTCTGTAAGATGCAACGCCGCCTGCGTCTTGCCCGATGCGGTTGGGCCGAGCAAAAAAATGACCTTGCTTTCATTTTCTACTGGCATGCCTATTCACTCGACGCCATGAAAATGAAAAAGAAGATAACCGCAGAAAAAATGCCTGTCGTGGCAACCTTCATCGCCCGCGCATGAACAATTTATCGAGATCGGCGAGGCTAAATTGATACCAGGTGGGTCGGCCATGATTGCATTGCCCGGAACGCTCGGTGATTTCCATTTCGCGCAACAAGGCATTCATTTCCGGGATGGTTAACATGCGGTTGGCACGTACTGCCCCATGACAAGCCATGGTGGATAACATTTCGTCACGCTGCTCGATCAAGGCACGCGAGGTACCATGTTCGGCAAGGTCTGCCAGCAACTCGCGCAGCATTGCCGGTGCATCCAGGCCGGGCAAGTGTGCGGGCACGGCGCGAATCACCACTTGTTGAGGCCCTGCGGCAGTCACCTCGAAGCCCAGCCTCGCAAAAAAATCACGGTTCTGTTCCGCCAGTTCCACCTCGCGCTCGGCTAGGGGAACGGCAATTGGCACAATAAGCGGCTGTGAAGCAAGCTGATCGTGGCTCATGGCTGTTTTCAGTTTCTCGTAAAGCAAACGTTCGTGAGCGGCGTGCATATCGACGACCACCAGGCCGTGTGCGTTCTGGGCCAAAATATAAATGCCATGCAACTGGGCCAGGGCAAAACCGAGTGGCGGCAGGTCTGCACGGGTGAGGACAGAATCGGCGGCAGAGTCGGTTAATGCAGTTTGCGGAAAACGGCGTGCTGGATCATCGGTCAGCATGGCGTACATGGTCGCTGGTTGCTGCACTCCCAGTGAACTTTGAAAGGCAAAATTGCGTAACCGCAGCGACCTGTCCCCGCTTTCATTTTGCTCCTTCGCAGCAATGGGCGTGGAATATTCGAAAGGCTGGGCGCTTGGCGTTCCGGCTACGGCGACCGGCCGGGCCAGCACTTTATTGACCGCGTGAAATATAAACTGGTGAGCCGCCCGTGCATCGCGAAAACGCACTTCGGATTTGGTGGGGTGTACGTTCACATCGACCAGCAGGGGATCAATCGTCAGAAAAAGTACATAAGCCGGATGGCGCTGCCCATGCAATACATCGCGATAGGCCTCGCGCAAGGCGTGACTCAGCAACTTGTCACGCACAAAGCGGCCATTTACAAACAGAAATTGTTGATCGCGTCCGCTCCTTGAATAGGCTGGCGAGGCCGCAAAACCGGAGACTGCGAAGGGGCCAGCGCTTTCTTCCACGACCGCTGCGGCATCGATGAACTCCTGGCCCAGCAAGGCCTGCACGCGTTGTGTCGGATTACCTGGAGATAACTGCCATACCACGCGGCCATTATGGTTCAGCGTCATACCAATTTCCGGTGCCGAAAGTGCGGCGCGAATCGCTGCATCTTCGCAATGCCCGTATTCAGTTGCTTCGGTTTTCAGGAACTTACGCCTTGCCGGCGTGTTGAAATACAAATCTTCGGCCGTAATCGCGGTTCCAGCTTCGCGGGCAGCGGGCTCGACTGCCGATACATCCCCTCCCACGACCTCGATACGCGATGCGTGTTTGGCATCCGCGGTGCGGCTCACAATATTAAGCCGTGAGATCGCCGCGATACTCGCCAAGGCTTCACCGCGAAAACCCAGAGTGGCAACCCGCTCCATATCTTCGAGGGAGCGAATTTTGCTCGTGGCATGGCGTGCCAACGCGAGCGGCAGCTCAGCCGCAGCAATGCCCTGCCCATCATCAACCACTCGCATGTACTTTATGCCGCCTTGGACCAGCTCGATATCGATACGCGTTGCGCCGGCATCCAAGCTGTTTTCCAGCAATTCCTTCAGTGCCGCAGCCGGGCGTTCTACCACCTCGCCAGCGGCGATTTGGTTAATAAGCAAATCGGGCAGTACCCTGATCGCAGGCAAGTCACTCAAAATTTTTAGCCGGGAAAGAATAAGTTTTGAATTATAACGGCTTGACGGTATCGGTGATTTGGGCCACCCTTACTGTTCGGCAGGGAACATCTGATTAACAAAGCAATATTTCGCTATTTCAAATCGTGAATATCCACCCGCCCCAAACCCAGACTAGTGCCGATAAGGTATTCGAATTTGTACCCACCCCTGCGCGCACTTTGGCCAATCGACATCTCTATACGGAACTAACGCATCTGCTGTTTCGTTTTTCACTGGCAGGATATCTGGCCGAATTGTTTGTTATTTTTCTGCTTCTGCTTCTGATATGGACGGATTTAGGTAACCAACCTGCCTTGATTGTGTGGTTCGTGAGTGCCGCGGTCGTGACGCTAGGCCGTTACATCGTTTATAAATTATTCATTCGCAAGCCTCCGCTGCCTGATCACTTACGGCTTTGGGAGCGCAGGTTTGCAATCGGCAGCATTCTTGGCGCCATTTTATGGGGACTGATGGGAGCCTTGCTGCTGCCCAAAAGCGGCCCAGCCCAATTGCCTGCGGTGATGCTGGTGGGATTGCTTACCATCGGCACCATGGCCTATCTTGCGCCGCATCGAACGCTGTTCGCCTATGTGGCCCTACTGACTTTGTTGCCTATGGGGGTTGTGACCCTGATTCTAGGCGACCGTTATGGTGCCATGCTGGGTGCGGCCATCATCGTTCTGGCCAGTCTGCTGGCGGTAGTACACAGCAAAATGCATCGCGCTTTGGCCGATGCCCTCGCTACACGCCTGGATAACACGCTTATCAGCATGCGGCTGGAAGAAGAAAAATTGCGTACCGAACGTATCAATCATGCGCTGGAGCGCCAAGCGAGCGAACGACATAAAGCCGAGCAAGCCGAGGTAGCCGCGCTGAAACGGCTGGGTCTGCATCTGGATCACACGCCCTTTGGGGTGATTGAGTGGGATAAAGATTTTCGTATCGTCATGTGGAATCCCGCCGCTGAAGGACTCTTTGGCTATCCAGCGCAGGCTGTAAAAGGAGAGCCGGTCACGCTTTTGGCACGCAGCGAGAAAGAGCGTGATTTGCTGACCACGTTGTGGCAGGAATTGCAGCGCAGCCGGGATGCCACGCATGTTTCGCTCACTACCACCAATAATCACGGCGAGGTTATTTATACCGACTGGCACAACACGCCACTGTTGGACGCTGAAGGCGCGGTAGTAGGCGCTGCTGCCCTAATACAGGATGTGACGGAACGCATCAACACCGAGCGTACCATCCGTTATATGGCGCACCACGATGCGTTGACGGGTCTGCCAAACCGGTTGCTGATGCAGGACCGCCTGAATCAGGCGCTATTACAGGCACGCCGGACAAAACGGCATGTTGGTCTATTGTTTATCGACGTTGATCGCTTTAAAACCATCAACACCACATTGGGTTACGATGTCGGTGACCAGATATTGCGCGAAATGGCCAAACGGCTGACCAAACTGGTGCGTGAAGGCGATACGGTGGCACGAGAAAGCGGTGATAAATTCGTGGTCGTGTTGCGTGAATTGGAAAAGCCCGAGTCGGCGCAAATCGTTGCGGCCAAGATTCTTGCCGAACTAGCCAAGTCAATCGAAGTCGATGGCCAAAAATTGACGCTTACTGCCTCCATCGGCATCAGTCACTACCCCAACGATGCAGGCGACGTTCCCACCCTTCTAAAACATGCGGATTCCGCGATGTATCAGGCCAAAGATGCAGGCCGTAACACCATCCGCTTTTTTACCGCCGATCTCAATTTATTGCGTGCTCGCCGCCTCGAAGTAGAAAGCCGCATGCGCCGCGGAATCGAAAGGCAGGAATTCTATCTTTGCTATCAGCCACAGGTGGGTATCCATACGGGCAGGATCCAGGGGGTTGAAGCCTTGTTGCGCTGGAAAGACCCGCAAAAAGGCGATATTTTTCCGGCAGATTTTCTGGCCATGGCAGAGGAGTTGGGGCTGACGATCCCTTTGGGGGAGTGGGTATTTCTCAGCGTTTGCCAGCAACTCAAGGCATGGGAGCTCACCGGTTATCGGGATCTCAGCGTATCGATCAATCTGAGTCCCCGTCAATTCATGTCGCGCAAACTGTTACCCGCCTTAAAATCTGTACTATTTGAAACAGGGGTAGACGCCAAGCGTATCGACCTGGAAATCTCCGAGACGTTGGTCATGCGCGATATCGACATCTCCAGCGAAATCCTCGCCAACCTGCATCACCTTGGCGTCACTGTTTCGATCAGTGATTTTGGCGTGGGTTATTCGTCCCTGGGTCAGTTAAAACGACTGCCCGTGCAAACGCTCAAAATCGATCGCAGTTTCATTGCGCAGATTCCTGAAGATACAAACAGCTGCTCGATTGCCGAAGCCATTATTGCCATGGGTAAGCGGCTGCAGTTACAAATTCTTGCCGAGGGTGTCGAAAACATGCAGCAACTAGAGTTTTTGCGTAATAAAGGTTGCGACGCGTTTCAGGGTTATTTATTCGCCAAGCCCCTCCTCGCACATGAAATCATCGCATTGCTCGGTTCATCTCATCCATTAAATTAGGGAACCTCTGATTAAGTCCACATGGCCGCGCGCTTGGTTTTCCGGGATGGGATGCAAGGCGCGGTGCGCAGCGAATGGTCAATCCCCTTCGCAAGCACCGCAACACAGCAGACCGCCCGGAAAACCAGCGCCCATGCGGGTTTTGACAAGAATAGCCCATCTTCGGCGTGCCTTGCCACAG
>CAZRAL010000015.1:0-49093 GCA_964598005.1 uncultured Burkholderiales bacterium
TGGGGCAAGTGCTGATTTACCCTTACTACACCGTGCGTAGCCCCAAAGGAAGTGCTACGGACAAGTTCGATACCTATATCAGCATTAGCAACAAAACCGATCAGACCAAAGCAGTCAAGGTGCGTTTCCGGGAAGGGCGACGTGGGGAAGAGGTATTAGATTTCAATCTATTTTTGTCACCTCGTGATATGTGGACGGGTGCGGTAGTACTTACCCCGAATGGGGCGATGCTGATTTCCAACGATAAGTCCTGCACGGTGCCAAACAATTTATTTGCATTAAAAGACCCAACTGCACCTTTGGTATGGAATCAGATAACGTTAAATGTATTCAAGAATTACCGAATTGATGGTTCAACAGAAGCACTGGATCGTACCCGCGAAGGGTATTTTGAAGTCATCGAAATGGGCGTCGTTACGGATGCAACGCAAAAGGCAGCGGCAGCACATACCGGGGCCGCCGGGGTTCCGGCAAATTGCGGTTTGTTTCAGACGCTCAATATGACGCTGGGGACTACGTTGCTGCCACCGGCAGGCGGATTATTTGGGCGGGCCTCTTTGGTAAGCCCAACGACAGGCAGCAACTTTACCTACGATGCCACAGCGTTAGCGCAGTGGAGCGATGTAGTGAAATACACAGCAGATGGTCATACCGAACCACAAATTACCGATGCATCTCCGCCAGTAAGCCGGGTGATGACCGATCAGGGCGTGGTACAGGCGACCTGGGCCAAGCCAGAAGATGCGGTATCGGCGGTGTTGATGCATAGAGAGCTGTCAAACGAGTTTGTGCTGGATTCGGTTACATTATCCGGCACCGATTGGGTGGTAACGTTTCCAACCCAGTTAGCGTATGTGCAGCCAGGTTATGGCAAAGCAAAAGCACCGTTCCAGGATAACTATAAAAATGGTTCTTGCAAGAACTTTAATTTCAGGATATTTGATCGTGAGGAACTGAAGGGAGCTGATCCCTTCATATACCCCACCCTTCCGCCGAATGTTAGCTCTCCTACGTTTTGTTGGGCGAGTAATGTAATTAGCTTTCAAGGGAAGCGTCAGGGCATAGAGTTTAATAGCAACTTGCTGGGAACTGCCAACGTCTTTCCTTTTGTCCCCATTTACCTATCCCCTTTTGACAATATTAATGGTTTTGATGGTTGGCTAGGTGGGGAAGACATTTCACGTGGTTTTTCTAAGGTTCAAAATGGCTGGGGATCGATTAGCTTTGACGATTCTATATACGACTTTCACAATCCACGCAGCCTTTTCCCGGTCGATGCGAAGTTACTCAAACTCGACGGCACGGTAAGCAAAATCAAAGGCACGCACTACGGCTTGCCAGTGGTGGGTTTCATGGTTCACGACTATATCAATGGTGCCGTACCTGGTTCATCCTTCGGTGGATTGTTGAATCACAAAACGTCAACCGAAATCGATATGACGGTTGTGCCATGACAGCCTATTAAAGGCGCGAGCCTTTATAATGCTTTCATGAATACCATCTCTCCCCATAAAGAAATCGACGTCAAGGGGCTGAATTGCCCCTTGCCTATTTTGCGCGCTAAAAAAGCGCTCTCTGAAATGGAATCCGGCCAGGTGTTGAAAGTGGTGGCCACCGATCCCGGGTCGGTCAAGGATTTTGCGGCATTCTGCAAGCAAACGGGCAATCAGTTGTTGTCTTCCACCGAAACGCCAAGCGAATTTACCTTCATTATTTCCAAGCGCTGATCGCAGATATTACGGGGATCAATAGCCCTTGAATACCGGTTTGCGTTTTTCCACAAACGCCGTTACACCTTCCTTGAAATCGTTTCCTGTTGCGCATTCGGCAAAAGATTTTATTTCAAGGTCGAGTTGCTGCTCCAGCGTGGAATCGAAAGCACTATTGATCAACGCCTTGGTGCGGGCAAACGCAGCAGTGGGGCCGGCAGCCAAGCGGGCGGCAATGCGCTTGATTTCCGCATCCAGTAACGTATCGGCGACGATAAAGTTGACCAGGCCCAGCGCGTGCGCCGTGCGCGCATCGAATGGCTCTGGCAACAGCGCAAGTTCGAGGGCTTTTCGTGTGCCGACGATGCGCGGTAAAAAATAGGTGCTGCCCCCGTCCGGCGAGGCGCCGATGCGGGCATAGGCCAAAGTGAATTGCGCGTTTTCGGCGGCAATGGCGATATCGCACGCTAGCATCACGGACAAACCGCCGCCCGCGCAGGCGCCGTGAACAGAGGCCACAATGGGCTTGGGCATGCGGCGCATGATTTTGATCGATTCGTGAAAGAGGTTGCCCAGTTCCAAAAACTCGCTTGCCAATTTATCTTTGTTGGCGTGAAACATGGCCACATCGCCACCGGCCATGAATGCGGACCCGGCGCCACGCAGCACGACGGCACGGATAGCCTCGTCGTTTTCGGTTTGCTTTAGAGCATCGTGCAGCCCGGCCATCATGGCATCGTTCAACGCATTCAAACGTTCGGGGCGGTTGAACGTGATGAAAGCAATCGCGTCGCGTTTTTCCAGCAGGACGGTGTCGTTCATAACAATAGGCCTCTTTCTAAACTTGCTGCGCTTGACATAACGGCGTTGCACGGTGGCTCAAAATCCTCATTTACTCCCTTGTAAACTCCGGTTTTTCGCCGCCATGCGCCTTGTTTTGTCTTCGCTCGCGACAGTTTCGAAAGAAGTCTAATCTTTCGTAGAAAAATAAAAGGAGCACTCATTCTGCGAGCGCCATAAGCGGGGAGGGGAGATCAATATTTTGCCGATTTAGCCAGGCGCGTACTTGCCCCGGCGGCAATATTTCGCAGCCAAAGCGCTCACGCATACTGTTTTTCAAACTCAGCACACGATTGTCTTTGCTGAATAATGCCGCGGCTCCGGCATGCGCTGCGAGGTCGATAAATTTTTGATCATCCTTATCGCGGCAACGCGGGATGCGGCCCAGCAGCGAGGCGCACGGTGGAATAGTTTGAACAAACGATTCGTACCTGATCAGTGCCGCTGTTTGCGCGACGGGATCCAGTTCGAATAGCACATAGCCCAGCACGCGCTTCAACTCATCGAAACACGCCGAATTACTGGCCACCGTTATGGCCCGGGATTCAATGGCGTGGAACAGTTCGGGAATACCGCCATCCTCGAAAACCAGCCAGTCGAGCACGATGTTGGTATCGAGAACAATAATCGGTGGTGCGCAGCTTGCCTCGATGGTGTTAGCCTCGAATGTAGTTTTCGAGCTGGGTGATGGTGAATTCATGATCGGCGATGATATCGCTCACCAGATCACGCACCGACAGCATGCCGACGACGGTGACGCCATCCATGACCGGCAGGTGACGAATATTCTTGCTCGACATCAGCGCCATGCAGTCGCGCGTCGATGTGGTGGGGGAGACAACCAGCACATCGCGAGTCATGATCTCGCGTACCCGTGTTTCGCGCGAATTCTTGCCTTTCAGCGCGATTTTTCGGGTGTAATCGCGTTCCGATACGATGCCCACCAGTTTGCCGTGCTCCATGACCATGAGCGCACCGACGCCTTTTTCAGCCAGTACGGTGATGGCTTCAAAAACGGTTTCATCAGGGCGGACGCTCCACAAAGTAGTAGGGTTGTTTTTGAGCAGTTCCGAGACTGGTTTCATATCTGACACCTCTTCATCAAGCTGCGATTTATTTCTATCGACAAACAGGATGTTTTTTCCCTGTTTATCCTAAGGAACCTCTGATTAAATCCTTCATGAGCCGCGAGGGGACTTAATCAGAGGTTCCCTAAGCATAACCAAATTTTGTCATTGCGAACAAGGTGAGGAATCTGCTTTTATGTTATCACTCTAAGCTCAACAAATTTCCCTGTCTGCATCCTTCCCTACATATTCGGGTAATTGGGCCCGCCGCCGCCCTCGGGCGTAACCCACTGGATATTTTGCGTGGGGTCTTTGATATCGCAGGTTTTGCAATGCACGCAGTTCTGGGCGTTGATCTGCAAGCGTTTATTCGTTGACCCCGCCGCAGTCGTTTCCTCGACGAATTCGTACACGCCCGCCGGGCAGTAATACTGTTCGGGTCCATTGTAGCGCGCCAGATTGACATCGACCGCTACGCGCGTATCTTTCAGCTTTAAATGCGCCGGCTGATCTTCTTCATGATTGGTATTGGAGATGAATACCGAAGAGAGCCGGTCAAAAGTCAGCACGCCATCGGGTTTGGGATAGCTAATTGGTTTGACAGCGGTTTTTTCTTTCAGCGTTTCATGATCGGTATGGCGATGGTGCAGCGTCCACGGCGCTCTACCGCCGAATAGAATCTGATCAATGCCGGTCATCAGCGCACCGGTATAAAGCCCCTTGCTCATCCACGGCTTGAAATTGCGCGCCCTGTAGAGTTCCTCGTAAAGCCAGCTTTGCTCGAAGGCTTGGGGATAGGCTACCAGTTCGTCACTGGCGCGGCCTGCTCCAAGGGCATCAAATGCCGCTTCTGCCGCCAGCATGCCGCTCTTGATTGCAGCGTGGCTGCCCTTGATGCGCGAGGCATTTAAAAAGCCTGCATTGTCGCCAATCAACACCCCGCCGGGAAAAATCAATTTTGGCAGGGACTGCAACCCGCCCGCGGCTATAGCGCGGGCGCCATATGAAACCCGTTTGCCGCCTTCGAAAAAATGCCGGATTGCAGGGTGCGTTTTGTAGCGCTGGAATTCCTCGAACGGTGAAAGCGTCGGGTTGGTATAGCCCAGCCCCACCACAAACCCGACGGCGACCAGATTATTTTCCAGATGGTAAAGAAAAGAGCCGCCATAGGTTTCTGAGTCCAGCGGCCAGCCCGCGGTATGCATCACCAGGCCGGGGCTGTGTTTTTCCGGTTTGATTTCCCATAATTCTTTCAGGCCCAGGCCATAGACTTGTGGATCGCGTCCCTCTTTAAGCTGGAAGCGTTGCTGCAAGGCTTTGCCCAAATGGCCGCGGCAGCCTTCGGCGAAAAAAGTGTAGGGCGCATGTAGCTCCATGCCGGGCGCATAGCGGCTGGTGCGCTCGCCGTTTTTGCCGATACCTGCATCGCCTGTCGCCACACCTTTGACCGAGCCATCCTCATTAAACAACACTTCAGCGGCAGCAAACCCGGGGTAGATTTCCACGCCCAATGCCTCGGCTTGCGCACCCAGCCAGCGGCAGACATTGGCCAGGCTAACGACATAATTGCCATGATTTTTGAAGCAGGCGGGCAGCATCCAGTCGGGGACGCGGGTAGTGCCCGTGGCGGAAAGAAACAGAAAACGATCTTCGCTTACCGGTTTATTCAGCGGTGCGCCTTGCGCTTTCCAATCGGGGATCAATTCGCTCAGCGCACGCGGATCCATGACCGCGCCGGAAAGAATATGCGCGCCCACCTCCGAGCCTTTTTCCACGATGCAAACCGAAACCTCGCGGTTTTTTTGCTGCGCCAGCTGCTTCAGGTGTATCGCTGCGGTCAGACCGGCCGGCCCGGCACCGACGATGACGACATCGTATTGCATGGATTCGCGTTCAGACATGCTCTATTCTCGATGAGGTGAGTAAGTTGGCAGTATTATAGGCGCTCAGTCTTTTTATATTTACTTCCCATGTCAGAAAATCCTGCTGCAGAAAAACAATTGCTTTCAACCCTGACCTTTTCCGTACGTTGGGGGGAAATGGATGCCCTTGGCCATGTCAATAATGCGCAGTACCTGAGATATTTCGAGGAAAGTCGCGTGGCTTGGACTGCTTCGTTGGGAGTATTTTTGCATGCGCAAGGGGAAAGCATGATTTTACTGAAGGCTGCGGTGACGTACAAAAAACCGGTGACCTATCCCTGCGATGTCAGAGTCGATCTGTTTGCCGGAGACGTGGGACGCACCAGTTTTAACCTGCTGAATACCTTGACTATCGTAGGCGATACCGCGCCCGCGGCCATCGGCGAATTTGTGATCGTCTGGTTCGACTATATCCAGCAAAAATCCATACCGGTTCCGGCATCCTTGCGCGCACTCTTGATGGGTGAGACAACATAATGGGTCATTCGCTGCCGCTGGGTTTTGTCGCCATTGGGGTGGGTGCCGCAATGGGGGCATGGGCGCGCTGGGGACTATCGATATGGCTTAACGCACGCCTGCCGCACTTTCCGTTGGGCACATTGGCAGCCAATCTGATTGGCGGTTTTCTGGTGGGCGTGGGGGTGGCTTATTTTTCCCGCCATACCGAGATTTCGCCGGTGTGGCGCATGCTGGCAATTACCGGTTTTCTCGGCGGATTGACTACGTTTTCCACCTACTCGGCGGAAGTAATAGGGCTGATCGAAGCAGGGGATGGATTATCAGCTTTTCTGCTGGCATTTACCCATCTCGCAGGCTCGCTGCTGTTGACAGCTGCAGGGATGGCTGTCTATCGGCAATTGGCGTCGTAGCGCCTGTTTGTCTTTGTGATTCTGTTTCCAAATTAAAAATGGCACGAAGGCGAGCCACAGACAGGTTAAGCAATACGGCAAGGTGAAGCCGACAAAGTCAGTTTTGATTTGGAGTTTGGAAATGGAATGAAAAAGCAGCACTGGGCATTTCCATCACTGGCGGACAATAAATCGATTTCATTTTTAGCATCGTAGAACAAATTGAGGGGAACCATGCCGCAAAAAATAAAACTATCTGACCTCCTGCGCGACACAACGTACAAGCTCACCCAATTCGACCTTCCTCAAATTGAGCAACTGGAAGCGGGCATCACCATGAAAGATACGGGCAAAGCGGCCGTCCCTTATGTCACCTGCCTGGTGCGCGGCAAGCCGGTCCGGCTCACACCGGAAGAAGCGGTGCGCCAGTTATTTGTCATGGTGCTCAAGGACAAGCTCGGCTACCCCGTCAGCCGCATGGAGCTGGAATATGGCGTTGTATTTGGCCGCGAAAAAAAGCGGGCGGACATTTGTGTGTTTGACGGAAAACGCACGACGGATCCCTACATTCTGGTGGAGCTGAAAAAACCCAAACTGAAAGACGGCAAAGAGCAATTAAAGTCTTACTGCAATGCAACCGGCGCGCCGATGGGCGTGTGGAGTAACGGCGACAGCATTTCGTACTATCACCGCAAAGACCCGAATTACTTTGAGGACATTCCTTCCATCCCATCCGCGCACGAAAAACTTTCGGACATTCTGAGCGAACGCTGGACGATAGGCGATCTGGCCAAAAAGGACAAACTCGTTAGCCAGAAAAAATCGCTGAAAGACCTGATTCTGGAAATGGAGGATGAAGTCCTGGCCAACGCGGGCGTGGATGTGTTCGAAGAATTGTTCAAGCTCATCTTTACCAAACTGTACGACGAAATGGAAAGCGGGCGCGATAAAAAGCGCCACCTCGTTTTCAAGAATTACGGCGATACCGAAACCGAACTCAAAGCCAAGATTCAGGACCTCTTCGACAAAGCAAGGCTGAAATGGGAAGGGGTCTTTCCCGATGGCGCAAGGGTTGACCTTACCCCCAGCCACCTCGCCGTATGCGTCTCGTCACTGGAAGGCGTGAAACTCTTCAACTCCAATCTGGACGTGGTGGACGAGGCATTCGAATACCTCATCAATAAAAGCAGCAAGGGCGAAAAAGGGCAATACTTCACCCCGCGCTATGTCATCGACATGTGCGTCAAGATGCTCAACCCCCAGGAGCATGAAACCTTCATTGACACCGCAGCGGGCAGTTGCGGCTTTCCCGTACACAGCATCTTCCACGTATGGGAACAGATCATGAAAGAAGAAGGCTTGAACAAAAGCCACCTTTTCACCACCGAGAAAAAACCCGTCCGCTGTGAAACCTATGTACAGGAAAAAGTTTTCGCCATTGATTTTGACGAAAAAGCGGTGCGTGTGGGCCGTACCCTTAACCTGATTGCCGGTGACGGGCAAACCAACGTGCTGCATCTCAACACCCTGGATTACGAACGTTGGGATGAAAAAACCAAAAACGAAGAGTGGACGGACATCTACGGCGAAGGCTGGAAAAAACTGCGCAAACTGCGCGCCAGCAAAGACCAGAACCGCGACTTTGCTTTTGATGTGCTGATGGCCAATCCGCCTTTTGCAGGCGACATCAAGGAAACGCGCATCCTCGCCAAATATGAGCTGGCGCGCACCGTCAGCCTGGACAAAATCAACAATGTCGGTGAAAACGACAGCAACATCGAGGATGCAAGCTGCCGCACCCCGACCTTTCCCGAATTTTTGCGTGTGAGCCACGAGACCATCTACAAAATGGCCGACGGCACCTACCGCAAGGTAAAAGTCAAACCGCAAAACACCGTAGGCCGCGACATCCTGTTTATCGAGCGCAACCTGAATTTCCTCAAGCCGGGCGGGCGCATGGCGATTGTGTTGCCGCAAGGCCGGTTTAACAACTCCAGCGACAAAAATATCCGCGAATACCTGGCCGACCATTGCCGCATATTGGCTGTGGTGGGGCTGCACGGCAACGTATTCAAGCCGCACACCGGCACCAAAACCAGCGTGCTGTTCGTACAAAAATGGCATGACAAGCTATGCCCAAGGGTGGACGACTACCCGATTTTTTTCGCTACGATGAAGGAGCCGAGCAAGGACAACTCCGGCGACAAGATATTCGTCAAACGCAGCGACTTACAGCAGTGGGAGAAGATCTGTCATTCTGGCGCAAAACCACTGGATTCCGGCCTGCGCCGGAAGGGCAGGGCGGCGGTTATCGCCGCCCAACCCGTCGTTGACCACTACAACGCAAGCCCTCAAGACCTCAGCGAATTTGTGCTGGATGAACATGAACATCTGGTAGTAAAACACGACCTGTTCAGTCACTCATTGAGAAATGGACTGCGCACACAGGATGGCATAGCCGAAGCCTTTATTGAATTTGCCAAAAAGGAACGACTCAGTTTTTTTCGCTAGGCCCTTTCGATGAGGCCCGTTACCGGGCGTTGTTGGAAGGGCTGGAAATAAGCGAAGTAAATTTTTCTGAAACTCTGACAAATAAAGATTTCAGAGCGGATAGCGATTTTTGGACGAAAGCGCCTAAACATAACCCTAAGCTGGCTTATGTACCTATCGGTTCTATATTGAAAACCTCGCAATATGGCATCTCAATTGAGATGAATGAAAGCGATAAGGGTTATCCGATTTATCGCATGAACGAGATTCACAATATGCTTTGTGATTTTGAGGTGAGCAAGTGCGCTGACATTAAAGCTGATGAGTTCGGTATTTTTTCACTGAACGATAGGGATGTTCTGTTTAACAGAACCAACTCATACGAATGGGTTGGGCGAACCGGTTTATTTAGAAAACAAGCTGACAAGGATTTTGTTTTTGCATCCTATTTGGTACGTTTTGTACCAGATGAAAAAAAAGTATTGCCTGAGTATCTCGTAGCATTTTTAAGTTCAATCTATGGTATCTGGGATATACGTCGTAGAGCACGCCATTCAATAAATCAAACTAACGTTAACCCCGAAGAGGTCAAGGAAATTCAAATTCCTTTATTGGCAGATAAAGTACAGCAAGAGATTAAATCATGTTTTGATCGTGCGACAGAAAATTTGCTTGAGACAAAGCGGCTATACGAACAAGCCGGAGCCCTATTGCTCGACACCTTGGGTATGGCAAATTTTTTGCCAAACACCGACGCAATCAACGTCAAATCCTTCAAAGATTCTTTCGCCGCTACCGGCCGCCTGGATGCAGAGTATTACCAGCCGAAGTATGAAGATTATCTGGCCCATGCTACTGCCTATCCAAACGGTTGGCAGCCACTTTCTCAAGCGTGCAAGTTGAAGGATGAAAATTATTTACCTGACGATGCCGCTATTTACAAATACATTGAGCTTGCGAACATTGATAATTCCGGGGGTATTACTGGCTGCACCGAAGCGCTAGGTATTGAATTGCCCTCACGGGCAAGACGCATGGTAACAACGGGTGATGTATTGGTTTCGTCTATCGAGGGTTCGCTATCGAGTTGCGCCATCGTTCCAGAAAAAATGAATGGGGCGCTATGTTCCACAGGTTTTTATGTCATCAATTCAGAATTGATCAATTCGGAGACGCTGCTGGTTTTATTCAAAAGTCCATTGATGCAGAACCTGCTCAAGCAAAGTTGCTCAGGCACGATACTGACAGCCATCAACAAAACTGAATTTCAAAATATCCCTGTGCCGATGATTGAGGATGGCGCACAAAAGAAAATTGCCGCCCTCGTCAAGGAAAGTTTCTCCCTCAAGGCCGAAAGCGAGCGCCTGCTGGATGTCGCCAAACGTGCCGTGGAAATCGCCATCGAGCAGGATGAAAATGCCGGCATGGTTTACATAGAAGAAAATTCATGAGAGGGAGCAGGGCGTATACACGCTGCCGACTAAATCGTGCGTCGCGAACTGAAGCCAGGAATACGGTTTATCGACATTTTTCATGACCACGTTAGCCTTCGTGTTTGTCGGCTAACCCGCTATTCAATAAAGCCCTTGCTTCAAAAATAACCTCGGAGGCAGTGAGTCCATGCGGGGCCATGCCGTGATGCTGGCATTCATCGGCAGCTGCGCCGTGTAGATAGACGCCCAATCGGGCCGCATCGATGGCGTGCATGCCCTGCGCCAGCAGGGCGGCCAGCATGCCGGAGAGCGCATCGCCCATGCCACCCGAGGCCATGCCGGCATTGCCGCTGGTATTGATGAAGTATGAGCCATCAGGCGTAGCGATAACCGTGCCTGCACCTTTAAGCACCACGATCGCTTGCCAGGTACTCGCGAGTGTGGCGGCGGCGCGGATGCGATCACGCTGAATGTCGGCTACCGTGCAGCCCAGCAGTGTTGCCGCTTCGCCGGGGTGCGGGGTGAGGATGGCCTGCGGCCCTTTATCCACGGGCGTTCTGGCGGTGTAGGCGCGAAACGCCGCGCCCAGTGCAGGTTTCGAGGCAATGGCATGGAGCGCATCGGCATCGATCACCAAAGGTAAGGGGCGTTGCAGCAGTTGTTCAAACAGCTGCAGAAATTTATTGTCTTTGCCGGCCCCCATGCCCACTGCGCAGGCGTCGATGTCCATTTTATCGGCCAGCAGCGTGGCATCGTGCACCATGATTTCGGGATGCAGGGGGTCGAAGGCAAACGCTTCTTCAGCCAACACACCCAGATAGACCTTGCCCGGCCCCATGTGCAGCGCGGCGCGTGCGGCCAACACGGCTGCGCCCACCATGTTTTTTGCCCCGCCCACGATGGCGACATTGCCATATTGGCCCTTGTGCGAATTGGCGCGGCGCGTTGGAATAAGCGCCCGAACGATTGAAGCGGTCAGCAAATTTCCCTTTGTTTCCAGGAGCGGAATGCCTAGCGTCTCCAGATGGATGCTGCCGCAGTAATCCGGGCCATCCGCGGTATACAGGCCGGGTTTGTGGCCGAGAAAGGTGATGGTGTGGTCGGCGTGGATCGTTGTGTCACGGTCGAATGCGACGCCCGTGTCGGCGCACAGTCCACTGGGGATGTCGATAGCCAGTACTTGTGTGTCATGGGTCAGGCGATGTCTGTTGACGTGACGGATGAGATCGGCAAATTCGCCTTGTGGCGTTTGTGGCGCGCGGGAGAGGCCGATGCCGAACAAACCATCGATAATCAGTTCGAATTTGTCTTTTACTGGCCATTTTTTTACGATGCAGCCAGGTATTTTGCGCAGGGCTTGTTGCGCTTTTTGGGCGGCTGGGGCGGCTGATTCGGTGCAGGTGTGCTGGCCCACAGCCAGCACGGTGACCTTGCGTTTGGCTTTAGCCAGGGCATGGGCAGCCACCCAGGCATCGCCGCCATTGTTGCCCGGCCCCGCCAGCAGCAGAATGCGTGGCGCTTTGTTTCCCGCCAAAAGTGTGCGGGCCAGGCGGGCGACGGCCTCGCCTGCGCGTTGCATTAATGGTTGGGATGCCTGTTTTTTTTCCATGGCGCGCAATTGCACCGTGGAATACAGTCCATTTGCCTGGGAAGATTCGTTCATGGGGAGGGTGTCAATACGGTGTCGCGCGCTTCAGGCAGCAAATGCGGATGGTCGAGGCTGTAGTGCAGGCCGCGGCTTTCCTTGCGGCGCATGGCGCAGGTGACGATCAATTCGGCGGTTTGCAATAGATTACGCAGTTCCAGCAAGTCGTTCGAGACGCGAAAGTGCGCATAGTATTCGTGGATCTCTGCTTTGAGCAGGTTGATGCGATGCAGCGCCCGTTCGAGGCGCTTGTCGGTGCGTACGATGCCGACATAGTCCCACATGAAGCGCCGCAGTTCGTCCCAATTATGCGAGATGATGACTTCTTCATCGGCATCGGTCACGCGGCTTTCATCCCATTTAGGCAAAGCGGGGATGTCATTGGGTGATGCGCGGCCAATGTCTGTGGCCACTGCATCGGAAAAGACCAGGCACTCCAGCAAGGAGTTGCTGGCCAGCCGGTTGGCACCGTGCAGCCCGGTGCAGGAGACTTCGCCCAGCGCGTACAAACCGTGTACGGCCGTGCGGCCATTCAGGTCGGTCACCACGCCGCCGCAGGTGTAATGCGCGGCGGGCACGACGGGAATCGGCTCGCGCGTCATGTCGATGCCAAGCGACAGGCACTTTGCATAAATGTTGGGAAAGTGGCCTTGCAAAAAATCAGCGGGTTTGTGCGAGATGTCGAGGTAGACGCAATCGAGGCCGCGTTTTTTGATTTCAAAGTCGATGGCGCGGGCCACAATGTCACGCGGCGCCAGTTCGGCGCGCGGGTCATGGGCGGGCATGAAGCGCTCGCCATTCGGCAGTTTCAGCAGGCCGCCTTCACCCCTTACCGCTTCGGTGATGAGGTAGGATTTGGCTTGCGGGTGATACAGGCAAGTGGGGTGAAACTGGATAAATTCCATGTTGGCCACCTGACATCCGGCGCGCCAGCCCATGGCGATGCCGTCGCCCGTGGCGATGTCGGGATTGGTGGTGTAGAGATAAACCTTGCCCGCTCCGCCGGTGGCCAGGGCGGTAAAAGGCGCGCCAATGGTCATGACGTGGCCGGTGCGCTTATCCAACACATAAGCGCCGAGGCAGCGGTTGGGGCCGGTTAGCGCCATTTTCCGCGAGGTAATGAGATCGATGGCGAGGTGATGTTCCAGCACTTCGATGTTGGGATGCGATTTGAGTTGCGAGACGAGGGTTTTCTGCACGGCGCGGCCAGTTGCATCGGCGGCATGGACGATACGCCGATGCGAATGCCCGCCTTCACGGGTCAGGTGCAATTCATCCTGATTGTGATCGTCGCGGGTAAATTCCACGCCCTGATCGAGCAGCCATTCGACGGCCTTGCGGCCGCCCTCGACGACGCGGCGAACGGCATCGTCGTGGCACAGGCCCGCACCAGCGATATGCGTATCGCGGATATGCGCTTCGGTCGTATCGTCTCCGGCCAGCACAGCGGCAATGCCGCCCTGTGCCCAGGCGCTGGCGGCATCGAGCAATTCCAGTTTGGTGAGCAATGCAACTTTTTTATTCTCGGCCAGTCGAAGCGCCAGCGACATGCCAGCCAGCCCGCTGCCGATAATCAGCACATCGACTGTTTTCATGCTGCGGGCAGCGTGTGCGGGCGCCGGGGACGAGCCGGCCGGTAAACGGGTTGGCTGGGCTGGAGTGAACTATCTGCGGCGCAATGAGTCTGTGAGTGTGTTCGTTGCGAATGCATGGCAATGAAAAATAATTGGAGAGGAAAATGGCGGAACTCACCCTTATAATACCTGAGGCAACGGGCTTGGCTCCACGTGTGAGTGGACAGGGTCAGGCTATAAAATCTGCACGAACCATGGCGGCTGCACTTCAACAAGAGCCGCATCAAGTGGATCAGGGAAAGGAAAAGATGGGGGACCGCGAGGTCGATCAGCAGTTGGTGGAACGGGCGCAACGGGGTGAAAAGCGCGCCTTCGAGTTGCTGGTGATTAAATATCAGCGCAAGGTCGAGCGCCTGTTGTCGCGCCTGATCCGTAATCCATCAGAAATCGAGGATGTAGCCCAGGAGGCGTTTATCAAAGCCTATCGGGCGCTGGGCCAGTTTCGTGGGGACAGCGCTTTTTATACCTGGCTGTACCGCATTTCCATCAATACCGCAAAAAATTACCTGATTAGCCAGAATCGCCGTGCGCCAACCAGCACCGCACTGGATTCAGATGAGGCTGAATCGCTTGATGAAGCGTCGGGCTTGCGCGATATTGATACGCCGGAAAGCCACTTGATGTCCAAGCAGATTGCCGAAACAGTCAATGTGGCGATCGAAGCCTTGCCGGAAGAATTGAAAACCGCCATTACGCTGCGCGAAATCGAAGGATTAAGCTACGAAGAAATTGCCCAGATCATGGATTGCCCGATTGGCACGGTACGATCGCGTATTTTCCGGGCGCGCGAAGCTGTGGCCGAAAAGCTGCGCCCGCAGCTTGCAACATCGAAAGACAGGAGGTGGTGAGATGAACGAAAAATTTTCCGCTTGGATGGATGGTGAACTGGATCGTGAAGCAGCGGAGTCGATTATCCAATCGCTGCATGCCGATCAATCCTGCCGCGATAGCTGGGCGATGTTCCATATCATCGGCGATGCCATGCGCGGCCAGTGTCATTCCCCCAGTGCACCCAGTGCAAATACGCAGGCTATTTTTTCCCGCCTTGCCGCTGAGCCGACGGTTTTGGCGCCCGCAGCCCTTCATCAGGCGCGGGTAAGAAAACGCACGCGCGTTGCCTTGTCACTGGCCGCGTCGGTGGTAACGCTTTCTGCCGTAGGAATTGTGGCCATGAAAACGCAGCAAGAGGCGACCGTTGCGCCGGTGAATCTGGTGCAAAACGACAAGCCGCGTCCAGTCGCTGAACTGCCCTCGTCCCCCCCCGCGCAACCGCCAGCCATCAATGTGAATGATTATCTGATTGCGCATCGTCAGGTCGCCAATCCCGATGCGTTTCAGCAAGCAACATTCAAAGCGCGCTAGAGAAATTTTGTTGAGGTCTGTGGTATGAATTGTGGTCATTCTGCTGATTTTTTCCGGTTCTTTAATTTAAGCCTTGCCGGGTTGGGCCTGGGTGTGGCAACGGTGGTGCAAGCGGATATTCCGGCTGAAAATAGCACTGTCGATGCCATGGCATGGCTGCAGCGTATCGTGACTTCAGCGCGAACGCTGCCCTACACGGGCGTATTCGTGCATCACACCCCGGAGGTGATGAGCAGCGTGCGCATTACCCATCTGGTTGATCGCGCCGGAGTAGAACATGAAAAAATCGAACCGCTCGATGGCCCGCCGCAGGAAATCATTCGCCGAAACGAAGAAATGTTTTGTTACCGGCCGGATTCCAGAACCATTCGTATCGACCGACGCGCCAGCGGGCGGTTTTTTCCGTCCCTGATATCTGGCAACCCGCAAACGCTGGCTGAAAATTACCAGATCAAGCTGGGAAGAAGAGAACGTATTGGCGGTCACGAGTGCCAATGGATCATCCTTGAGCCGCGCGATACCTTGCGCTATTTGCATAAACTGTGTGCGGAGCTGCAATCGGGCTTGTTGTTGCGCGCGTCGATGTTCAACGAGCGTAAACAATTGATTGAGCAATTTACCTTTACCCAGCTTGCATTGGGACAGGATGTGGCCAGGCAGGCCATGAAATCACGATACAACACTGATAATTTTTCAGGGTGGCGCAAGGATTATGCCGTTATGCCGCAACCTGATCCGGCCGACCTGATCAAATGGCAAATCAGTAATCTTCCAGCAGGTTTCCGCAAGGTAATGGAAATGACGCGCCAGCTTGCGGGGCGGCCGCAGCCGGTTTCCCAGATCGTCTTTTCCGATGGTCTTGCCCATGTCTCGGTATTTGTGGAGCAGACGAGGGGCGCACTGTCGGTATCTCCGCAAAGCAAGGGCGAAGGGCCGACCAGCTTTGCCTTGCGCGGCGTGGCCGATTATCAGGTTACGGTCATGGGGGAGGTTCCCATCATGGCGGTACAGCATATTGCTGACGGTGTAACCCGGCGCCTGCCGCATTAGACTTTCTTTATAGCCCGGCTTCGGGCGTGGTAATTTAGGGAACCTCTGAATAAGTCCTCCATGAGCCGCGTTTTGACAAGAATAGTCCAGATTCAAGGCATGCGACGAAGGTCATATCGAGTGATATGAAGCCAAGGAGCATAACGATGAAGATGGACTATTCTTGTCAAAACCCGCATGGGCGCTGGCGCAGTTGTCAAATGCGCGGGCGGTTTGCTGTGTTGCGGTGCTTGCGAAGGGAATCGACCATTCGCTGCGCACCGCGCCTTGCATCCCATCCCGGAAAACCGTGCGCGCGGCCATGTGGGACTTATTCAGAGGTTCCTTAGTAACGTAATAAAAACAGTGGAGATACTATGGCTAAACAACTTTTTTCTGCGTTGATATTTTCTTTTTTTACAGCGTTGCTGGCGCCGGGTGTAAATGCCCAGCCCAGAGAATTACCAGACTTTGCGGATCTGGTGGAAAAACAGGGAGCTGCCGTGGTCAATGTGAGCACTCAGGCGCGCGCCCGCGCGATGAGAGGCAATCCGTTTGATGGGCTGTCGGAAGACGATCCATTCTATGAATTTTTCCGGCGTTTTATGCCGCCAGAACCTCAACGGCGTCCCGGCCCGCGTGGCGGGTTACCGCGCGGTGATGCACCGTTGCGGCCTTACGGGCAAGGCTCTGGCTTCATCATCTCCTCGGACGGTTATGTGCTGACCAATGCCCACGTGGTGGACAAGGCGGATGAGGTGACCATCACACTGAATGACAAACGCGAATTCAAGGCCAAAGTAGTGGGATCAGACTCGCGCTCGGATGTGGCCGTGCTCAAGGTCGACACCAGCGGATTGCCGAAAGTCAATATCGGCGACTCCAACAAATTGCGCGTGGGCGAATGGGTGGTGGCCATTGGTTCACCATTCGGTTTTCGCAATACCGTCACTGCAGGTATCGTCAGCTACAAGGGGCGCGACGAACTAGGGCAGGGCGGTGTGCCATTCATTCAGACCGATGTGGCGGTCAATCCGGGTAATTCAGGCGGGCCATTATTTAACACCCGTGGCGAAGTGGTCGGAATCAATTCCCAGATTTTTTCAGGAACAGGCGGTTATCAAGGCATTTCTTTTGCCATTCCCATTGATGAAGCGATGCGCATTTCAGACCAGTTGATTAAAACCGGCCGCGTCTCCAGAGGGCGACTGGGCATACTGATCAGCAATGTAACCAAAGATGCGGCTGAGGCCATGGGCTTGTCCAAGGCGCAAGGCGCAGTCGTTCAAAGCGTGGAAAAAGATACACCTGCCGAAAAAGCGGGAATCAAGGAAGGCGACATTATTCTCAAAGTCGATGGCAAGGCTGTAGAAGGTAGCGCCGAGGTCACGCGCCTCATCGGGGCAACCAAACCGGGCAGCAAAGTCAACCTCTCCATATGGCGCAATGGTGCTGCGCGCGATATCACGGCAACCATCGGTGAAACCAAGGACGAATCAACCGTTAAAACGGCAGCGAACGAAAAAGAAGTCAAACCCGGGCGGCTGGGCATTGGCGCGACTGATTTGACTGCGGAGCAGAAAAAAGAACTTAAAGTTGAGCACGGTGTGTATGTGAGCTCGGTGCGCGGTGGCGCGGACATGATCCTGAATCCGGGGGATGTCATCCTGCGTGTGAACAACACCGATATTACATCGGCCAAACAATTCAATGAACTGGCCGCCAAGCTCGACCTCAAAAAGACCATTGCCTTGCTAGTGAAGAACGAACAAGGGACGCGATTCGTCACTTTTCGTTCAGACGGGGATTAAAGTACATTTTTAATGTAAATTGGCAGCTTAGCTAAAAATAGCCCTGAATTTTCAGGGCTATTTTTATTTCTACTTACGTATTTCAGCTAAAATTATTAACAATAGATAATAAAATTTGATTAAAATACATCCGCACATTTTTTAGGGGAGAAATCGAATGCGTATCGGTATACTTGAAGACGATGAAATTTTGTCCGAGTTATACAGCCAGTGGTTTGCCAAAGCAAACCATCAGTGCGCTCCCTACAAGACCGTCGCAGCTTATATAGAAGCGCTTCTCAGTGAAAATTTCGATCTCCTGCTGATTGATATGATGCTGCCAGATGGTACAGGCGATGATGTGCTCAAGTGGGTGCGGAAAAATTTAGGGTGGGAGCTACCAGTGGTTTTTGTGACGGCGATTGACGAGGAGGAGGAAATTGTTAATACACTGCGTTTAGGTGCCAATGATTATGTGGTAAAGCCGCCTAAATATGCTGAGTTGATCGCACGCGTTGAAGGATTGGTGCGTGCCAAGAATGGGGCATACCAGCCCGTGATGAAGTTTGGCGCGTATGAAATCTACCTCGACCAGCAAGAAATCCATTTTTTGGGAGAGAGGGTTGACCTGACTCAAAAAGAGTACGAGCTGACCAGTTATCTCTTTCAAAATCCAAGCCGGTTGCTGTCGCGACTTCATCTATTGGAAACAGTTTGGGGAGTGTATACGGAAGTCGATAGTAGCGTTGTCGATAACCACATCCGTTCTATTCGCAAAAAACTAGGCCTTTATCCCCAGAATGGCTGGGATATTAATTCAATCTATGGTTATGGGTACCGGATTGAAAAAGTTAATACGGCCTAAAAATTAGGCAGGTTATTGAGAAAAATAGAAAATTATTGGTTTTGCCATTGTTTAGGATATCTACCCTTGACCGGACGGAAGTAATCCATAATTTCTTTTAGATCCGCTGCTGGATCGTCGCCTGGCAATATAACCTTGCCAAAATTAATCACACGGCGCGAATAGTCAAAAGAAGCCAGTAAAATAGGCACCTTGGCGCCCGCCGCAATGTGGATAAACCCGGATTTGAATTTTGCGCCATAAGCTCTTGTGCCTTCCGGAGTAATCACCAGAATTAAATTTTTTTTGCCCTCGAATGCGTGGATCAATTCCCCCACAACGCCATGCGGGGCACGACGATCAACCGCAATCCCACCCAGGCTGCGTAGCCAGATCGCGAATGGCCAGAAAAAAATGGTGTGTTTGGCCATAAAGGAAATTCGAATATCGAGCGCCCACAGCGCGGCCACTCCGATAAAAAAGTCCCAGTTACTGCTGTGCGGCGCCACGGCAATCACCAGCCTCGAAACATCGGGGAAAGCACCCTCAAAACGCCAGCCGCTCATGCGCATCAGACAGCGGCCAAGCAGGGGAGTAATCCAACCGTTACGACGCGGGCATTGCGGTGGAAGAGTGAAACCCATGTGCCAAGGGTAGATTATTTCAGCCCGATCACCCTTGCGCGCCAGATGACGCACTAACGGCAAGCAATGCTTCACGCAACGTTTCTTCTGGGAGCGCATTCACGCAGCTTGAAATGGCTTCAGCCAGCGGAATTTCGGAAATGGGTAACTTGGCAATATTCACTTTTTCGACAAACTTAGCGGCGGCGCCCGCCACCCGTAACAGGCCCTCGCGGTCAGCCATAAGCAAATCGATTTCGGCGCGCAACATTTCAACGGAATGATCATCTTTTGTAGTAGTCATATTTTCACCAAGCAAGATAAACTATTCTAATGGGTAAATACCGGAATTGCGTCACATAAAATTTTTGCTGATTGATAGATCAAGGCGAATAACGTTATAAAACCTTGATCCGCGATCCCCAAATGATAAAGCCCCTGACTTGCGCCAGAGGCTTCGAAGGTTGCCCCGTTGGGGCATTGCCAGCGAAATTTTCCTTATTATGGAAAGCAACGCAGGCATCGGTCAGCTACACTATGCGGCAAGAATACCTGCATACCAATAACTTGGCAAGGGGAGAAAAATGAATACACACACGCATACCTATACGCTAGGGCTGGACCTGGGGACAAATTCAATCGGCTGGGCGCTGATCGATTATAAAAAGGGTTCGCCTGTCGAGTTAATCGACTGTGGCGTTCGTATCTTTCAGGAAGCGGTCGAAGCCAAAACAAGGACGCCAAAAAACCATGCGCGCCGTGCCGCGCGCAGCCTGCGCAAAATAGTCAACCGTCGGCGCATGCGTCGCCAGTTGCTGACTCGCATCCTGGTTGAACACGGTTTTTTGCCTGAATCGTTTCTGCAAGGGGAAGAAGAGGCCGCATTCAATCGGTTGGGTGACCCCTACCAGCTGCGCAAACGCGGGCTGGATGAACCGCTTGGCTTGACCGAATTCGCGCGAATATTAATGCACTTCGCCAAACGGCGCGGCTTTCAGAGCAATCGCAAGACCAAAAGCGACGAAGAAGGCAAGGTTAAAACCGCCATCGCGCAGCTGCAAACGGAGATAGAGTCTGCAGAATGCCGCACGCTTGGCGAGTTTTTGGCCACGCAGGAGAAAAAGCGCGAGCGCTATACGAACCGCGAAATGTATCAACGCGAATTTGAAATGTTGTGGGATGCACAACAGCCGCACCATGCGAAAAAATTTACCCCCGAACTCAAAGCGAAAATCCACAATGCGATTTTTTTCCAGCGCCCGTTGAAAGTACAAAAACATCTGGTCGGTAAATGTTCCTTCGAGCCTGCACGCAAGCGCGCCCCTAAAGCGTTGCTCGAAGCGCAGCGCGCCCGCATCTGGCAGGATTTGAACCATCTCGAAATCAAGAATCCGATCAGCCGCGCCTATCGCAAACTGGAGGGGGCCGAAAAAGAAAAACTGTACGCCATCCTGGAAAAACAGAAAACGCTTTCCTGGGGCAAGGCGCGGAAAACGCTGGGCTTGCACGAAGGGGAACTCTTCAATCTGGAGGAAGGCAAAAAAAGCCAATTGATTGGTAACCGCACCGCGGCGACGCTGCGTGATGTGTTGAGGGACGCGTGGGACGCACTGCCGCTGGAACGCCAGCAGGCGCTGCTGACGGATATGCTGACTATCGACAGTAAAGCTGGCTTTTTGCGTCGCATGCGTGAGCACTGGGGCTTCGATGAGTCAATCGCCCAGAATTTAGTTGAGACTGAATTGGAACCTGGCTATGCGCGATTATCGGCCAAGGCGCTGGGGAAAATCCTGCCGCATTTGCAGGCTGGATTACGCTATGACCAGGCGTGTCAGGCCGCGGCTGTGGAAGCGTTGAATGGAGCGCAAGATTTCATCGCAAAAAACAATGCTGCCTTCAAGCAACGCCGCGATCTGGTGGTGAAAATGCTCAATGAGACACCAGGTTTGCATTGCCACCAGCCCGAAGGCGCTTTTTATGTCTATCCGGGTTGTCAGGGGCTCATCGGTGCAAAAACACCGACAGGCGCCGTGTTGAAGAACGACGAAGATATAGCGGGTTACTTGCTTGAAGCACAGGGCGTGGCGGTGGTTCATGGGGCGGCCTTTGGATTATCGCCGCATTTTCGTATTTCCTATGCCACCAACATCGGCGTGCTGGAAGATGCCTGCCGGCGTATTCAAAATGCGTGTGGAGAGTTAACCCTGCTTTAAAAGGCTTGATTAGCGGCTCCTGCAACATTCGATGCCCTCCGCTTTACCGCTTCTAATAAGTACATTGCTGTGTTCATGTACTCTTGACTAACTGTTCGCGCAAACGCACGGTAAGGGCCCCCATGTGCTCCGGACGATCCGACACCAGTCCGACGCTGGTCTGGTCGATGAGCACAATCTGCGCTGCAAACCCTTCACGCACCGATGAGCCTGACTCGGCACGAGTGCCGAGAGGTGGCAAAATAAGCGTGATCTTTCCAAAATCCGGCGTTTCGATCACGGCGTGAATTCCACGCCCCCCAGGTAGCGCGCAACGGTCGAAATAACGCACGGCACCCATCTTCGGATTGAGCGTTAGTCCATAATCCTTGAGAGCAATATTCAACGCGTGCAACGATTGCGGTACGCCATTTGCGAGCGCACCAGATTCGCCGATGACGTGGGCCAGAACCACCTCACTCCATTGCACCGGGCGCTCAGACGAGGGCAACGACCACCACAGTCCGAATGAAAGGGCCACGCTTGCTACGACAGCATAGGCGGTGCGGCGCGGTTGTAACCAGTCGCCAATCCAACGAAACCAGTCCGGGCTGCGGGACCGCAATTTGGCGCGAAGAAGGATGCGCTCGGACAGTTGTTCCGGTGCCGGTATGGCTATTGCGGTATGCAAAAGCGTTTCATTTTGCGCAAGGCGAAGCGCAAACTGGCGGCATGCCCCGCATTCTTCGAGGTGGCTCGATAGCGCGCTCGAGGCAGCATTTGGCTCTGCCAGCAAGCTGCGTCGGGTATGCAGGCAATTCATCACAATTTTCCTCCTTTTGCCGGATTGCGAACGACGGGGTCTTCATCGTCCAGTCGGGCGCGTAACCATTGGCGTGCGCGACTGAGGCGAGTGGTCATGGCGCCGGTCGTTGTTTTGTTCAACTCCGCCAGCTCTTCTGCGGAAAAGCCGCCCAGAACTTGCATCAGCAACGGTTCTCTTAGGCTGATTGGTGTATTGACCAGAGCTTGGCGCAGCGCGGCGGCTTCGTCCAAACCCAAGCCGCCAGCGATTGGGGATTCAACCTCGTCGATGTCGCAGGTATCGAGATGTTTCCGTTCGAATCGGCGAAGAAATTCATGCCGCAGAATGGTAAATAACCATCGTTTCAACGCTGCATCGTCGTTCAGGCTGGCCCAGTTGCGCCAGGCGCGTTCGAAGCATTCCTGTACCAGGTCTTCCGCCACATGGCGATCACGTGCGAGCCAGTAGCCGAAGCGATACAGATCCGCACTGTAGCTGCGCACCGCCAACTCAAACTCACGCTCCTTCACTTTCATGGAACGCTCCTGGTCGATCGGCCCAAGCGTCGGGCAATCCAATGATCAAGCGAGACCGCACCGGCACCGAACAAGAACACACAGGCCAATCCGAGTCCCCAGAGCTGGTGATCCTTGATACCGGCAGGCGAAATGTCTGGATATGATATCAATGCCACCCAATTGAAAACAAAGAGGGCGAAAGCCGCAGGCCTGGTCAGTATTCCAATAGCCAGAAGCGGAGGAAGCAGCAATTCACCGGCTGTACCTGCCACCGCAGCGACCAGCGGCGACAGAAACGGAACAGCATATTCATACGCAAATAATTCCAGCGTGCTATCCCAGCTTTGGAGTTTGAGCATTCCTGACTTGAAGAATACCCATGCCACTGCCAGTCGCAGCAGCACAAGCAAGAGGTCTTGTGGATAGCGCAGCCAATGCGCAAGTTGAGCGTCGAAATTGATCCACTTGGTCATCATGGTATGTGTTCCTTAATTGTCTGGACAGCGCCAAGCGCCGCAAGCATAGTCAAAATAGTCGAAAGGTCGAATCCCTCATCGGCTTCCACTGCCGCCGCTAATGCAATGCCAAGGGTTGCGCCGGAAAACCAGTGTTCAATAAAGACCGCCTGCGCCTTGCTCAACAGTGTCACCACCACTGCGCTTGGCCTGGTAATGAGTACCGCTTCGCCATCAGCGCTCAGATCGACTTCCCCCGCGTTGCCTTGAGCCAGGCGCCATATCTGGTAAATGGGAAATTCCGAGCGTAAGAATCGGCCAGCTGGGGCAACCTTGACATCTTGCCAATCCATTGGTGGTAATGCCAACAACTTACCGAGCCAGTCTGCAGCACCCTGTTGCGCGCGCAATTGAGCAAACCATTGCCAATCGAGCCGCGCCATGTCGGGCAGATAAGGAAGTGCCGCCCCGCCAGGGGCTGTGGCTAAAATAGTGGCAAGGAAATCCGCAAAATCGCCGCCATAGTCGTTCAAATCTCCCGTCAGGCTTTCGGACTGCGCGACGTAGCGTCGCGCTAACTGACCGAAATAATCGCTTCCGACCAGTTCGCGCACTGTGCCATAGGTGTCAGCCAGAGCCGCAACGTGACCCTCAATGTAATTGCGTCGATAAATCGCCCAAGTCTGGTCAGAAGATATTTTGCTTATACCGAGCAACATGGCCGGCCGCTCATGCCTGACCGTCTCAAGAAAATGCCTTTGCATGGACTCAAGCATGGTCCAACTCCGCTACATCCTGGTGCAACAGCACGTCACTGGCCTTGACTACCTCTGCCATCAGCACAGGCAGCGTGGGCAAATTGGTGTCCCATTCGATCAGGACGCGGGTGTGCCTCGGCAAACGATGATGGACCGCACCAAACATGGCCCATACAGGGGGCTGCACCGGCTGGCCATGCGTGTCAATCAGCACGCTATCCCAATGTTCATAACCGGCCAGATGGATCTCGCCCACGCTGGCCCAGTCGACGTTGCTAAGGTAGTCGTTAACGTCGAAACCGTGATTGGTGGCGTTTACATAGACGTTGTTGAGATCAAGCAGCAAGCCGCAATGAGCGCGTTCGATAACCGCGTGCATAAAGGCCCATTCGGGCAGCGTCGATTCGCGAAAAGTGCAATAGCTGGTCACGTTTTCCACGAGGATGGCACGCCCCAGTAGTTGCTGGACAGCATCAATCCGATCAGCCATCAGGCGCACCGTGGTGTCGGTATACGGCAAGGGCAGCAAATCGTTGCTATGCCGACCTCCCACCGCACCCCAGCCAAGGTGTTCGGACACGAGGATCGGTTGACAACGCTCGACAAGCCGCTTCAATTGGCAAAGGTGAGCGGTGTCGAGGGTATCGGCAGAACCGAGCGAAAGGCCAACCCCGTGCAGACTTATATCGACGCATGCGCGGATGTCGGCCAAACGTTCGGCAATCGGGCCCGCCTCGGAAAACCAGTTCTCGCTATGGACTTCGACCCAGGAAACAGGCGCACGAATACTCAGTAATTCCGGGATATGCGGCGCGCGAAGGCCAAAACCAACACGAGAATCGATTTGAGTTTCCATTGCTTTAATTTCCGGCATGATGTTTTTTCATCAGTATTTCCGTGCCCACAGATGCCATGCGCACAGAAACGGGCCGCCGTTAGCCCCTCTCGTCAGGACTCGGTGAAACGTAAATCGTCACGTCTTGCTGAGCGCCGAGATCGGGTGCGATTTGGCTGAGCTTGATTGTGGGGTGTCCAAGCGTATAGAAGTGCCATTCAAAGCTGCGCCCGCTATCAAATACAAAGCGCACACGCTCAAAGCGCTCGACGTTGACCGCACGGGTCGATGGGCCAATGCGAATGACACGATCAACCTGGACGCCGCTGATCGCTGCCCCGTATGGATCGCGTAGCGTCACATTCGATATTGCATACCCTGATACTGTCAGTAAGGTCAATGCAACAAAACCCCTTCGAAAAAGGGTGGAAACGGTTTGGTTTTGCATGAGTGACTCCGATTAAAGTGATGATGGCGACTTGGGGCGCGGCATGAAAGCTATTCCGGGCGCGCCCCGTATGCGTTGCTTAGTACCGCTTAGCCTTTGCTTGACTTAACGATGCTGCCATTAACGATTTTTTCGCACGTGCCGGTTGGAACGTAGATCCATTCTTCCTTGTCTCCATCCTTGGATGCCTGGCCAGCGCAAGAATGTTTGCTAGTGCCGCAGTCATTTTTTTCAGCCTTGGCGATGCCAGCGCACTTTTCCATGCCAGGTTTCGCTGCCATGGCAGGGTTGCTTGTCATGCCGGCAACGATCAGGGTTGCAAACGCAGATTGCAGCAGTAATTGTGTTTTCGTCATATTGATTCTCCGTTAAGTAGATTGAAAGGGCGATGTGTCGGAGTAACCCAGATTTGCCAAGTTGCAATAACAAATGGGTAGCTCTAGTGATAAGACCGGGGCACAGGCCGAATCCATACATACTCGATCAAAAAAAATTAAAAACTTACCTGCGAACCAAACGGCTTGAGTGGCACTGGTTCAATAGGCGGCGCCGCTGCGGACGAAACTTAAATTACGAGCTGCGGGCATCTCAAGCACAACATCGCTCCAAATCCCTTTCCGACTCCGCGCCAAGAGCGCAGGTGGCAGGCGGCGAACGCGTCTATGAAGAAATGGTGAGTGTACATTGCCGTATCCAGACTGACTCTGGCAATGTATCATTTACAGTAAATTGTTAATGATTTGAAAGATTAGCCTTTTTATGATCAAGCAGCGCACACTCAAAAACAAAGTTCGCGCGACCGGCGTTGGGGTGCATTTAGGCGAACGCGTGGAGATGACGATTCGTCCTGCTGCCTCCGATACCGGCATCGTTTTTTGCCGTACCGATTTGCCGGGAGCGCCGGCAGTACGAGCGCATGCCTTGAATGTAAACGATACGCGGCTTTCCACGCGTATAGAAGATCCACAATCCGGAGCTAGAGTTGCTACGGTAGAACATCTGATGTCAGCCTTTGCTGGTCTGGGAATCGATAATGCCTATGTCGATCTCTCCGCCGAAGAGGTGCCGATCATGGATGGTAGCGCCAGCCCATTTGTTTTTCTGATGCAATCGGCAGGAATTGAAGAACAGGCCAAGGTCAAGCGCTATATTCGTATAACCAAACCTGTCGAATTGCAGGGTGCAGGAAACGAGACGGATAAATTCGCCAGTCTCAAACCCTATAATGGTTTCAAAATTACCTTTTCGATCAATTTCGATCATCCTGTATTTGAGAAGGGTGACTCTGAAATCGAAATCGATTTCGCCAAAATTTCCTTTCTGAAAGAAGTGGCACGTGCCCGTACATTTGGATTTACCCATGAAGTCGAAAAAATGCGTGCCATGGGCCTGGGCCGCGGTGGATCGCTGGACAATGTAATTGTCATTGACGATTTTCGCGTACTAAACAGCGAGGGGCTTCGTTTTGATGACGAGTTTGTCAAGCACAAGGCACTCGACGCAGTTGGCGATCTTTATATGCTGGGACATCCGTTGATTGGGGCATTTCACGGCATCAAATCCGGCCATGCCATGAATAACCGATTGCTTCGGGCTTTACTGGCGGATCAGGATGCCTGGGAATTCGTGACTTTTGACAAGCGCGATCAATTGCCTGCTGCATTCGGCAATATGATGCTCAATCTTGCTTAAAATCAAAATTTTCTAAAGGTATTGATAGGCCGCACGGTGTATTTACTGTTCCCGCAATCATGATTATTGGGATCCGCATTCTTTTGCTTTTAACGGTAATGGGGGTGGCCATTCTATTTACTGCTTATTTGTTCACCAAAAATCCGCGTTTTTTTGTTCTGACCAAAGTGGTGGTTAAGGTTGCCTTGGCTGTGGCTGGATTGATCGGTTTGTTTTACGTATTAGAGCGATTTTTGCGGTTATGAATATCCCGTTGCTTGCAATTGTGTCGCAAGGTATCCACCATATTTTTGAGTGGTGAATCGGTTAATTGTCGGGAAAGCGCATCGAGACCGCTAAGAGGAATGGCGTGGCGTGAATGCACATTTGAAACGGGTGGAGTTGTGGACAGTAAATCAGGTTGCACTTCCACGCATATTGCGGTAACCTTTTGTTCCTGCTTTTTATTTTTCGTAAAACATTGAAGCAGGGCAGGGGTCAATAATTTTATTTTTGTCGCAATGGCTCCATTGGGGACACTAATAACAAGTGTCGTACCGTCAATACGAGTGACCCGGCTTGAGTTTTTCAGGTTTTCCGGGGCAGCATCAAAATAGGTTTTTTGGAGTTTGGAAATTGCCTTGAGCCGCTGCAAGACCGATATAAGGCCAATGTCTTCGTTCAGCAGGGCAAGAATTGGTTTACCGGGTGGGATATTGGTATTAGTCACGGAATCTGAGGAATAGGCTATGAACATTATTTTGGTCTCCGACAGTTTAGCAAAAAGCCGCATCATTACCATTTCCCAATCGCAAATCATTATGGCAGCCTTGACCTTCGTCAGCGCCGGATTCATGCTGGCGCTGGGAACCTACTGGTTCACGATGAAGTACGCGGTAGACATCAAAAACCCGTTTATTCAAAACCTGATTTCCACGTTGACCCAGCAAGAGACGCAAAAAGCGGAAGTTGAAATGCGTGAGCAAATCAGCCGTTTGGCTATCAAGCTGGGCGAGCTGCAGGCACGGATCATGCGGCTGGATGCTTTTGGCGAACGTCTGGCAAAGGCGGCGGGCATTAAACCGGCTGAATTTAATTTTTCTGAAGCCCCCGGTCAGGGTGGGACGGCGCCTGCCGCAGCATTTTCCTATTCCTTAAGCTACAGCGAATTTCAGCAAAAACTGGCAGAGTTTTCTGCCAAGCTGGATGATCGCAGCGATAAACTGGGCGCCCTCGATTCCCTGTTGATGCAGGGACGTGTTGAACAAAAAGCTATTCCAACCACTATGCCCGTTGCTCAAGGTTTTTACTCCTCCAATTTTGGCTACCGTATCGACCCCATTAATGGACGCTCTGCATTTCACACGGGAGTGGATTTTATTTCAGCAGCAGGCTCGCCTATTTTGGCCGCAGCGGGTGGCGTTGTTTCCGCCAGCGAGTTTCATCACGAATACGGCAATATGGTCGATATCGATCACGATAATGGATTGACTACCCGCTATGCGCATTTGATGAAAAGGAATGTGGCCGTAGGCGATGTGGTACTGAAAGGCCAGCATGTCGGCGATCTAGGCGCAACCGGCCGCGCGACCGGACCCCATCTGCATTTTGAAGTACGCGAAAAAGGCATCCCGCTCAATCCCAATCGGTTTCTTACTTTTGCCAAAGCGCAGGAACCCGCCGCCACCAAGTCCGCTCACGCTCCCTGATTATCTCTCCCTCCATCTTGCCTGTAGCCAAATATAGATTTTTGGCGAACAGCGCTTCGGGTATCCCCGCAACGAGGGGTACACAAAAGTTGTTCCAATAAATTTTTACTTTTCTGTTTCTCTTGTCGAAAGGAAACAGGATTAATTTGAATTCCACGAAAGTCATCCATGCTAGATACTCTCCTTAAAAAATTTTTTGGCAGCCGCAATGAACGGCTGCTCAAGCAATATCGTAAAACCGTTGAGCAAATTAACAATCTGGAACCTGTCATGGAGAAATGCTCGGACGCGGAGCTAAGAGCCAAGACTGACGAATTCAAATCGAGATTGCAAAAAGGCGAAACCCTGAATCATTTACTGCCCGAGGCGTTTGCCGTGGTGCGCGAAGCAAGCAGGCGGGTACTGGGGTTGCGCCATTTCAACGAACAATTGATTGGCGGCATGGTATTGCATGATGGGAAGATCGCCGAGATGCGCACCGGGGAAGGAAAAACCCTGATGGCGACATTGCCCTCCTACCTGAATGCCTTGTCTGGAAAAGGTGTTCACGTCGTCACCGTCAATGACTATCTGGCTCGTCGCGATTCCGAATGGATGGGGCGCGTGCATTCGTTTTTGGGATTGAGCGTGGGCTGCAATCTTTCACAAATGGAGCACAAAGAAAAACAACAAGCCTTTGCAGCCGATATTACGTATGGCACGAATAACGAATTTGGCTTTGACTACCTGCGTGACAACATGGTGACCAACAAAAGTGAGCGCGTCATGCGTGGGCTCAATTTTGCCGTGATCGACGAGGTTGATTCCATTTTGATCGATGAGGCCAGGACTCCACTGATCATTTCCGGCCAAGCCGAAGATTCCACGGCCTTGTATCAAAAAATCAACCAATTGGTCCCGCTCCTGGTCAAGCAGGAAACGGAAACATCAGACGGCGATTATTACGTCGACCTCAAACAGCATCAAGTCATGCTTTCGGAAGCCGGGCATGAACACGCAGAAGCCCTGATGGTCGAGAACGGCTTACTGCCCGAAGGGGCCTCACTGTATGACCCCGCCAACATCATGTTGATGCATCACCTTTACGCAGCGGTGCGCGCCAATGCGCTTTACCATCGTAATCAACACTACGTGGTGGAGAACGGCGAAGTCGTCATTGTCGATGAGTTTACCGGCCGCAAGATGCCGGGCCGCCGCTGGTCCGATGGCCTGCATCAAGCCGTCGAAGCCAAAGAAGGCGTGCGTATTCAAAACGAATCGCAAACGCTGGCCTCGATCACATTCCAGAATTACTTCCGGCTTTACAAAAAACTTTCCGGGATGACAGGCACCGCCGACACCGAAGCCTTTGAATTCCAGCAAATCTATGGCCTTGAAACGGTCATTATCCCCACCCACAAACCGATGATCCGCAAGGACACCAACGATCAGGTATTTATCACGGCCAAAGAAAAATATCTCGCCATTATTCAGGATGTGGTGGATTGCCATCGACGCGGACAGCCCGTACTGCTCGGAACAACAACAATCGAAAACTCGGAATTGCTGTCTTCTTTGCTGGAAAAAGAAAAACTGCCCCATCAGGTTTTGAATGCCAAGCAACACGCAAGGGAAGCAGAAATCGTGGCTCAGGCCGGTAAACCCGGCACGATTACCATTGCAACCAATATGGCGGGGCGAGGCACAGACATTGTATTGGGCGGGAATCCTGACCCTGAAGTGCAGGCTATCAAAAACGATGCATCGCTAAGCGACAGCGAAAAAACACAACGTATCGCAGACATTCATGAAAAATGGAAAAAATTGCACGATCAGGTATTGACGGCAGGCGGCTTGCGCATCATTGCCTCAGAACGGCACGAATCGCGGCGCATCGATAACCAGTTACGTGGCCGCGCGGGACGGCAAGGCGATCCGGGATCATCGCGTTTTTATCTTTCGTTTGAAGACCCACTACTCAAAATATTCGCAGGTGATCGCCTGAAGGCCATCATGTCGCGCCTCAAGATTCCGGAAGGGGAAGCCATCGAAGCCGGCATGGTATCGCGCTCAATCGAAAATGCGCAGCGTAAGGTCGAAGCACGCAACTTCGATATTCGCAAACAATTGCTTGAATATGACGATGTGGCCAATGACCAGCGCAAGGTCATTTACCATCAACGCAACGAACTGCTTGACGCCGAGGACATTTCCGAAACCATACAGGCCATGCGCGCCGACATCATTCGCCAAACAATCGAGCAGTTTGTCCCGCCAGAGTCTGTCGAAGAACAATGGGATATACCGGAGTTGGTGAAAACGCTCGAAGCGGAATATGGCTTGAAGGCGCCCATCGAACAATGGCTGAAAGACGACGACGAACTGGACAGCAACAAAATTACTACGCGCCTGGTCAAGCAAGCCGATGCAGAATATCAAACGAAATTTACAAACGTCGAAAAACCACTGGTTCATCAATACGAACGTTCCGTCATGCTCCAGAGCATCGATACGCATTGGCGCGAGCATCTTGCTTCCCTGGATTACCTGCGGCAAGGGATTCATTTGCGCGGCTATGCAGCCAAACAACCCAAGCAGGAATACAAACGCGAGGCGTTTGAGTTATTTAGCAGCATGCTGGACAGCATTAAACGGCAGGTCACCAGTATTCTGCTTAATGTTCAGGTACGTTCGGCGGAAGAAGTAGAAGCGGCGGAAAAAGCAGCAGAGGCCGCCGCGAGTCAAGCACATAATATCCAATATCATCACGCTGATTATGATGAAGCATTGACTGGGGCGGATGGGGGCGTAGATGCACCCGTACCCCAACCAGTCGTTCGTGAAGGACCGAAAATCGGGCGCAACGACCCCTGCTGGTGTGGCTCAGGCAAAAAATACAAACAGTGTCATGGGAAACTTTCGTAATGAACAGATTAAGGAAAAAACGTAACCGAAAGAATCTCAAATGAGAAAAATAGTCGTTATTCTTTTTGCCTGCTTAATCGCTTATGTAAGCTCTGCCTATGCTGTTGGCTATTTGGAAAATCCTCAGAATGACAGTTTTGAGTCTGGCATTACAGCCATCACCGGCTGGCACTGCAACGCAAAAGTAATTTCATTCACTATCGATGGCCAAAATATTGGCAATGCAGGCATAGGCACCCCACGCTTGGATACCGCCTTGGTTTGCGACGGCAACATCAACAGCGGTTTTTCTTACCTGCTCAACTATAGCAATCTGCAAACTGGGCCACATACAGTGAAAGCGTTCGCCGATGGTGTGCAATTCGGGCAAGCCACTTTCACGGTAGTACGGATACAACAACAAACCTTCTTAACCGGTGCACCGACTATACCGGTTGTCATCCCGAACTTTCCGGGCGCTGGTCAAGCAGTCACGTTGCAATGGTCACAAGCAAAACAAAATTTTGCGATTGTCGCAAGTGGCGCAAACCCGCCTTCTGGAACCGGCGAGATTGTCGCCTGCATCAACAGCTTGCCATCCAGTCAGTTACCCTGCACATTGGGTCCAGTGACGATTCTTTCGTTGGGGCAATCTTCATTTGGAACCACTTGCTTTCTAACTCTTAGCGTTACCGCAAGCACGGTAAACGGAAGTACAAGCCATCGGCCATCGATAACGTTCAATGCACAGTCTGCCACTGTGAATGCAGCCGTTATATTTCAAACTTATTATGTAGGAGGTGGTGCAGGAGCCACTTCGACCGCATCTCAACAACTCGGTAGTAGCTGCGACAAATTCAACTTTACGCTGAATTTGCCGCAAAGCGTCCCCGGTTAGATCACGACGTTGGGCTACGCAAACTTTATTTTAAAAATGAAATTGTAGCTTTAAACTTATGAGCGAACTTGACCAACTGGCTGCCGATGTAGGGGCTGTACTCAAAAAAAAGGGGCAAATACTGGCTACAGCAGAATCCTGTACTGGCGGGGGAATTGCTGAAACCATCACCCGTATCCCCGGTTCATCGGCGTGGTTCGATTGTGCTTTTGTCACCTATAGCAATGAAGCCAAAGCTACTATGCTGGGCGTGAAATTAAATACGTTGATAACTTACGGAGCCGTATCGGAAGAAACGGCTCGTGAAATGGCGGAAGGTGCCTTTTCCCTTTCCAGTCCGCGTGCCAATACCATTGTAGCTGTCACAGGTATTGCAGGCCCGGATGGGGGCCAGCCAGGAAAACCAGTCGGTACGGTCTGTTTTGCCTGGAAACTTACAACAAATTCCATTATTTCAGAGACTTGCAATTTTTTGGGGGATCGCGCAGCAGTGCGGCATCAGACCATTGTGCACGCACTGACTCAATTGCTGCATAATCTTGCTTGATCTGCTGTTCAGCAGATTTTTCACAAAAAACGCTTGCATAATGCTTTTATTTTCGATACTGTACGAAATTACAGACTGTATTCATTTACAGTAAATAGTTCGCCATTACTGAATTTATACTTTATCGGGAGTCAAGCAATGAATATGATGAAAGAACCCTTTATGGATGAAAATAAAACCAAAGCCCTGCAAGCCGCACTGTCGCAAATCGAAAAACAGTTCGGCAAAGGCTCCATCATGAAAATGGGCGAAGGGAGCATCGGCAACGATATCATCCCCGTTTCCACCGGCTCGCTAGGCCTGGATATTGCATTGGGAATTGGCGGCTTGCCGCGTGGCCGGGTCGTTGAAATTTACGGGCCTGAATCGTCCGGTAAAACGACATTGACTTTGCAGGTCATCGCAGAAATGCAAAAGACCGGTGGGACTGCTGCTTTTATCGATGCCGAACATGCACTCGATCCCCAATACGCGGCCAAGCTTGGGGTGAATATCAACGACCTGCTTATTTCCCAACCCGACAACGGCGAGCAGGCGCTGGAAATTGCCGATATGCTGGTGCGTTCCGGGTCGGTAGATATCGTCGTGATCGATTCAGTGGCTGCGCTGACGCCACGCGCGGAGATTGAAGGTGAGATGGGCGATCAATTGCCAGGCCTGCAGGCGCGCCTGATGTCACAAGCGTTGCGCAAATTGACTGCCAATATCAAACGCTCCAACACGCTGGTCATTTTCATCAACCAGATTCGCATGAAAATCGGCGTTATGTTTGGCAACCCCGAAACCACAACAGGTGGCAATGCACTCAAATTCTATGCGTCGGTGCGTATCGATATTCGCCGGACCGGCTCCATCAAGGCTGGCGAAGAAGTAATCGGTTCGGAAACGCGCGTAAAAGTGGTCAAAAACAAGGTCGCGCCGCCTTTCAAAACAGCAGACTTCGACATCCTGTACGGGGAAGGTATTTCCCGGGAAGGCGAGATTATTGAATTGGGTGTGCTACACAAAATTATTGACAAGTCGGGTTCCTGGTACGCCTATAAGGGCGAAAAAATGGGCCAGGGTAAGGACAATACCCGCAATTTTTTGAAGGAAAATCCGGCTGTAGCACAGGAAATCGAGGCGTTGATCCGCACTACGGTGAATGTGCCTGGCGCGGGAGGAACTAGCGAAGAAGAGGAAGAAGCAAAATAATTTTATAGTTCGATGGTTGGGCCGTTCAACGCAGGGAAACCAGGCAGGGCGGCCTTTTTTTATGGTGGTAAAACTTATGAAATTTTCTTCTCCAGAAAACAAACAGCTTGTTTCCGCAGCACTCAAGCTACTGTCACGGCGCGATATGAGCCGCGCCGAATTTATCGCTAAATTGTTACATGCAAAATTTACGCAGGAGGAGGCAGAAACTGCGGCCGCTTGGTGTGCTGAGGAAGGCTGGCTTAACGAGAGCCGCTACGCAGAGAACGCAACGCGCAGGCTGGGAGCAAAATATGGAGATAAACGGGTCGTGCATAGCCTGCGGCAAAAGGGATTGGATAATGACGCCATTTCGCAAGCTGTTTCTACAATGAACGAATCGGAAATCAGCCGTGCCCGTACATTGTGGTTACGTAAATTTGGTGAATTACCAGCGAATGTTAACGAACGCGCCAGACAAGTGCGCTTTCTTCAATCGCGCGGTTTTAGCTTCGAAGTCGTTAAGAAAATATTTGTCTCAAATATGGAAGAGGCATCTTAGAGCCAGTTTGCATAACTAGGCTAGGCGTTTAACCAGCCCATAAATGTGATTTAACTGGTAGGTAGTACGACGAAGCAGTGTGCCTCAGTATGCTTGGTAATTTTCCTCAGCAATATGCGAATATGCTGTGCATATAGTGCAAGAGCACTGTGGCTAATATGCATCCATGTGGGCGTTGCTATTGATTCAGCTGCACCCAAGATCGATTGGATCCCCCAAGCCTTTTTGCTTTTCAAACAATAGTAAAGGCTGTTTATTTATTGGGCAACAAACTTGTTCAGAATAGTCATCATTTGATAAATTTTGGCAAACTGTTGTATATATACAACAAATTAAAATAAATTATTGAAAATTTACCGTTAGCCGAGTTATCGTTAATTGTTACTTTGCCACAAAAAGTATCTAAAAAATAAACGTATTGATTGTATTTTATGAATATTGTTTTTCTTCCTTTCTAAGAGAGAATTCCATGAATATTAAAATGAAAAAACTATCGCTGGCTTTAGCACAAACGTTCAGCGCAAGTGTCATGCTGACCACGCTTGCAGGTCAAGCCCAGGCACAAACTGCGGAAAAAATTGAAAAAATCGAAGTAACGGGTTCCAGTATCAAGCGTGTTGAGTCTGAAACGGCATTGCCGGTGACGGTAATCACACGAGCTGAGATCAGTAAGAGCGGCGTACAAACGACCGAAGAACTGCTCGCACAGATCACTTCAGTCTCCTCCGCGGGTAACACCGTCAACGCAGCTCAATCGGGCTTGTCAACCTATGGCCAGTCCTCCGTGTCATTGCGCGGAATTGGTTCCGACAAAACGTTAGTACTGGTCAACGGCCGCCGCCTCGCAGTGTTCGCGGGTCTTGGTGACAGTGTGAACATCAACGCTATACCATTTGGTGCGATTGAACGTGTTGAAGTGTTGCAAGATGGCGCGTCGGGTATCTATGGAAGTGATGCCATCGCTGGCGTAATTAACTTTATCCTGAGCAAGGATTATAAAGGCATTGAATTATCTGCAAGCTACGGGAAACCAACACGGGGCGGCGGTGCTGAGAACGAAAAATACGGGGTTGTAGCTGGTTTTGGGGACTATGAAAAAGACCGCTGGGCTGTTGTGTTATCAGGTGCCTATGAGAAGGAGGACGGTTTGCTCGGTGCCTCGCGTGAGTTTTCCAAGTCAGACACAAACTTGCCGTTTTATGCGGGCGGCGCAACGGAAACAGGGCGCATTGAAGGCGTCTGGCAATTCCCCGGTGGTGGTACCTTGTTTGATGCCGGCACCAATGGTCGTTCAGCAACCAATCCATACGGTATTTCTGGCACGGGTTATGGCAATCCCAGTGCGGCAAAAAATGATTGTGCCTCTATCAACATGATTCCGCGATCCGGCTTGGGCTTCAGCGGTCCCCATGGAACCACCCTCCAAACTGCACCGAACTGCACCTTTGACACGGGGCAATTTGTGAGTTTGGTGCCCAATCGCGAGTATCAGGGTGTAACGGGTAACGTTCGCTTCAAGGTGAATGACGATACCGAACTTTTTGCCGAGGCAATGTATTCGCGCAACGAATTCGTAAACCCGATTCAACCCGCACCGCTGCGCCAGGCGTTTTACGCTGGCAATTCGCGTTTTGCTGGTACCAATGTTGATCCCATATTGATCATTTATCCTACGAATCCCAACTACAAGTTTGCCGCTGACTATTTGACCTCGATCGGTTTGGGCGCCATGGTAGGCAAACCGCTGGGCGTGTCACAGCGTACTTTCCTGCTTGGCCCGCGCACCACCAATGACATTTCGACGCAAGATCGCATTGTAGTCGGTGTCAAGGGTACGGCCGGCAACCTCGAATACGATGCGGCCTACACGCAGAACAACAGCGAAACCAAAGGCAACGTGATCGAAGGGTTTGCGTCCATCTTCGAACTGACCAAGGTTTTAAATAACCCAGCCAACAATTGGAATCCTTGGGCTCCTGGTGGCGTGCAGTCGCCGGAACTTGCCAAGTTGATTGAGGGCACCAAGTACAAAGGGCCGACGATTGGCTCGAAATCGAAGAATGAAGGTATTGATGCCAAGGTGGTTGGATCGGCGATGCAACTGGGTGGCGGTTCCCTCGACATTGCGGCCGGAGTCCAGGCGCGCAACGAGGATTACTCACTCACCCCGGCGCCTGCGACATTGACAGGCGATGTGATTGGCCTTGGTGGTGCCATAGTACCGGTAAGTGCAAGACGGACGGTCTGGGCAGTGTTTGCGGAAGCCAATTTGCCATTCACCAAGCATTTCGAAGGTACGCTTGCGGTTCGCCAGGACAGCTACAGCGACTTCGGCAAAACCGTGAACTACAAGGCCAGCGGTCGCTTTCAACCAACAAATTGGTTCATGCTGCGCGGTTCAGTGGGTACTGGCTTCAAGGCGCCTTCTCTACCGGCTTTGTATGCGCCGCAACAAATCGAAACGAGCGAACAGTTTACTGACCCGAAGTTCCCGGGCAACGGCCAGATTCAGGTGACCTCACTCGCGGGGGGCAACCCGAATCTCAAGCCTGAACAATCGGATCAGTACGGCGTTGGCTTCGTTTTCTCTCCCGTCAAATCCTTTACCGCTACCGTCGATTATTTCAATATCGAGATCAAGGGCTTGATTGCGGCGCCCTCCGCGCAGGAAATCGCTGCGGGGTTCCGTCGCGGTGCATCGGGATATGCTGCGCTGGTTGATGTGAACGGTGCAGACGAAATCACCTTGATTCGCCAACTGAACGCCAATGTGAATTCGCTCAAGACGCAGGGTCTCGATATTGACCTGCGCTTCCGTGAAAACATCGGCGGTGGACGTGTCGATGTGGGCTTGCAAGGCACCTATACCGACAAGTACGACTTGATAAACACGAGTGGCGAACTTGAAAAAAGCGTTGGTACCATCGTGCGCCCAGACGGTGCGCCGTTGGTTGCAGCCGCAACCGGGGTAATCGTTAAATGGAAGCATAACCTGAGCGGCGGCTATACTTATGGTCCGGTGTCGGCGACGCTGACGCAGCGCTACTACAAGGGCTACGAAGATGGCAATGATCTGAATGGCAACCGCCACTTTGTGCCTGGACAGGCTATTTATGACCTGGTCGCAACCTACAACGGTATCAAGAACCTGAAACTGTCGGTGGGTGCGCGTAACTTGTTCGACAAGGATCCCCCGTTGTTCATCAACAATGGCTCCCAATTCCAGTCGGGCTATGACATTTTCCAATACGACCCACGCGGCCGTTTTGTATATGTAAGTGTCGCGTATAAGTTCTTCTAACCATCGTTTTCCTGGTTAACCTTAAAAAAGCCGCAGAGAAAACCCTGCGGCTTTATTTTGTGCGCTTGGCAAGAAGAAGTATTAAAAACTGAAAAAATAAAGGCCTGTCCTATCATTCCCCAGGCTAGTAATTGAAGTGTATTGCATCGTTGGCAAGCGGCGCCAACTAAGCATCCATTGTTACCATCTTTCCATAATTATCATGGTCACCGCACTAATTACCCATTCCACTTGCTTGAAACACGAAATGGGATTGGAGCACCCCGAGTGCCCGGAACGCTTGCAACACATCCTTTTTACCTTGCAGCAAGTGGGACTTCTTTCACACATGCGAGAAATAGAGGCGCCTTGTGTTGAGCGGGCTTTGCTGGAAACAACGCATGCGCCGAAATATATTGCACATATATTTGATTCTGCTCCGCAATCCGGCTATCTATCGCTTGACGCTGACACCACAATGAATCCTCATTCGCTTGATGCGGCGCGGCGTGCCGCAGGAGCAGTAGTAAAGGGGGTTGAGTTGGTGATGGATGGCGAGGTCCATAATGTATTTTGTGCCGTGCGCCCACCCGGTCACCATGCGACATATAGTCGGGCCATGGGATTTTGTATTTTCAACAATGTAGCTGTGGGAGCAGTACATGCGCTCAACCAGTTTGGATTGGAGCGTGTGGCTATTCTCGATTTCGACGTACACCATGGCAATGGTACGGAAGATATTTTTCATGACGAGCCCCGGGTGATGTTGTGTTCCTCATTCCAGCATCCCTATTACCCGGGTAGCGGTGCAGAGAGCGGGAATGCACACATCATTCCTGTACCCCTACCTGCGCAAACCGGCAGCGCCGCATTTCGTGCCGCCATTACGGAAAAGTGGTTCCCTGCATTGGAGCGTTTTGCCCCGCAACTTATTCTGGTTTCAGCGGGTTTTGATGCACATACCGCCGACCCTTTGGCCAATCTCGATTTAAACGAAAAGGATTACGGCTGGATTACTGAATGTATTGCTGAAATAGCCGGTCGTCATGCGCAAGGGCGCATCGTTTCAACGCTGGAGGGTGGCTACAATCTTGATGCGCTGGGAAAGAGCGTGGTGGAGCACGTCAAAGTATTGTTACAGCATTAATAGCGCGCTTGGAAATGGAATCAGGCGTAGTTCACCCTCAGTGAAGTGATATGCATGCAAAGTGAGGTGCGCAGCCGCTTGCATGCCAATGACGTACAATCGAAAAGTTTTCATCAAGGCAACAAATTTCACATGATTTTTTCCAATTTTCCCGGTATGTCCCGGATTGCACGGGTAGTGATGGTTGCTCTGGCGTTGAATCACACGCCTCTTGTGTGGGCTCAAGATACCGTGACCCTCAATTTCATCAATGCTGATATTCCGTCGGTGGTGAAGGCGATTGGCATGCACACGGGCAAGAATTTTGTTCTGGACCCTCGCGTCATGGGCAATATCAATATCATTTCGCAAACGCCGGTCAGCAAGGATCTGGCCTATCAGATTCTGCTTTCCGCACTGCGGGTTCATGGGTTTGCTGCAGTGGAAGAACGCGGGGTGGTCAAGATTGTTCCTGAAGTTGATGCCAAAACCGGGGGCACAGTCATTGATCGAAATACCCAGGTTTCCGGCGATCGGATCGTGACCCAGGTTTTTGCTTTGCAGAACGAATCAGCATCACAGTTGGCTGCGGTATTGCGCCCGCTGGTGGCGCCCAATAATTTCATTGGCGCCTACCCCGGCAACAATACACTGGTGATCACCGATTATGCGGATAACGTGAAGCGTATCGCCAGGATCATCGCTTCGATCGATATTCCCGCCAGTGCCGATGTGCAAATGATCAAGCTCGAGTACGCCAGTGCAGTGGATGTGGCGAATTTATTGACACGGCTGATGCCCGAAGCGTCAGCAAATGTAGCCACGCCCGGCGTACCGCCCAAGCTCATGTTGGCCGTTGAGCCGCGTACCAACAGCTTGCTGGTACGCGCTGAAATACCGGCGCTGATTGCGCGCATCAAAGCGCTGGTTGCGGGTATGGATATTCCCACCGCCGCAGGTGGCAATATTCATGTAGTCTATTTGCGTAATGCTGAAGCGACTAAACTGGCAGAAACGTTGCGGGGTTTGCTGGGAACGGGGACCACCGCTTCGCAGGCAGCGCCGGTTACCTCAACTTCAGCGGCAAGCACGGCCGCATCCCCAGTGGTGTCATCTTCTCCTACAGGCGCTGCTGCGGCCAGTATTCAAGCCTATCCTGCCACCAATTCACTGGTGATTGTGGCCCCTGATCATTTTTATAATTCACTGCGTACCGTCATTGATAAGCTCGATGCTCGGCGTGCGCAGGTGTTTGTTGAAGCACTAATCGTGGAAGTCAGCACCACGATGTCTTCCGAATTTGGCATTCAATGGCAGGATTTAAGCGGGTTGAATCGCGGCGGCACACAGGTGATCGGTGGCACCAATTTTGGTGGCAGCGGGGTCAATATCATCGATTCGGCACAAAATATCGCCGGCGTCGGCACCGGTCTTAATATCGGCCTGGTGAGGGGCACCATTAATCTGCCGGGTATTGGCGAGGTATTGAATCTCGGGGCACTGGCACGGGCTTTGGCTGCCGACCAAAAAGCCAATATTCTCTCAACACCAAATATTCTCACGCTGGATAACGAAGAAGCCAAAATTGTCGTGGGGCAAAGCGTCCCGTTTCTGACCGGCAGTTATACGCAGGCTAATAATTCGTCAACCAACCCCTTCCAGACCATCGAGCGCAAAGACATTGGCTTGACACTTAAAGTGACACCGCAAGTCGCCGAAGGGGGTACGGTGAAACTCAAGGTTTTTCAGGAAGTATCGAGCGTGACTCCGACCACCAATAACGTGAAATCAGCCGATCTGATTACTAACAAACGGTCGATTGAAAATACCGTGCTGGTCGACGATGGTCAGATCGTGGTGATTGGCGGGCTAATTTCGGATGATTCCAAAAATAGTGACAGCAAAGTGCCGTTGTTAGGCGATATTCCGCTGATCGGCAATCTGTTCAAATATCAGTCGCGTAATCGCGACAAAACCAATTTAATGGTTTTCCTGCGTCCTTATGTATTGCGCGACGGTAAATCGGCAGCCCGGTTGACCGGAGAACGCTACGACTATATCCGTAATGAACAAGGCCAGATGCTAAAAGATGCCGAATCGTTATTGCCGCCAACAGGTGGCCCGGAACTACCGGCATTAGGGGTGCCCAAGCCTGGCGCTGATTCCTTGTCCATCAAATCCACCAAATGAATCTTGCCGATGCACGCCCGTTGATGCCGCCTGATCCACAGGTGGTTCGTCTGTTGCCCTATCATTTCGCCAAGGCCAAAGGGGTGATTGCCGCACGCGAAGTGGCAGGCGAAGTGGAAGTGTGGCTGCGCCCCGACCCCGAATCGGCCACATTGGCGGAAGTGCGGCGGTTGACGGGTAAACCATTGAAGCTGGTGATGCTGAGCGAAAAAGAATTCGCTGCACAATTGGCCCATGCTTACACGCATGGGGGTATGGATGCTGAACGGCTGGCTGATGATATGGCGCTCAATATCAACGAAAGCACCGATCTCGCCCAGTTGAGCGAAACACTGCCCGAGATTACCGATTTGCTGGAAACCGAAAACGATGCGCCGATCATCAAATTGATCAATGCATTGCTCACGCAGGCGGTGCGGGAGGCGGCTTCGGATATCCACCTGGAAATTTTCGAGCGTCGTTCGCTGGTGCGCTTTCGCGTCGATGGCACCTTGCGTGACGTGATCGAACCGCGACGCAGCCTGCATGCTGCCCTGGTTTCGCGCGTCAAAGTGATGGCGCAACTTGATATTGCCGAAAAACGCCTGCCGCAGGATGGGCGCATTACCTTGCGCGTTGCGGGTCGCCCGGTCGATGTGCGCGTCTCCACGCTGCCAACTGGTCACGGCGAACGCGTGGTGATGCGTTTGCTCGACAAGCAGGCGGGCCGCCTGTCGCTTGAATCGTTGGGCATGAGCGCCGTTACTTTGGCGGGGCTGGATCGCCTGATTCACCAGCCGCACGGCATTCTGCTGGTGACCGGGCCGACCGGCTCGGGCAAAACCACCACGTTATATGCAGCTCTCTCTCGGCTCGATGCGCGCACACGCAACATGATGACAGTGGAAGACCCGATTGAATACGATCTCGACGGGGTAGGGCAAACCCAGGTCAACCCGCGCATCGACATGACCTTTGCCCGCGCGCTGCGCGCCATTTTGCGCCAGGATCCGGATGTCATCATGATCGGCGAGATCCGTGACCTCGAAACCGCACAAATCGCTGTACAGGCTTCCCTGACCGGGCACTTAGTGCTGGCCACCTTGCATACCAATTCCGCTGCTGGCGCGGTGACGCGACTGGTGGATATGGGGGTCGAACCTTATCTGTTATCTTCGACCTTGATCGGGGTACTGGCGCAACGGCTGGTGCGCAAGACTGCACCTGAAACTGGTCGCGAACGCCTGCCCAGCGCGGCCGAGCGCGAAATCCTGAAGGCTTCGACCGTTGCCGAGTATCGCGATCTGGCGCGCGTTGTCGAGCCAGTGGAAGCAGCAGAAAATAACTGGACCGGATTCAAAGGTCGTACCGGCATCTACGAATTGCTTACCGTCGATGAAAATATCCGCAAATTGATTCACGAGGCTGCCAGCGAACACGATCTTGGGGAAGCCGCAACGGCGCGTGGCATGCTTTCGTTGCGCGACGATGGCTTGCGTTGGGTGGCAAATGGCCTGACCTCGCTCGAAGAAGTGTTGCGTGTTACACGCGACTGAGCGCAACTGATTATCATGCCCGGCTTTCGTTACATCGCCGTCAATCTCGAAGGACGCGAAACGCGTGGCGTGCTGGAAAGCGACAGTCCGCGTCTTGCCCGTACATGGTTGCGCGAGCAAGGATTGTTTCCCGTCGATGTAAGCGAGATCGACCCCACCAGCAAACAGGGCTGGCGCGGAAAACGCCAGCTTGCGCTTTCCACGCTCGAGTTGGCACGATTGACCCGGCAGCTAGCCACATTGCTATCAGCGGGCCTCACGGTCGAGCAGATGTTCGATGCGGTGATTGAGCAGGCGGAAAGCGAAACCGAGCGGCAATTACTGGCCGGCCTGCGCGCAGCAGTGCTGGAAGGGCAATCACTGGGTGAGGCGCTGGCGCGCTATCCCGCGGCTTTTTCGGATTTATACCGTACGCTGGTTACGGCTGGTGAAACCTCCGGGAAATTGCCTGAGGTATTGCTACGATTGGCTGATCATGTCGAGGAACAACAGGCGCTGCATCAAAAATTGATTCTGGCGATGATCTACCCGGCCATCGTGCTGGTGGTGTCGCTGCTGATTCTGGGCGGGCTGATGGTGTATGTGGTGCCGCAAGTGGTCGGCGTATTTGAGAATACGCGGCAGGTGTTGCCACTGATGACGCGTGCGTTGCTCGCATTCTCGAAATTCATTCAGGCCACTGGTCTATTTTGGTTGGCGGCAATCGTCGCATTATTTTTTGGCGTACGTTCCGCGCTGGCGCGCGAATCGATCAAACGCCGTTGGCATCAGCGATTGCTAACGCTGCCGCTGATAGGCCGCTTTATCCGTTCGCGCGAATCGGCGCAATTGGCGGCCACATTATCGATTCTGGTCGGCAGCGGCGTGCCGGTTTTGACAGCACTTAATGCTGCAGCGGGCGTGCTGGGCAATCTGCCTATGCGCAGTGCATTGCAGCGTGCCGGGAGCGCGGTGCGCGAAGGTTCAACCCTGGCACGTGCCCTGGGCCAAAGCAAGTTGTTTCCGCCGGTTATGGTGCATTTGATCGCCTCAGGAGAGGCCAGTGGACGGCTTGCACAAACATTGGCGACGGCAGCACGGCAACAGCAAAACGATGTGCAAATGCGCATTTCTGCATTGGCCGCATTGGTGGAACCGGCGTTGATATTGAGTATGGGCGTGATGGTGCTGTGTATCGTGCTAGCCATACTGCTGCCGATTTTCGAGTTGAATCAATTGGTGCGCTGATAGGTTGAATGGAGACGCATTGTTTCCATGTGTGGCAAAAAAATGATTTACTTTCAAGTTGGCTTTTTGCATTATGCTTTGCTATCATTGCACGCTGCGCGCCCGTAGCTCAGTTGGATAGAGTACTTGGCTACGAACCAAGGGGTCGTGGGTTCGAATCCTGCCGGGCGCGCCAGCCCCCTACACAAAAGCTAGCCGCATCAAACGGCTGGCTTTTTTCATTTATTAGCATCGATTCGAGCGCTAGTTGGCAATCTTAAGCAGTAAAATGGCGATCCCCAACAAAAACGATTTCATTCATGCAACTCGAACGTCAAGCACAACTTAAGAAAAATCCCCTGTCTGATGTACTAACTCGCGCCGGCGAGATTATTTTGGGTAAGGATAGTCAAATCCGGCTGGCTATGGCCTGCATTCTCGCCCGCGGTCATTTGCTGATTGAAGATATTCCCGGCGTCGGCAAGACCACGTTATCGCACGTGCTGGCCAGTTTGCTGGGCCTTCACTATCAGCGTATTCAGTTCACCAGCGATCTGCTGCCTGCGGATATTATCGGCGTTTCCATTTTCGAGCGCGAATCCAGCACCTTCCGTTTTCATCCGGGGCCGGTTTTTTCGCAGGTCATTCTGGCCGATGAAATCAATCGCGCTTCGCCAAAAGCACAAAGCGCGCTGCTGGAGGCCATGGAAGAACAGCAGGTAACGGCGGACGGGCAAACGATGAAATTGCCCGAACCTTTTTTTGTGATCGCCACGCAAAATCCTTCGTATCAGATTGGTACGTTCCCTTTGCCGGAGTCGCAGCTTGATCGTTTTTTAATGCGGATCAAACTGGGTTATCCCGACCGTGCTGCCGAGCGCGCCTTGCTTAAAGGCGAAAACCGCCGTGAGTTGATTGCCAAAATTACGCCAGTCATGAGCGTCGAAACCTTGCTGGCTTTGCAACGCGAAGTCGTGGGCGTATTTGTTTCCGATGCATTGGTGGATTATGTGCAGGCCCTCATCGCACATACACGCGATTCCCATCATTTTGAAACGGGCCTTTCGCCGCGCGCGGGTCTAGCCCTGCTGCGCGCGGCACAAGCCAGCGCCTTCATCAGTGGCCGGCACGAGGTGTTGCCTGAAGACGTGCAGGCGATTACCCCTTCCGTGGTCGGCCACCGATTGCATCTGGCGTCTGATGCAAAAAACCGGGGGTTGGATGCGGCGCAGGAGCTAATTAAAACCGTTCCCATTCCTTAGCAGCGGGTTGCAATTCTGCTGCGCTTGATGATGCTACGTTGAAAATGGGCTCAAAATCCTCATGTATTTTTTATACACTCCGGTTTCTCGCCCGTTTTCGCCTTGCCTCACCTGCGCTCGCAACGAATTTCAACGAGCTGTTAATCGAGTATGGCGACTTGTGACATATGAGTAATATGACTACGCCGGTTCGCCAACGTATTGCGGACTGGATTTTTCGCCCGCAAGCGCCGGAACAAGCGCCTGTCATTTTGACCCAGCGCCGCATTTTTATTTTACCCACCCGCTTGGGTTATTTTTTCGTCCCTGTTTTGGGCCTGGTGTTGATCGCCTCGATTAATTATTCGTTGTCACTCGGTTATTTGCTCACTTTTCTGCTGGCGGGAATGGGTGGGGTAGCCATGGTGCATACATTCCGCAACATGGCCCAGCTCTCCGTTTCACCGGGCAAGGTTGAGCCGGTTTTTGCCGGAGAAACCGCGTATTTCGGTTTGGTATTACACAACACGCGCCTGCCGCGCTTTGCTGTCGCATCCCGACAACGTAACGCTGAAGCGGTGTATGCCGATATTCCCGGCGCTCGCAAGGGGCACCTGGATAGTTCGGTGACGCTACCCCTCCCCGTTTACGCTGCTCAACGTGGCCGCCTCGCATTGGGCCGGATGGAAATATTTACCGAATATCCGGTGGGGTTGTTTCACGCCTGGTCGTACGTTGATTTCGGCACGACATGCCTCGTCTACCCCAAACCCGACCCCAGTGCAGGCCCCCTGCCTTATGCCGCACAGGCCAAGGGTGAAGGCCATATTCCTATTGCGGGCGGCGAAGAGTTTCAATCTTTGCGCAGCTACAAGCCCGGCGATACGCCGCGGCAAATCGCCTGGAAGGCGCTGGCGCGCGAGCAAGGCCTGCTGTCCAAGGAGTTTGGCGCCACCGCCAGCTCCGACCTATGGCTGGATTTTTCGCATTGCCCCGGCAGCATCGAAGCGCGCCTTTCCGGCCTCACCTGGTGGGTACTGGAAGCTGACCGGGCACAGGTTCCGTATGGATTGCGCCTTCCCGGCAAGGAAATCATGCCCGCAATGGGTGAGCGGCACCGGCAGGCGTGCCTGGAAGCGCTGGCGCTGTTTGGGGTCGGGGCATAAACCATGGCGCAACACGCTATCCTCACCCTCTCCAACGTGACCTGGCTATTGATCGCCATGACTTTTGTGGTGATCCCGCATGTAGCCCGCCTGCCCTTGTGGATGACAGGCTGTTGCATCGCTGCCGCACTATGGCGGGCATGGATCGCCCGCAAAGGCTTGCGCACGCCACCGTGGTGGATCATGGCCTGCTTTGCGCTCGGCATTGTCATTTTTGCCCGCATCGAGTACGGGCGTTTATTCGGCCGCGAAATCGGCGTGGCCCTGTTGATCGTAATGCTGTGCTTAAAAATTCTGGAGATGAAAACCCGGCGCGATGCGCTGCTGGCCATTTTTCTCGGCTTTTTTCTGGTTGCCACCAACTTCCTATATTCGCAGACTATCGCCATGGGCGCGTACATGCTGATCTGCGTGTGGATTTTTGTTGCGACGCTGATCGGCTTTAACCGTATCGGGACAGAAGCCACGCTCAGGGAACGCCTGGTGCCCGCAGCTTGGTTGTTGGTGCAAGCCATCCCCTTAATGCTGGTCATTTTTCTCCTCTTTCCGCGCTCCATCGGGCCATTGTGGAATATTCCATCCGAAGCACAGGCCAGTACAGGTTTGTCGGACAGCATGTCGCCGGGCGATATCAGCAAATTGATCCAGAACGATGCAGTGGCGTTTCGCGCCGAGTTTGACGGTGCGATTCCCAACAATGCCGAACTGTATTGGCGTGGCCCGGTGCTCGGCATCTATAACGGGCAAACGTGGCGCATGGGATCTTCGATTCCTTTGTCCACAATCCCCCATCAGGCTTTATCGCCAGCCACTTCCTACCGCGTCACCTTGCAGGCACACAACAAAACATGGCTGTTCGCGCTCGATATGCCGAATACCTTGCCGGAAAATGCTTATTTCACGCAGGACTTTCAACTGCGCGCCCGTCAGCCAGTTTCCTCGTTACGGGTATATGCCATGCAGTCGCATCTGCAATATCGGGTCGACCCCCAACTTCCGCCTGCCGCGTTGGTACGCTATCGCGAGTATTTTCCCGGCATAAACCCGCGCACCATCGCCTTTGCAAAAAAATTGCGCATGGAAGCAGCGGATGAAAAACAGTTTATCGACCGTGTGCTGCGCCTTTACAACACGGAATTTACCTACACGCTGGAACCCCCAGCCTTGGGAGCGAACGCCATGGACGAATTCCTGTTCAATACCAAGCAAGGCTTCTGCGAACACTATGCGGGCAGCTTCGCGCTGATCATGCGCGCGGCGGGTATTCCGGCCCGGGTCGTTACGGGCTATCAGGGGGGCGAACTCAACCCGTTGACACGGCAATTGGTCGTCCGCCAATCTGATGCCCATGCCTGGACGGAAATATGGCTGGCTGATCTGGGCTGGGTGCGCGTAGACCCCACCTTCGCTGTTTCGCCCTTGCGCATCAATCAGGGATTCACCGCGGCCATGGGCCCGGTGGGAGTGGTAAATAACCTTGTCGCCGCCGACAAGCTGGGATTGTTGCGCCAACTTCAGTATTCGTGGGACGCCCTCAATACCGAATGGAATCGTTGGGTGGTGGGCTTCAATGCTGACCGACAACGCGATTTTCTTTCCCGTATGGGCATGCAAACCGTCGACTGGAAGAACATTGCCATCTGGCTGGGCAGCGCACTATTCGGCATAGTGGGTATCACCACCCTGCTGCTTTTAGGTCGGCTCTATACAAAACGCAAGGATCCGCTCGTTGCCATTTACGATCGACTCTGCAACAAACTGGCCAAGGCTGGCTTTCCTCGTGCTCCTCACGAAGGCCCGCTCGATTACCTCACCCGCGTGGCGCGCCAACAGCCGGGAATCGCGCGCGATTTGCATGACTTGATTGAAACCTACATCGCCCTGCGCTACGCCAAACCAGCCGCAGCGCCAACAGTCTTTCAGACTGAATTACGCCGCTTGGTCCAGCTGGAGCGGCGTTTCAGGCCTTTCAAACTTGTGTGATCCGCTTGATAAATTTACTTTTGAACATAACCTTAATCTTTGCTGACACGATCCGGGAAAAACAATGGACGGACGAAAACAACATGATTTGCTGGCACTTTGACCACAGCAAAAATCGATCTGTTAAAGGGATTAACTTGCTCAATGCCCTATACCATGCCAGCAACGTCTCCATGCCAGTTGCATTTGAAATCGTCAAAAAAGCCGCTGGTCTTTTGTGAAATTGACACCCGCCAGAAAAAGCGTGGCAATGAAGTGAGCAAGAATGAATTGCTACGGGCCATATTTACCACCTGCTGCCAGAATAAACTGAAGTTTCACTATGTGTTGATGGATAGCTGGTTTGCAGCCAGGAAAAATTTCGACTTCATTTGACAAAAGGAGAAATACTGCATCTATGGGGGAGGGGATATTGGGTGGCATCAAGCGGCAACGTGACCGACGAAGTGTGGAAGAGATACATAGAGGATCAGAAGCCGGAAGAGTCAATGTCGCGGGTTTTTAGACTTGTCCGGTTCTGTAGTTTTTGAATTGTCCGCTTTTGGGCAGGGGATGGGAAGCGGCGGAGGGCGTAGCCCGAAGCCGTTTCCCATCCCCTGAGGCGCGTCTGGCAGACGGTTCAGGTGTAGTAGTTTCGACTTGATCTGACAGATACCCGATTTGAAGAAGTGACTGT
>CAZRAL010000016.1:0-48004 GCA_964598005.1 uncultured Burkholderiales bacterium
AAAAGATCGCTTGTTTCGCACAATGAAAGAATTTTAAAGGTTATTAGAAGTTCCCTGATTCAACCCAGTAGCAGGCAGCACATTTTTAATGACGAAGACAAGGAGCAATCATGCAAACCACTTCCCCCCTTACTCGATTAACCCTTGTCTGCCTTTTAACCGCCACGCTCGCCGCGTGTAGCAAAAAGGATGACGATGCACCCAGCGCCGAACAAGTGAAGGCCGAAAAGGCCGCCGCCGATAAAAGTGTGCGCGACAATGCCGTATGGGGCGAGCAAGTGAAAGCGCTGGACAAGGCCAAGGAGGTACAAAAACAGTCTGAAGAGGCAGCGAAAAAATTGGAAGAAGCCACCAAATAATTCCTTTAACAGCAGGTTGAAATTCGCTGATTGCCGAAACTGGAGCGAACAATTTTTATGAAAACCAGCCACGACTTTCTCACCGACGATCAGCGCATGATCCGCGACATGGCGCGCGACTTCGCGCAAAACGAACTGGCGCCGCACGCTGCGCAATGGGAAAAAGACAAATGGATCCCCGATGCGGTGGTCGCGCAAATGGGCGAGCTGGGACTATTGGGCATGGTGGTGCCCGAAGAATGGGGCGGTTCGTTTTCCGATTACGTGGCCTATGCGCTGGCCATCGAGGAAATTGCAGCGGGCGATGCCGCTACCTCGACGCTGATGTCGGTGCACAACTCGGTCGGCTGCGGCCCCATACTGGCGTGGGGCACCGATGCGCAAAAACGCGCCTATCTGCCCGACCTCGCCACCGGCAAAAAAATCGGTTGCTTTTGCCTCACCGAACCGCAAGCCGGATCGGAAGCGCACAACCTCAAAACCACCGCCAAACTGGTGGATGGCAAATGGGTGTTGAACGGGGCGAAGCAATTCGTTACCAATGGCAAACGCGCGCACATCGCCATCGTCTTCGCCGTCACCGACGCCGACCTGGGCAAAAAAGGGATTTCGGCATTCATCGTCCCCACCAACACCCCTGGCTTTAACGTACAGCGCCCGGAACACAAGCTGGGCATACGCGCCTCCGACACCTGCGCGATTCAATTCGACCAATGCGCCATCCCCGAAGACCATCTGCTCGGCCCGCGCGGCAAAGGCTTGGCCATCGCTCTTTCCAATCTCGAAGGTGGGCGTATCGGCATCGCCGCGCAGGCGCTGGGCATTGCCCGCGCGGCCTTCGACGCGGCGCTGATTTACGCCAAAGACCGCACGCAATTCGGCAAAAAGATTGCTGAGCACCAAAGCATTGCCAACATGCTGGCCGATATGCACACCCGCATCAATGCGGCGCGCTTGCTGATCCTGCACGCCGCGCGCATGCGCAGCGAGGGGATGCCCTGCCTTTCCGAAGCCTCGCAGGCCAAGCTCTACGCCTCCGAACTGGCCGAATGGGTGTGTTCCAAAGCCATCCAGATTCATGGCGGCTACGGCTATCTCGAAGATTATCCGGTCGAACGCTACTATCGCGACGCGCGCATCACCCAGATTTACGAGGGCACCAGTGAGATTCAGCGCATGGTAATTGCGCGTAATCTGGTTACCGAATAAGCATTTATGCCGACCGTTTTTACTCATCCTGTTGTGCCGCTGGCACTGGGGCTGGGTCTGGGGCGCAATATTGTTTCACCGCGTTTGCTTGCTGCGGGTATTGTTGCCTCCACATTGCCCGATCTGGACGTCATTGCCTTCCGGCTGGGTATTGCCTATGCCGCCGATCTGGGGCACCGCGGTTTCAGTCACTCCCTGCTATTCGCGGCGCTGGCTGCGCTGCTGGGCGCCTGCGCCTGGCGCGTGTTACATACTCGCTTTATACGCGCGTTTGTTTTTTTATTCGTTGTCACGGCCTCGCACGGCGTGCTCGATGCCTTTACCAATGGCGGTTTGGGGATTGCGCTGTTATGGCCCTGGTCATCGCAGCGCTATTTTGCTCCCTGGCAGGTGATTGCGGTTTCTCCAATCGGCTTCGGATTTTTCTCCGCACGCGGGGCGGCGGTACTGCTTTCCGAATTGAAATGGGTCTGGCTGCCTGCTGCGGGAGGTGGACTGCTGCTCGCCGCGCTACGCTGTTACGTTAAGCGTTGGTTAAAATCATCTGCGCGCTGAAACAATTCAGCTCGCCAAACGCGAGGCCCGCACTATGATTTTTTCTGTATCCAGAGTATGGATCCGGGCCGTTTCGATGCGGTTTTCGGCACGCTGGAATTGGTTTTCCACGACTGTGGCGAATGCACCGATTGTGGTGCAGCCGATCAGCAGTGTAGCGGCATATACGACGAATGTATTGGCTTGGTAGGCAAAGTGGTTTTTCATGTTTGTTCTCCGATTGAGGTTGATTGTGGCTGATAAAGTTTGATGAATGCATTGTGGGTCACTCCTTTCCTCAGGCCAATTGGTTTGTGATGAGTTGCATAAAAAGCCGCCTGAAACGCCATGAATGCACCGGTTTTGAGTGGCGGCAGATATGTTTTAACTGATACAGCTATTTTTTCTTGATGGTTTTTCCGTCGGCGCTGGGCTACTGATTTTCGCGTCTTGTAGTGGCTATTTATCGTTTTCAAACCCGTTAAACGCGTAAGCATTTATCATTGCTTTTTTTTAGTGAAGGCGCTTGCCATGCTTCAGGTCTGCAATCTCCATAAATCATATGGGTCACGCGCCGCCGTGACTGATTTATCCTTTACCGCCAAGCCTGGAGAGATCGTCGGCCTGCTTGGCCCCAATGGTGCCGGAAAAACCACCACCGTTTTGATGTTATGCGGCCTGGTTGCACCGGATGCGGGCCAGGTACGCATTGGCGATCAACCCATGCGGGTTGATGCCGATGCGGTTAAACGTCGTATTGGCCTGGTACCGCAGGAACTGGCGCTTTACGAAGATCTGTCAGCGCTGGCCAATCTTGAATTATTCGGCGCACTCTACGGGCTTGCCGGCAAGCCGTTGCGCACGCGCAGTATGGCCGCGCTCGAGCAAGTGGGGTTGGCGGAGCGCGCAGCCGACAAGCCCGCTACCTTCTCAGGGGGCATGAAACGCCGCCTGAATATAGCCTGCGCGCTGGTGCACGATCCAGACGTGTTGCTGCTCGATGAACCGACAACCGGCGTCGATCCGCAAAGCCGTAATGCAATCTTCGATAATCTGGAAGCCCTAAAACGTGCGGGCAAAACGCTGCTCTACACCACACATTACATGGAAGAAGCCGAGCGCCTGTGCGACCGCATCGTGATCGTGGATCATGGTCGCGTGATCGCCGACGATACGTTATCGGGACTTTATCGCCTGCTGCCGGCTGTCGAGGAATTGATTATTGAACTGGAGGGCACGGTAGAAATGGCGTTGCTTGCTACTGAGCCAGGCATTCGTAGCGTGAGGCAATCTCCATCCAATGGGCGTCTGGTGTTGGGCATCGACGATCTCACGGCTACCGCACCAGGTGTACTGGCATGGCTCACCGCGCACGGGCATCGCCTGCGTGCGGTCCATTCGGGTCATGCCACGCTGGAAACCGTGTTCCTTGCCCTGACCGGGCGCCAACTGCGGGATTGATTGCTATGAATACCTTGCTTGCTTTGATTCGCAAAGACCTCGTACTGTATTTTTCCGATCGCCGCGCGCTGCTCATGAGCATCGTTGCACCGATCGTCATCGCGGCCTTTTTCGGCGCGCTGTTTGGTTCCAGCAACAAAAAGCCGATGCGCATTCCTGTTGCCATCGTCAATCAGGATGATGGAGCTGTGACGCAGAAAATTCTGGCGCGCTTGAAAAGCGATACGGCCTTTGATGTTCGCGAAAGTCCTGAGCCCTCGGCATTGCTGGACGTTAAGCAAGGCAAAGTGCATGCCGCTATTGTTTTTCCAAAAGGTTTTGCGACACAAGCCGCACGCGCATTATTCATACCCGGAAATAAGCCGACGCTCACCATCCACTACGATCCTTCCCGGCCCGCTGTGCTACCTATGGTGCGTGGCCTTATCATGCAGCATGCCATGCAAGCCGTAAGCGAGGCGGCGTTTAGTCTGGATAGCCCGTCCTCCACAAAGATGTTCGATGAGTGGCGCAATGAAGTACAACACGCCACCGATCTGCCGGGCGAGCGGAAGCGCGATTTAATGGATATGTTTGACAGCATCCGCCGGGTGCACGTGGCGCCTGCCACGGCAAGCACCACTGCCTCCGCGGGCCCGCATTTCGATATTCCATTTGCCACCCGCGAAACTGCGGTGACCTCTGGCAAGGATCGCCAATACAACAGCTACGCCCATGCCTTTGCTGGCATGGGCGTGCAATTCATTCTTTTTATGGGCATCGATCTTGGAGTCGGGGTATTGCTGGCGCGCCGCATGGGGTTGTGGAAGCGGTTACGTGCCGCGCCTCTATCGCGAACTATGCTGCTGGGCAGCCGTATCGCCAGCGGCGCGTTGACTGCGGCGGTCTTAATGGCGATTATTTTTGCCGCTGCCATTCTTGCTTTCGGGGTGCGTATCGAAGGTAGCGTAACCGGTTTCATTGGCGTGGTACTGGCCTTTTCAATTATGACCGCCAGTTTCGGTTTGCTGATCGCTGCACTCGGCAAAACGCCCGAAGCGACGCGAGGGCTGGCTATTTTTGTGACCCTCATCCTGGTCATGCTGGGGGGCGCATGGGTGCCGGCTTTCGTGTTCCCCGAGTGGCTGCAAACCGTCTCGCTGGCGGTGCCAACCCGCTGGGCAGTTGACGGGCTGGATGCCATGACCTGGCGCGGTCTGCCACTGATCGATGCGCTGGCGCCAATCAGCGTGTTGCTGGCGTTCAGCGCGCTGTTCGCGGCATTGGCAGTATGGCGCTTCGATTGGGAAGAATGAAGCAAGCGGCATATTTACGCATAGATTTTTTGCGCAAATGTCCAGATTATTTACCGTAGCGGAAACCAATAGACTTCTTTCGAAACTTGCTACGCTTGACATAACGGCGTTGCACGGTGGCTCAAAATCCTCATTTACTCCCTTGTAAACTCCGGTTTTTCGCCGCCATGCGCCTTGTTTTGCCTTGGCTCGCGACAGTTTCGAAAGAAGTCTATTGGTGCTTGGCTAGTATTAATCAGCAAGGAGTGACGGAAAAATGCCCCGGCGGGGCATACATCGATTTGGCGGAGGGGGGGGGATTCGAACCCCCGTTAGGCTATTAACCTAAACACGCTTTCCAGGCGTGCGACTTAAACCGCTCATCCACCCCTCCACAAGCGCAAGCCCGGCAAAAAACGGCCTCCTAGATATGCTAACGCTCAAGGGGCGCGATGATAAACGACTCGGGCTGTTTATGCAAATGTCGCCAGATGAAACGCGCGCTAAAACCCGACCGCGCAGCCATCCTTGCGATGATCGCTGGCGGCGCGAAAATGGAAAAACAGATGTTTTAATTTGTTCCAGTTGTGGAGGCTTTTGCAACACTGATCAAGGAGAGCAAGGCATTATTAACGGCTTCGTCATTCGGAAAGGCACGAGCCACATCGGGATTTAAGACAACGATATTGCTTGAGGCAAGAACGCGCTTTGCATATTTTCCACGAACGAGCTTGCCTACATCTGCACGCATGTAATTGGGCCGAAGTTCGTCGCTTACTGGTTTATCCTTCTTCATATATTTTCCTTTCGTCTTTAGTGGCGAGACGACCGCTGATAATGCGTATTGTATTGCCTCTCTCGGTATGAGAAACAGTCAATAATCTTCCCTTTGACGACACCCCAAAAGTAATGAATCTGTTTTCACCTTTGGAATGATCGGGATCGTGAGTGGTGGCCGATAACGAATCGCGAAATACGGTCGCTGCTTCTTCAAACGAGACAGCATGTTTTTTAAGATTGCTGGTGGCTTTGGCGCTGTCCCATTCGAATTTCATGCAGAAATTATAGCCCTTTCTCCAGTTCCTTTAGTCCAATGCTAAAACCCGACCGCGCAGCCATCCTTGCGATGATCGCTGGCGGCGCAATAACCATCCTCCCCCAAACGCCAGATCAGTTGTGCGCCACCAAAACTGAACTTCAGCGACTCTGCTGGCACCAGGCGATGCCCGCGCCGTACCAATTCTTCTATTACATCCGCTGAAAATCCTGCCTCTAACCCGACCGAATAGTCGGGGTTGACGATCCAGCGCGGCGCATCGCTGGCCACCTGCGGGTTCTGCCCGTGATCGCAGGTACGAATTACCATTTGTACATGCCCTTGCGGCTGCATATGTCCGCCCATCACCCCAAAGCTCATCAACGGTTTACCCTGAAGGGTGAGAAACCCCGGAATGATGGTCTGGTAAGGCCGCTTGTGCGGGCCGACCTGATTAGGGTGCCCCGGTTGCAAATTAAAGCCGTGGCCGCGATTTTGCATGCTGATGCCGGTTCCCGGCACGACCACCCCCGAACCGAAGCCCATATAGTTGGACTGGATAAAGCTGACCATCATGCCGCTGGCATCGGCAGCAGTGAGATAAACCGTTCCACCATGTTTAGGCAGGCCAAACGCCGGGGTAGCGGCCCGTTTCATATTGATCAAAACCGCGCGCCGTTTCAAATAAACCTTATCGAGCAAGGCTTCTACAGTCATATCCATGGCCGCCGGATCGGCAATATAACGATGCGCATCGGCAAACGCCAGTTTCATGGCTTCGAGTTGCAAATGCACGCTATCGGCACCATCCACTGCGTGGCTGCGCACATCGAAGTTTTCCAGAATGCCCAGGCATAACAGCGCGGCCAGCCCCTGTCCGTTGGGGGGGATTTCGTGCAAAGTCACCTTGCGATAATCTATCGCTACCGTCTCCACCCAATCGCAACGGTGCGCGACCAGGTCTTCCACCGTCATGACACCCCCGCAAGCCTGTGAATGTGCGGCCATGCGCGCCGCCAGCGCGCCACGGTAGAACGATTCACCATTTGTTGCGGCGATTTCTTCCAACGTCTCGGCCTGAGCTTTGAAAACCCATTTCTCGCCCACGTGCGGCGCGCGTCCGTTGATGGTGAAATCGCGGACAAAATCCGCCTCGCCCTTAAACGTTTCGCACTGGCGCGCCCAGCTTGCTGCGGTAACCGGCGACACCAGATACCCTTCGCGGGCATAGCGAATCGCTGGTTCGAACAATTTTGCAAACGGCAATTTTCCAAAACGTTGTGAAAGCGCCACCCATTGCGACACGCAGCCCGGTACCGCCACGGCATCCCAGCCTGTTGCTGGCAGCGCCGAAGCGCCAGGATATTTGCGGGCGAAATATTCCGGGGCCCAAGCCGCAGGCGAACGCCCAGAGGCATTCAAACCGTGTAACCGGGAACCATCCCATAAGATGCAAAACGCATCCGAGCCGATGCCGTTGCTGGTTGGCTCGACCACCGTCAACGCAATAGCGGTGGCGATGGCTGCATCCACGGCGTTGCCACCTTGCCGAAGCATCTCGAGCCCGGCCTGCGCCGCCAGCGGCTGCGAGGTAGCCGCCACGTTTTTTGCAAATATCGGCATGCGTTGGGAAGGGTAGGGCAGATTCCAGGAAAAGGGGGTCATAAAAATCTGCTTGTGTAAAAAAATTACCCCCTAGCTTATCGTGAATCACCAGAGGGAAGTTCGCTACATTACAAAAGTTTATAGACCATTGGCAAAAAAGCTGAAACTGGTTTGGCTGTGATTTACCGTGAGCAGCTATAATTTCGTTATGAATGATCCCATTTCCATTATTCCTCTCACCGAATTACGCGGCAAAATCCGGCCCAAGCTGAAGGGGAGGCAAGTCGATCCCGCAGCACGAGCCGAGATCGTCACGCTGTTGGCAGGGCGCGAAACCCGCCGCGATCTGTTGATCGAATATTTGCACCTCGTTCAGGACCACTATGGCGCACTTTCGGCAGCACATCTAGCCGCGCTGGCCGAAATACTGAAACTGGCGCAGACGGAAGTCTACGAAGTCGCCACCTTCTACCACCACTTCGATGTGGTAAAGGAAGGCGAAGCGCCTCCCTCCGCATTGACTGTACGCGTGTGCGAAACACTCTCGTGCGCTATGGCAGGGGCCGATGAATTATTGAAAAAGCTGCCAGCATTACTCGGCAAAGAGGTGCGCATCGTCGCGGCCCCTTGCATGGGCCGCTGTGCCGAAGCCCCCGCCGTATGCGTGGGGCAGAATGCATTGGGTCACGCCAGCACCGAAAAAGTGGCCCAAGCTGTCAACATCAAGCAAACACGCGCCGTTGCGGGCGATTACATCGATCTCAACCAATATCAGCGCGGGGGCGGCTATAAAACCTGGCTTGAATTCGTCGCTGGAAAACGCGATGCTGAAACCGCCATTGCTGAAATGGAAAATTCCGGTCTACGCGGCCTGGGCGGTGCGGGCTTTCCAGCCGGGCGCAAATGGCGCATCGTGCGCGGCGAAGCCGCACCACGGCTGCTGGCGGTGAATATCGACGAAGGCGAGCCGGGCACTTTCAAGGATCGTTATTATCTGGAACGCGATCCGCATCGCTTCCTCGAAGGCATGCTGATTGCAGCGCATGTCGTCGGCATCGATGCCTGCTACGTTTACCTGCGCGACGAATACCATCACTGCCGCGCTATTCTTGAAACCGAATTGAAAGCGCTGCGTACCAACCCGCCCGGCAATGCGGTACTGCCAACAATCGAACTACGTCGCGGTGCGGGCGCCTACATCTGCGGTGAAGAATCGGCGATGATCGAATCCATCGAAGGCAAACGCGGCATACCGCGCCTGCGCCCGCCGTATGTGGCACAGGCAGGGCTATTTGGCCGCCCGACGCTGGAACACAACATGGAAACGCTGCATTGGGTGCGCGATATTCTGCAAAAGGGCGCGGCGTGGTTCGCAGGCCACGGCCGCAACGGCCGCGAGGGCCTGCGTTCGTTTTCGGTTTCTGGACGGGTGAAAAAACCGGGCGTGCATCTCGCCCCCGCCGGTATCACGGCCCGGCAATTGATCGACGAATTTTGTGGCGGCATGCTGGAGGGGCACCACTTTTACGCCTACCTGCCCGGCGGCGCCTCGGGCGGCATCCTGCCCGCCAGTATGGGCGATATTCCACTCGATTTTGATACGCTACAGCCGTACGATTGTTTCATCGGCTCGGCGGCGGTGATTATCCTTTCCGATAAAGACAAGGCGCGCGATGCGGCGCTGAACGCCATGAAATTCTTCGCTACCGAAAGCTGCGGTCAGTGCACGCCGTGCCGCGTTGGTACCGAAAAAGCTGTGCATCTACTCGAAGAATCGTGCTGGCGCACCGGCTTGCTGGAGGAACTCTCGCAGGCCATGGCCGATGCCTCGATCTGCGGGCTGGGGCAGGCCGCACCGAACCCGATTCGTTGCGTGATCAAGTATTTTCCGCAGGAAATCGCTTAGCCATTTCTATTTGTTGAAATTCGAGGCCAAAAAATAATGACTGCCATTTCGAGGTGCAACGCGACGAGAAATCTGCTTGTGCAGCGTCTCAACCCGAAAAAGCAGATTCCTCGCAAAACTCAGAATGACAAATTTTGGAGTGATGGGCAATGAATAATGCCGCCCCGTCCCCGCAAAGGCGAGGACTCGAAGTACCGGTAAATGAACGCAAAACTGTCGAATTTACCCTCGACGGCAAAAAAATCACGGCGTTTCAGGACCAAACGCTGATCGAAATCGCCAGAGAACACGGTAAGGAAATTCCGCATCTCTGCTACAAGCCCGGTTACCGTTCTGAAGGCAATTGCCGCGCGTGCATGGTCGAAATAGCTGGCGAGCGCGTGCTGGCGCCATCGTGCTGCCGGCACCCGGCGAACAATATGCAAGTCACCACCGATTCACCGCGCGCCTTGCATTCGCAGAAGCTGGTGCTGGAATTACTTGCCGCCGATGCCCCAGAGAAAAATTACAAACCGCAAGAAAACGAACTCACGCAATGGAGAACGCGTCTGGGTGTTTCACAGTCGCGCTTCCGCGCCCGCCAGCATTCTGCCCCGGACAATCTTACCGATTGCTCGCATCCGGCCATCAGCGTCAATCTGGGGGCGTGCATTCAATGTACGCGCTGCGTGCGCGCCTGCCGCGAAGAGCAGAACAACGATGTGATCGGCTATGCCTTTCGCGGCGCGCATTCCAGGATCGTTTTCGATCTTGGCGACCCGATGGGCGCGAGCACCTGCGTGGCTTGCGGCGAATGCGTGCAGGCCTGTCCTACTGGCGCGCTGGCCCCCGCGCAGGAGGCTTACAGCATCAAGGCCGACAAACAAGTGGATAGTGTCTGCCCGTACTGCGGCGTCGGTTGTCAGATCACTTATCACGTAAAGGAAAACAAAATCGTTCGCGTCGAAGGCCGCGATGGCCCTTCCAACCACGGTCGGCTGTGCGTCAAGGGCCGCTATGGCTTTGACTACGCACACCACCCGCAGCGATTGACCATGCCGCTGATCCGCAAGCCCGGCGTGGCGAAGTCTGGCGATTTTCACCTCGATCCCGAAAACTGGCGCGACGTATTCCGCGAAGCTTCGTGGGAGGAGGTGCTTGATCTCGCCGGATTGACGCTGGCCAAAATCCGCGACCGGGGTGCGGAAAACGCGGGCGGCCCGAAAGCGCTGGCAGGTTTCGGCTCGGCCAAAGGCAGCAACGAAGAAGCGTATTTGTTCCAGAAACTGGTGCGCACCGGCTTCGGCTCGAACAACGTCGACCACTGCACGCGGCTGTGCCACGCCTCCTCGGTCACGGCGCTGCTCGAAAGTATGGGTTCCGCCGTGGTATCGGATCAGGTTAACGACGTGGCCCGAGCCGAGGTGATTTTTTTGATTGGCGCCAACCCCGCTTCCAATCACCCGGTCGCCGCGACCTGGATCAAGAATGCGGTCAAACGCGGTGCGAAACTCATTGCTGCCGACCCACACCGCAACGAGCTTCACCGCTATGCCTGGCGCTACCTGCAATTCAAACCCGATATGGATGTAGCGCTATTGAATGCCATGATCCATACCATTATCGAGGAGGGATGGGTCAACGAAAATTTTGTCAATGACCGCACGCATAATTTCCAAGCGCTGAAAGAAAACGCCAGATATTTTTCGCCGGAAAAAATGGCGCCGCTGTGCGGCATCCCCGCCGAAACGTTGCGCGAGGTGGCGCGCGCCTACGCCACCAGCAAGGCCTCGATGATCTTTTGGGGTATGGGTATTTCACAGCACGTGCACGGTACCGACAATGCGCGCTGCCTGATCGCACTGGCGCTAATGACCGGGCAGATTGGCCGCCCCGGCACCGGCCTGCACCCGCTGCGTGGGCAGAACAATGTGCAGGGCGCCTCCGATGCGGGATTGATCCCGATGATGTTTCCCGATTACCAGCGAGTGAATAATCCCGAGGCGCATGCGCGCTTTGAAAAATTGTGGAATACCAAATTGGACAACCAGCCCGGCCTCACCGTGGTCGAGATCATGAACGCAGCCTACGACGGCATCATTAAAGGCATGTACATCATGGGCGAAAATCCGGCCATGTCCGATCCCGACACCAACCACGTGCGCGCGGCTCTCGCCAAGCTGGAAATGCTGGTGGTACAGGATATTTTTCTGACCGAGACCGCCGCACTCGCCGACGTGGTGCTGCCCGCTTCGGCGTGGCCGGAAAAAACCGGCACGGTCACCAACACCGATCGCATGGTGCAATTAGGCCGCCGTGCCCTCGACTTGCCGGGCGAGGCGCAGCAGGATTTATGGATCATCCAACAAATGGCTCAACGTCTCGGGCTCGATTGGCATTACCCCGGCGAAGAAAACGGTGTGGCTGCCGTCTACGAGGAGTTGCGCCAGACGCAGCGTTCAATTTCCGGCATTTCCTGGGATCGTTTGGTCCGCGAATCGTGCGTGACCTACCCCTGCACGGGCGACGACGACGCCGGCCAGCCGGTCGTATTCACCGATAGATTTCCAACCGCGGATGGGCGCGCGAAATTTGTGCCCGCTGGCATCATTCCCGCCAACGAGCAACCTGATGCTGACTATCCCTTCGTGCTCATCACTGGCCGCCAGCTCGAACACTGGCACACCGGCTCGATGACCCGCCGTACCGTTGTGCTCAATGCCATTGAGCCGCAAGCCGTGGCCAGCCTGAACCCGATGGACATGCGCAAAATCGGCGTGCACGCGGGCGAAACCGTTACGGTCGCTTCACGGCGCGGCGCCATTTCACTGGCTGTGCGTGCGGACGAAGGCATGCCGGTGGGCAGCATATTCATTCCTTTTGTATACCACGAAGCGGCCGCGAATAGACTCACCAACCCGGCGCTGGACCCCTTCGGCAAAATCGCCGAGGTGAAATACTGCGCGGTACGGGTGGTGAAGAATAAAGGATGAGTAGCTTGTAGCAGAGTACGAATTGCAAAAAACAGGCGGCCTTTCCCATTTAGAAAACAGCCGCCTGTTTTGATCTGCTTTACATGGAAATTAATTCCGTTTCTAAATCAAAAATGACACGAAGGCGAGCCGCAGACAGTATAAGTAATACGGCAAGGCGAAGCCGACAAAGTCAGTTTTGATTTAGAAACGGAATAAGGAACCTCTGAAATTTAGAGGCTCCTTATATGAGTGCCAAGGCGTTAATTTATTTTTGCACCAACATGAATTGCAATGGCAGAGCGGGGGGGCACTTTGTTGGCCAATACATCCGTACCCGAATTGGGCCAGCTTACTTTGCCGCTCTTGACCACGACAGGCGGGTAAGTATTTGTACTCGTCAGCTCCACACATTTATGGGCTCTTGACCAGGAATTTGGAGAAGGGCCAAATGGTACCCATGTATACGCATACCGGCTGTGAATAACATCGCAATATTCGCCATCAGGCAGAGCACTGGTATAAGATTCGCCCGATCCCAGCGCATCATAATGATCATCGGTATTGTTGATCACCACATAACCCTTGTCTGTATTATCCCCTACATTCCCGCGGCTGAATCCAACCACCTGATAGTTACTGAAAAGGTTCTTATTGCCCTGATTGACCCCTACCCCATTAGTAATGTTACGAAAACCAACCATCCCCAATATGGCAGGATGCTGGTGCTCGCAGGCCCATCCTTTTACAGCATTATCTGCCCAGCTGGAGGGGGACAAGCATTGGGCAACACCTTGGGCATTGTAAACATCATTGGTATTACCATTGTTATCAGAAGGAGGCCCGTCGTTATGGCCCACTGTGTCGTTATTAACGAGGGTGTTGTTGAAGTTATAACTAGACATCAAATGTGGATAACCATAAGGCCAGCCCAACATGAATACGTTGGCTGGAACATACTCTTTATGTTTAAAGGACGTATAGTCCACTTCTGAGCCTTTACGTTGTTCATCATGGTTGGTAGTAAACACTATGGCGCGTTCTCCTGGCATATTAAGCACCCATGTTGAATCGAGATTGAATTCCACCAATTTACGAATGCCTTCACCGCCAGCTTTGGCTTTGGCTTTTACTTCAATTCCATACCTGAAACTATAGAGGTCGGCGTTGGGATTACTCGCATTAGTAAAATTGGTACCAACATCAGTGTAATCAGCCCATTTAATTGCTTCACCACCATATTTATCAATTACTTCGAGATAAAAATAGGGCCGTCGCTTTCCGGCCTTATCAGCATGTTGGTTTACCTTTTCGATTACTCCGCTTATTCCATCATTAATGTCACCTTTGCCGATTTCCTCTGGATTGATATGTTTGGCGCCATCAATACGGAACCCTTTCACCCCCATATCAAAAAGCTTGGTTAGGTAAGCAGCCTGAATGGTTCTCACACTATCTTGCCCGGTATTAAGATCAGCTAATGAGCCTAATTCACAATCTCTGACGTTATTGTTGGCATTGCCAGGGTAATCGTAAATATCCACCATACAGGCGTGGAAATTACTCGAGTTAAATCCCAATGCGGGATAATCATATTTGGTAAATGTTGACCCTGCTGATCCCAGGCCTTTGGTATTGCTTGCATCCAGTATGTAATTGGATGGGGCAATCGGGTTAATAAAAAAATTGGTCATATGATTAATCACCGCGTCGGCATATACATCGACACCAGCCGCGTTGCAGCGCGTAATCATATTTTGCAACTCGGCTTCGGTTCCGCTACGCGAATTGAGCTTATAACTCACTGGCTGATAACGCTGATACCAGGGAAAATTTGAGCTCCCTTTGGGATCCTGGATCAGTGCATGCTCATTCGGTGGTGAAATTTGTACGGCGGCAAATCCATTAGGGCCGAGTGTAGTTTCACAGACTTTGGCCACATCTTTCCATTTCCACTCAAATAGATGAACGGCCACAGTGCGCGCATTGCCAAAGTTGGATACGACGATCGGAACACCGTTTGCAACTGCAAAAGCATGGTTTGCAGTTATGGCTAACGATACAGCTAAAGCCAATTGTTTGGGATTAAAAATTTTCATAGAATCTCCTCCGTGTTGATGATGCATTGATGAAACAACAGTCCTGCTTTTAGTGTTGTTGGGTGTCGTTGTTGTATGCATCGACCGGCTTTTACCGGTTTTTTTTGCGTTCGCCTTTTATCCAAAACCGGATAAGCGATTTTCTTGTTTGCGGAGCGAGGATTTGCTAATAAATGACGTGAACAGAAAATGGCGATCGGCTTGCAACACATCGCCATCAAGAATTAACGTAAAGAATTCCTTCCTCTCGATCAATTATTTTTTATGAAAATTATTCTGATCGTTTTTGTATTAAAAGAACACTGCTATTTTGTTAATTAACGGTTTCAATATTGTTTAATAAAATGCTGCGGGTGCAGCAATTCGTCAAATGCGCTTCATCCTCGTGCCATTCTGAATCGCCTGCCCTAAAATGTGTGGCGTATTCTTGCGTTGTGCAGTGCAGGGTCCATCACGAATCAACGCAGATAATGCCGGGCCAATTCGATTCCTCATCGCACATTCCATATTAATCACGACCAGAAGGCTCTTTTTATGACCAAACAGACTATTTCCACATCGCACGCCCCGGCCGCAATCGGCACCTATTCGCAGGCTGTTAAGGTGAACGACACCGTTTATCTTTCGGGCCAAATCCCGCTCGACCCCGTAACCATGCAACTGGTCGAGGGGTTTGAAAATCAGGTCAAACGCGTATTTGATAATCTCGCCGCAGTCTGTCTCGAAGCGGGTGGCTCGCTCAACGACATCGTCAAGCTCAATATTTTTCTGGTCGATCTGGGCAACTTTGCCAAAGTAAACGAGATCATGGCGACCTACTTCACCGCACCTTATCCCGCACGCGCAGCGGTTGGCGTGGCCTCGCTGCCACGCGGCGCGGCGGTGGAAATGGATGGCGTGCTGGTCGTCTCTTCGGCTGGCAAAAAATAAATTGAGTGCATCCAACAACACTGGATTCTGGCTTTCGCGGAATAACTGGTGTCAATGCTCCCATTGGGAGGCGACCTAATGTATAAGGCATAGCAAGGCAAGGGTACAATTCGCGCAGACCCATTGCCTCCCTCTCTGACCTGTGCCCCTTGCCGAAAAAAAGCCGCGTGCCTCACCTTTGCCTATCGCGTCCGCACCGAGCGGCGGCAAGGCCACTACGCTGGCGCAAAAACTCGCCAAGCTGGGTTTGCAAAGCGAGTGGGATCTGGTGCTGCATTTGCCTATCCGTTACGAGGACGAAACACGCATCACCCGGCTCAAGGATTGCCGCGAAGGCATTGCGGCGCAAGTGGAAGCCGAAATCGTTCATAGTGAAATCGCCTATCGTCCGCGTCGTCAGCTGGTGGTGAAAGCGCGCGATGGCGAAGACGAACTTTATCTGCGCTTTCTCAATTTTTACGGCAGTCAAATCAAGCAAATGGCGCCCGGCAAGCGACTGCGATTATTCGGTGAAGTACGCAACGGCTTTTTTGGTGCTGAAATGGTTCACCCGCGCTACCGCATCGTGCGCGAGGGCGATCCGGTTCCCGATTCGCTGACCCCTGTTTATTCCACCACCGCAGGGCTTTCGCAAACACAGCTGCGCCAGCTGATTACCCGTGCGCTGTCCAAGGTGCAGCTGGACGATTCGCTGCCCGTGCCCATTCGCCAGCGCGCCGCACTCGACGATTTCGATGTCAGCGTCCGTTACCTGCACCAGCCGCCACCGGATGCCTCGCTCGATGCATTGGCTGAGCGCACCCAGCCCGCCTGGCGGCGGGTCAAATTCGACGAGCTGCTGGCGCAACAGCTGGCGATGAAAAAAGCACGCGCCTTGCGCGATACCAAATCTGCGCCACGGCTGGCGGATAAACGAAAACTGACCACGGCGCTAACGCAATCGCTGCCCTTCGGCCTCACCGGCGCGCAACGACGCGCGGTGCAGGAAATCGCCCGCGACCTTTCTGCCCCCCACCCCATGCAGCGCTTGCTCCAAGGTGACGTGGGCAGCGGCAAAACCGTGGTGGCCGCCCTCGCCGCGACGCAAGCAATCGACAATGGCTATCAGGCCGCCTTGATGGCCCCGACCGAATTGCTGGCCGAGCAGCACTATCGCAAACTCGCCGCCCTGCTTGAACCGCTGGGAGTAACCGTCACCTGGCTGGCCGGTGGGCTGAAGGCCGCAGAAAAGCGCGCTGCTATTGTCGCGCTGGCCGAAGGCGCGCCGCAACTGGCCATCGGTACCCATGCCTTATTTCAGGAACACATTGTTTTCCCCAAACTGGGATTGGCCATCGTCGATGAGCAGCACCGCTTTGGCGTCAGCCAGCGCCTGGCACTGCGCGAAAAAGCCAAAAGTCAGAAATACGAAGCGCACCAACTGATGATGAGCGCCACACCGATCCCGCGCACGTTGTCGATGAGCTACTTCGCCGACCTCGACGTATCGGTGATCGACGAGCTGCCGCCGGGCCGCACACCCATCACCACCCGGCTGGTCGCCAGCGCACGGCGCGACGAAGTACTGGCGCGCATCCGCGCCGCTTGCGCGGGCGGAGCGCAGGCCTATTGGGTGTGTCCGCTGATCGAAGAGTCCGTCACGCTGCAATTGCAAACCGCCATCGACACTTTTGAAAACATGCAGGCCGCGTTTCCCGAATTAAAAGTCGGGCTGGTGCATGGGCGCATGAAACCCGCAGAAAAAAATGCCGTAATGGCCGCCTTTGTCGCCTACGACATCCAGCTACTGGTCGCCACCACCGTCATCGAAGTCGGCGTCGATGTAGCCAATGCCACGCTGATGGTGATCGAGCACGCCGAACGCATGGGCCTGGCGCAATTGCATCAACTGCGCGGGCGCGTGGGGCGCGGCGCGCAATCGAGCACCTGCATCCTGCTGTATGAAACGCCGCTTTCCGAAAATGCGCGCGCGCGCCTGAAAATAATTTACGAAAATACCGATGGTTTTGAAATCGCCCGACAGGATCTGTTGTTGCGCGGCCCCGGCGAATATTTAGGCGCACGACAATCCGGCGCGCCGCTGTTGCGCTTCGCCGATCTGGAGCGCGATCTCGATTTGCTGGAACTGGCGCGCGATGCCGCTGCGCAATTATTGCGCGATGATCCGACCGCTGCCGAAAAACATCTGGCGCGCTGGCTGGGTAGCAAACAGCATTTTTTGAAAGCATGAGAACTTTTCGCCTCATGCGTCCCGATGCCTGGCGCACCGTGCCGCCCAGTGCGGCCCATGCGCGCTTCGGCACCCTGCGTGCCTGGCTGACCGACCGCGGCTCGCTCACCGCGCGCATCGTGGCGCACTTTCCCCGCTTTAAACTGCGGCGCATCAAACAAGACTTGGCGCGCCCCACGCGCGACGAAAGGCGTGAAATATCATTACGCCACGGCCAGCGCGCCGTAGTGCGCGAAGTGCTGCTGTGCGATGCGGAGCACCCCTTGGTATTTGCCCACAGTGTGGCGGCAACCCATGATTTACGCAAAGTCTGGCGCGGACTGAGCAAGCTGGGCAGCCGCCCGTTGGCGGAAATGCTTTTTGCTGATCCGGCTGTGGCGCGGCTGCCGATGGAATACAAAAAAATCGACGCGCGCCACCCGCTATACCGGCGCGCGCAAAAAATAGTGGGGGATTTGCCGCCCAGCTTATGGGCACGACGCAGCGTGTTTCTTAAAGCAGGCCGGCCGTTGCTGGTCAGCGAAGTATTTGTAGCAGAAATGCCCGTGTGCAAACGATAATGGTTGAAAACTGATGTTACGCAGAAGCAAAGCAGTGTTTCTATGAAATGGCAAATCTGTGAAAGAATTTCCGCTTGGGTTCCCCTCTTTGAAAAAGAGGGGCGGAGGGGAGATTTACGGTCGCTCAACCAGCAACAAGCACCGAAAATCCTCCTCGATCCCCCTTTAAAAAAGGGGGAAGTCTGATCGTGGATGGTTGAAGCCGTGAAGTGATGGAAAAGCAAAACGACTGTGATATTTGTTTTTCCGGAAAAAAGGTTTTCCTTCAGCCGCGCGTAACATCAGTTAAAAATATGAACGTACTGACCAATCACCGATGAGCGATGAACGAATCAGCCAAGCCTGATAAAACAATGAAAGCCATTCTCGAACGTATCGATCTGTATGAAAAACTGATCCGCCTTGACCGGCCGATCGGCATCCTGCTGCTGCTGTGGCCTACTCTGTGGGGCTTGTGGCTGGCCGCACGTGGCGTGGCCGACTGGCGCATTCTGGTCGTCTTCGGCGTGGGTACCGTGCTCATGCGCTCGGCAGGCTGCGCCATCAACGATTACGCCGACCGCGATATCGACGGCAAGGTCGCACGCACCGCGCAGCGCCCGCTGGCCACCGGCCGCATTGCACCGTGGGAGGCGCTGGCGATCGCCGCTATTTTTGCTGCCTGTGCATTTGCACTGGCGGTGCTGATGCTCAAACCGCTGGCGATCAAACTCTCGTTCGTTGCGATTTTTCTGGCCGCCACCTACCCGTTCACCAAACGCTTTTTCGTCATGCCCCAAGCCTACCTGGGCATCGCCTTCGGCTTTGGCATCCCCATGGCGTTTGCCGCCATCACCGGCCGGGTGCCGCTGGTGGCCTGGTTGCTGTTGCTGGCCAACATCTTCTGGACCATCGCCTACGACACCGAATACGCCATGGTCGATCGTGAAGACGATGCCAAAATCGGCATCAAAACCAGCGCCCTGCTGTTCGGCCGCCACGACGTCACCATCATCATGCTGTGCTACGGCCTCATGCTCAGCCTGCTGGCTGTTATCGGCTTCATGCTGCATATTCGCGCACCGTTTTACCTCGGGCTGCTGATCGCCACGGGCATCGCCTTTTACCATTACACCTTGATTCGCACACGTACAGCGGAAGGTTGCTTCAAAGCGTTTTTACATAACAACTGGCTGGGTGCCACCCTATTTTTGGGCATTGCCTTGTCCTATCCGCCGCTCAGTGGATAAATGAAAAAGACAATCTGAAATCACATAAAACAATATTTCTCTTAACGAACCACAAACCCATGCCTCCCACTCCACTCGTCAGCCTGCGCCCCGTTAGTCGCGACACGGTGCGCGATATTTGCAAACTCAAAGTTAGTCCCGACCAGGAAAAGCTGGTCGCACCCAACGCGTTTTCAATTGCGCAGGCCTACTTTCACCCCGAGGCGTGGTTTCGCGCCATCTATGCCGGCGACACGCCGGTGGGATTCGCCATGCTGGAAGACTGGTCACAGGTTCCCGATTGCGAACCGCAGCTTTATCAGGGCGAGTCTTACGTCAGCCTGTGGCGTTTCATGATCGATGCGCAACATCAAAAACAGGGGTACGGTGAGGAAGCGCTGCGCCTATTGATCGCACACGCCCGCACCCGACCGCGCGCGAAAAACATGGTGCTTTCGTTTGTACCCAGCGACGGCAACGCCGAGCACTTTTACAACCGCCTGGGCTTTGCCCGCACCGGCGAGGAAGATATGGGCGAATTGATTATGAAATTGCCGCTGGATTAAACGGCCGCTCTATTATCTGGGCAAACCGGCTGGGCTTTCTTTGTGCGTGTATGCTAGGCTTTCGTTTATAACAGGGTTGCATAAGCAACCGACCAAAACACACAAATAATTATGTTCAACACACCCTCAACTAACACGTTGGTCTTCACATTGCATGCTCAATACCGCTATCGATACATTCAGTACGCTCGTTAACGCGCGGCTGAAAACCCTCATATTTATTATTAATTGATGTTACGCGCAGGCGAAGCGGCTTCCCTATGAAAATGGCTTTTCCGGTAAAAATGTTTCTCCTCTGCAGTGCGTAACATCAGTTATTAAAAGTCCGCTCTGGGCGCGGCGTTTGGAGCAGAAATGCTTGAAAAAGCGCGCCAAATAACGGCATTTGTTCGACATCCCCGATGAAATTACCTATTTCAATTATGCGTCTAACGGACCTCAATTGAACGATTCGCAGGCCCGGCTGATTGCCGGGGCATGCACCAAAAGTCATCCCTGGGAACGCATGCCAAAGAGTTTTTTCAATGATGCGGAAACAATACGCCACCTGTCTGCGGAGATTTTTGGTATCAGCACAAAATTCAATTTAAAACTGTTGCAAGTGTCTTATATATTTTTTGCTTTATAAATCGTCACTTATGGCGAAATATAGTGATTATTATTAATATTTCGCCATAAGTGGCTACTTAAATTTATTTCGCCATTTAAGACGAAATAAGTTGCAATTTATCCATTTATCCGCCATATTAGGCGAATTATGAAAATTTCATCACAATTAGCCGATCAGGCGGTACTTCACGAGCTTGGCGGGCGGCTGGCCCAGTTGCGCATCGAGCGCAACTTCACGCAGGCTGCGCTGGCTGAGGAAGCGGGGGTATCGAAGCGAACCATCGAGCGGCTGGAAGCGGGCGAGGTGGCCACGCAGCTTTCGGGATTTTTGAGAGTGTGCCGGGCGCTTGGCGTGCTGGAACGTTTTGAAAACATTCTGCCGGAACCCACGCCCAGCCCGATGGCGCAGTTGCGGCAGAGGGAACGGGAGCGGAAGCGGCAGCGCGCCACCGGGAAAAAGTCCACACCAAGTACAGAAAAGAAATGGACGTGGGGTGATTCCATTTCTAATCAAAAATGACCCGAAGGCAAGCCGCAGACAGGTTGAGTAATACGGCAAGGCGAAGCCGGCAAATTAAGTTTGGGAATCAGTCGTGACCATCGCGGAAGTGCGACTATGGGGCCGGACGATTGGCGCGGTGTCGCTTGACGAGGGGCAGGACATTGCTGCATTCCAGTACGATCCGGCCTTTGCCCGCAGCAGTATCGAGGTTTCGCCGGTCGCGATGCCGTTAGGCGGGCAGGTATTCAAATTTCCCGCGTTGCCAAAAGAAACGTTTCATGGCCTGCCGGGGTTGCTGGCGGATTCGCTGCCGGACAAATTCGGCAATGCGCTCATCGATGCCTGGCTGGCGACACAGGGGCGCACGCCAGAGAGTTTTAACGCGGTGGAGCGCCTTTGTTATACAGGGACACGCGGCATGGGTGCGCTGGAGTTTGCGCCGGTGTTGGGCCCCAGACTGCGCAAAGCCGCGACAGTCGATGTGGATGCCCTGGTTCGATTGGCGAGCGAGGTACTCACGCACCGGAATGAACTGCACGCACATTTTCACGATGCGGAAAAGGAGAAGGCGCTGCGTGACATTCTGCAGGTGGGCACCTCTGCGGGCGGCGCACGTGCGAAGGCGGTGATTGCATGGAATCCGGCGACGAATGAAATCCGCTCCGGCCAGATCGCCGCTGGCGAAGGCTTCGAGTACTGGCTGCTGAAATTCGATGGGGTGACTGGCAACAAAGACAAAGAACTGGAAGACCCTCGGGGTTATGGCGCAATCGAATATGCGTACCACCTGATGGCCAAGGCGGCGGGCATCACCATGACCGAATGCCGTTTGCTGGAAGAAAATGGCCGACAACATTTCATGACGCGCCGCTTTGACCGGCTGGCCGGTGGCGAGAAGCTGCATATGCAATCGCTGTGCGCGCTGGCGCATTTCGATTTCAATCACGCCGGGGCATACGCTTATGAACAGGCGATGTTGATCATCCGCCAGCTCGGTTTGCCGATGGCTGCTGTGGAGGAGCAGTTTCGCCGCATGGTTTTCAACATCGTTGCGCGTAATCAGGATGACCATGTGAAGAACATCGCTTTTCTGATGAACAAGCAAGGCGAATGGGCGCTTGCCCCCGCATTCGATGTCACCTACAGCTACAACCCCGCCGGGGTATGGACGGTGACGCACCAGATGACGCTGAATGGCAAGCGTGATGGTTTCACGATGGCGGATTTTGAAGCGTGCGCCAAGGGCGCGCTGATGAAGCGTGGGCGGGCGACAGCGATCATCGATGAGGTGACAACTACAGTGAAGCGATGGCCGGAGTTTGCCGATGCGGCGCAGCTCCCGGACAAATGGCGCAGTCAGATTCAAAACACTCATCGGCTGTCATTTACTTCCTTGTAAACTCCGGTTTTTCGCCGCCATGCGCTTGTCTTCGCGCGCGACAGTTTCGAAAGAAGTCTATTTTCGCTTAAGGTTTGCCCCGGCATTGCGATCAACCGCACCCTATTCCCAGGCTCGACATCGCGCAATACGCACATCGGGGCAGCCCATTGGGACAGCAAAAGGCCGAAGGGGCGGCATGTTATACTGGCGCAGTTTTGACGTTGCGCTCGATCCAGCAATCCGGCACTTGAAAAGTGCGTAAAAACCCAAATCTCGAGCCCATACTTTTCGGAGAATCTCCCCCATGATTAGTTACGCCTATGCACAGGCAGCCGGCCAGGCCGGCGGTGAAAGCAGTTTGTTCGGCCTGTTACCCATTGTATTGATGTTCGTGTTGCTGTATTTCATGATGATTCGCCCGCAAATGCGCAAGGCGAAAGAGCACAAAACCATGGTTGAAGGCCTGCAAAAAGGCGATGAGGTGATCGCCATGGGGATCATCGGCAAGATTGTGCGCATGAGCGATACCTATATCGGGCTGGAAGTGGCGAACGGGACGGTGATTCATATCCAGAAGCAGGCTGTCACCATGCTGCTGCCTAAGGGCACTTATCACGATGTGATCAAGTAAGGCACCTGCCTCCGCTGCTGGCATGATCACGCATCCATGATTTTCCTGTTTGCTGTATTTTTTCGCAAAAATTAAGAGGTTTTGATGAATAAGTATCCGGTCTGGAAATATGCGGTCATCACTATTGCGCTGGTGGTGGCTTTTTTTTACGCGCTGCCCAATCTGTTCGGCGAGGTGCCGGCAGTACAAATCTCGGGCCTGCGCAATAACAAGGTCGACGCGGCCCTGAGTACGCAGGTTGAAGAAGCGCTCAAGACTGCAAATATCACCAATACCGGCATTTTCCTTGATGGTGAAGCCCTGAAGGTGCGTTTTACCAGCACCGACGATCAGTTGAAAGCACGCGATGCAATTCAGGCCAAGATCGGCGCGGGTTATATCGTGGCGCTTAATCTGCTCTCCAATTCGCCAGCCTGGTTGACCAGTATCGGCGCACAACCGATGTATCTCGGCCTCGATTTGCGCGGTGGGGTGCATTTCCTGATGCAGGTGGATATGAAAACGGCGATGGATAAAAATATCGACCGTTATCAAGGCGAATTCCGCTCGCTGATGCGCGATAAAAAGATTTATTACAGCGGGTTGTCGCGCGAAGGCGAGAAGGTGGTGGTGCGTTTTAAGGAGCGCCCCACTCTGGATGCGGCGCAAAATGAAATTGCCGCACAGTATCCTGATATTCAGTTGAAGGATTCGCAGTCCGGCGAGGAATTTTTACTAACCGCTACACTGAAACCTGAAGCGGTGACCAAGCTGCGCGAAAACGCGCTACAGCAAAACATTACGGCGCTGCGTAAACGGGTGAATGAATTGGGCGTTTCCGAGCCCATTGTGCAGCAACAAGGTGCGGACCGCATTCTGATCCAGTTGGCCGGTGTGCAAGATCCGGCGCGCGCCAAGGATGTGATCGGGCGCACGGCCACGTTGGAGCTGCGTATGGCCGCAGAGGAGCATATCGGCAGCGACGGTTTCGAGCGCTACCGCACCGAGCCCACCCCTTTCGGCACGGAAAAAATGTTTGCTTCAACTGGCGAGGTCGTGCTGGTCAAAAAACAAATCGTGATTACGGGCGACAAGATCACCGATGCACAACCGGGATTTGATCCGCAAACCAGTCGCCCCATTGTAAATGTGACACTGGACGGCGCGGGTGGACGGGTGATGACGCAAACCACGCGCGAAAACGTGGGTAAGCGCATGGCGATGATTTTGATCGAAAAGGGCAAGCCCGAAGTTCTCACCTGGCCCAATATCAATGGCGAATTTGGTAGCCGCTTTTATATTTCCGGCTCATTCACCACGCCTGAAGCCAAGAATCTGGCCCTGCTGCTGCGCGCCGGTGCATTGGCCGCGCCCATGGAGATTATCGAGGAACGCACGATCGGCCCCAGTCTTGGGGCGGAGAACATCACCAAGGGCAAGAATTCATTGCTGTTTGGTTTTGCCCTGATCGCCGTTTTCATGGTGGTCTACTACATGCTGTTCGGTGCAGTTTCGGTTGTTTCCCTGGCGGCTAACCTGCTTTTCCTGATCGCACTGTTGTCCATGCTGCAAGCCACGCTGACCCTGCCGGGTATTGCCGCTATTGCCTTGACGCTGGGGATGGCGATTGACGCCAATGTGCTAATCAATGAACGGGTGCGTGAGGAGTTGCGCAACGGCATGTCGCCGCAAATGGCGATCCAGACCGGCTACGACCGTGCCTTCGATACGATTCTCGATTCAAATATCACCACGCTGATTGCCGGACTGGCGCTGCTGATCTGGGGTTCCGGGCCGGTGCGCGGGTTTGCCATTGTGCATTGCCTGGGGATTCTGACTTCGATTTTCAGCGCCGTGATGGTCTCGCGCGGGCTGGTGAATCTGATTTATGGCGGCCGCAAGAAGGTGGCAAAACTTTCCATTGGCAATGTCAATTGGCATAAAACTGAAGCTAAAGTTTAAATCTACGAGATAAATAGAGAGACAGAAAGAACCCATCATGGAATTTTTCCGCATCAAAAAATCTATTCCCTTCATGCGCCATGCGCTGATTTTCAACGCGATTTCGTTCATCACGTTTTTGCTAGCGGTGTTTTTTCTGGCCACCCGCGGGCTGCATTTTTCAATCGAGTTCACCGGCGGCACAGTCATGGAGGTGAGCTACGACCATGCGGCTGAACCGGAAAGCATTCGCAGCGCACTGCTAAAAAACGGCTTCAACGATATACAGGTGCAGAACTTCGGCTCCTCGCGCGATGTGTTGATCCGCCTGCCGCTGAAGCTCAGCGAAGGCAGTCTGAACCAGAACGACGCCATGCAGAAGCAGAGCGATACGGTCATGAAGGCGCTCACCACGGCAGATAAAAGTGCGGCATTGAAGCGCGTGGAATTCGTGGGCAGTCAGGTCGGCAAGGAACTGGCCACCGATGGCGGGCTGGCACTGTTGTTTGTGTGCCTGGGCATCATGGTTTATCTGGCCATCCGTTTTGAGTGGCGTTTTGCCGTGGCCACCATCATCGCCAACTTGCACGACGTGATTATCATTCTGGGATTTTTCGCCTTTTTCCAGTGGGAGTTTTCCCTGCCCGTACTGGCGGCGGTGCTGGCGATTCTCGGTTATTCGGTCAATGAATCAGTGGTGGTTTTCGACCGCGCACGGGAAAATTTCCGCAAGATGCGCAAAGCGACTACCAGTGAAATTTTCGATGCGGCGATCACCGGCACCATCTCGCGCACCATTATTACTCATGGCACCACCCAGATGATGGTATTGGCCATGCTGATTTTCGGTGGAGCCAGTCTGTTTTATTTCGCGCTGGCACTGACTATCGGCATTTGCTTCGGTATTTATTCCTCAGTGTTGGTCGCCTGCCCGATCGCCAAGTATCTGGGGGTATCGCGCGAGGATTTTGTGAAGCCGGAAAAGAAGCAAGAGAGTGAAGTTATTTCCGCCGCGCCCTGATTCTCTCGGCATATCTTTCTCATGGAGTGGCTGGCCACCCTGATCGATCTGATCCTGCATCTGGATAAGTATCTTGCTATCCTGATACAGGATTACGGAGTGTGGATTTATTTAGTCCTGTTCCTGATTATTTTTTGCGAAACTGGTTTGGTGGTCACCCCTTTTCTGCCCGGGGACTCCTTGCTTTTTATTGCCGGATCATTAGCCGCGTTGGGGGGCATGAACGTCCATGTGCTCGTTGCCCTGCTGTTCGTTGCTGCTGTGCTGGGTAATCTCAGCAATTATGCAATCGGACGTTTTTTCGGCAAGCGTTATTTCATCGATCAAAATTCACGCTGGTTGAATCCTCGGTACCTGGAAAAAACCCATGCCTTTTACGAAAAATGGGGCGGGCCCGCAGTGATTGTGGCGCGCTTTGTTCCTTTCTTGCGCACTTATGTCCCCTTCGTGGCCGGGCTAGGCGCCATGTCCAAAAGCACTTTTACTACCTATACCTTGGTTGGTGCCGCACTCTGGGTAGGCTCGCTGGTTTACCTTGGCTATTTTTTCGGCAATGTGCCTATCATCAAACAAAATCAAGGCTTGCTGGTCATCGGGATCATTGTGCTCAGTTTGATTCCGGTATTGGTGGGTTTTCTCAAGGCACGGCGTGGCTAATTAAGGAACCTCTGAATCAGAGATTCCTTCGACCCCCAGCCGATGAGGCATACCGGGCATACAAAATGGCCGCGATGAAAAAAATGACTGTCAACACCACTTCCACCAATGCGAATACAGCCGACAACCCCTTATCCGACCACGCGCGCACTACCCCTTCAACAAAATAAAAAAGAATAAACATCGCGCTCCACTGAAAGGTATAGCGTTTTCCGCGCAACAGGCCGAACAGGGGAAACAGCAGCGGCACCACTTTTAAAATCAGCCAGGAGCCCCCGCTGCGCAAAGGCGCTGCCATGCCTTCCCACACAATGCCGAGTACGATGAGTGCAATCAGGCTCGCGACGCAGGCCGCTTGTAATCCGGCAAGGTGGCTCATGGAGAATTTAATCAGAGGTTCCCAGTTTCGCCGCGACTTCCGCAAGACGTTTACCTTGCGCGAAGGCCAGTTTTTTTTCTGTTTCTGAAACCGGAAACATATTGCCAGTGCCAGACACATGACTAGCGCCATAAGGCGTGCCGCCCTCTCGCGTTGAATTTAGTGCGGCCTCGGTATAAGGCAAACCCACAATCAGCATACCGTGATGCAGCAATGGCACCATCATAGTTAGCAGCGTCGATTCCTGCCCGCCGTGCATGGTGGATGAGGAAGTAAACACGCAGGCCGGTTTGCCAACCAGGGCGCCGCTCATCCACTGCCCTCCCGTACCATCCAGAAAATATTTCAACGGCGCAGCCATATTGCCGAAGCGGGTTGGAGAGCCCATAGCCAGCCCTGCACATTCGGCCAGGTCACGCGCCTCGATATACGGCGGACCGCTATCGGGAATTTCCGGTTCCGTGGCTTCGCATACCGTGGAAACTTTGGGCACCGTACGCACACGTGCCGCCATGCCCGGCACACTCTCCACTCCACGGGCAATATGCTCTGCCAGCTCACGCACCGAACCCGAGCGCGAGTAATACAAAACAAGAATTTCGACCATGATGAAAGGCTTCGGCAATGAAGAAGGCTCAATTATACTGAGCCATCTTATTTTTAAATGCCCTTTTATGCTTTATTGGCCGCAGCGAATTTACCACTATGCTGTGTTTATCACACGGCGTTTTTTTGAGGACCACTGCATTGAGACAGCTGGCAGTTTGACCTACACGACACTGCTGTCGCTGGTACCGGTTATTACGGTCACATTGACCGTATTGGCCCCGTTTCCTTTTTTCGCCCAGCTTGTCGAACAGGCAAAATTATTTATCGAACGTAATTTGGTTCCCGAAGTCAGTGCCCGAATGATTAGCGTTTATATGGAGCAATTCGCGGGCAATGCGGCACAGCTCACGACATTAGGTCTGGTGTTGCTCGGTGTAACGGGCTTGTTACTGATTTCGACGATTGATTCAACTTTTAACACGATCTGGCGCACACGCCGGAAGCGCTCGTGGCTGAAGCGCTGGTTGGTCTATGGCATTTTGCTCGTACTGGGACCCGTTTTGATCGGCGCCAGTTTGATGCTAACCCTGTTTTTGATCCACTGGGTAGGCCGCTTCGATCATGTGTTGCCTTTGTTTCACGATTTCCTGTTAAAGATGGTTCCCATTCTGCTGAGTACGCTGGCTTTGTTTTTGGCCTATCGTCTGGCCCCCAAACGACATGTACCCTCACTACACGCTTGGATAGGCGCTCTGGTGGCGGCCATCCTGTTCGAGCTAGTCAAGCGTGCCTTTGTGATTTATGTATCGCTTGTCCCTACTTATCGCTTGATCTATGGCACATTTGCCAGTGTTCCGATTTTTTTGCTTTGGATTTATTGTTGCTGGATGGTGGTGCTTATCGGCGCGGAAATCAGTGCCACACTTTCCTATTTTCGTACCGGCAAAGGTACGACCGATTCCACACCGATCGAGCAATTGGGAGAAGCGCTTGCCCTGCTTCAAGCGTTAATTCGTGCAGACTGGACAGCGCAAAAATTGAGCCTGCGCGAGTTGCGACGCCTCGTACCCATGCCGATCGACCATGCCGAAGATATACTGGATCGTCTCATCGAATCGGGATGGGTACGGGAATCATCAGGCAGTTATAGTCTGGCGCGACCAGCTGGAGAAATTACACTGGATGAGGTATACCGGCAGTTCGCTCTGGAAGGCCAGCTTCATAATCTCACGAATAATCCGCATCTTAATATCATTCTGCGAAACCTGGAAACTTATATCGAGCAAGGGATGCGTATCCCGTTGTCAAAATTCTTTTCCGAACAAATGCATGTTAATTCATAAAAGAAGGTGATCAAGAAGGTTTGAATTGAAATAAATCGAATCGTGAACTTTTTTCGACCAGCGTGAGGGCACGCACCTTGAAATTCTTGTCGCCATCGTTCAGTCTGAATTCACGCAAATCATTAAAGGTATCAGGCAAGGTCAGCAATTCATCAGGAGGAAGTTCAGCCTGCTCCGAAGCAAGTAATAGCGCAGGTTGCGGTTTGGCTGCACTCAGTGTGGGTTCGATGGTTATGGCGGTGGCTGAATTTGCAATCAGTTCTACACCGAACTCCAGTATGGTTTCTTCAAGCAAGGTCAGCCAGCGTACTACACCAATATGCCAGGATGAGGCTCCGATAAAGCGCACCCCCACTACTTCCCCAATCTTGATATCGAGCTTGCCGAGAGGATCTCGCTGCAGGCGCAAACCATTCACGCTTTGATTTACTACAAGTGATTTTTCGATGCCCAATTGTTGAGAGAGCGGATCTTGGGGAATTTTAAGCAATGGAATGGTGTGTCCAACTCGGATGGCTTCGATATCTATTTCTGCGTCGATGTCTTCCCTCGCATCTTGTTCAATGAAATGTGCAATGGCCCGTATGCCGCAACATAGTGCTATACCTGACTCCATTTGCGTGCGAGAAGATTGGCGCTGAGAAGGGTTCCCCCATAGTTGAATCAAGCATAACATGAGATCTTCTACTTCAAGAGAAGCACGCTTTTTCTCTGCTACTCCGCTTGTCGCTCCTTTCTTTACAGCTTGGCCAAGCCGTTCGACTAGTCGGTGAGTATTAATTACACGCAGCTTTTGCCCGATTTTGTGGCCAGGAATCAGCATTTTGGGTGGATGGTCTGTGTCCAGTTCGATGATAAAGCACTTTGCCAACGCGGTTTCTGCTTTTGGAGCATGAATATCGATCATGCCCCGATTTTGCTTGATCAAGACGATAATCCGCTCAATGTCGGAAGGTTTAAACCGGTACGGATCAGCAAGCGCAATCATTGCAGTTTCATGATAGATATCAGCCAGTGTGCTTTTGGTGTTGTTTTCAATCATTTCGTTGAGCAGCGCCTGCATTTCGGCATACTCATATAACTGATGCATTTCCTGCCATACGCCGGGCGGTGCCGGCTGATAGGTTTTGTAATTTTGCAATACCAAACCTTGCAGGCACTCAAACACGCGATATATTAGCGGCGGCAACGATTTTTTAGCATTAAACAGAATTCGTTTGTCCACTTTATCTAGCAGCAATATTTTGTATGTGTAGCTGCATTCGATGAGAAGTTGACGGCTCAAATTAAATGCTTCGCGTGGTTTAGCGGGCAGGGGAACCGCACTATGCGAATAAATCGCTTCCAGCTCTTCCAATATTGTGGCAATGGTGGGCCGATAAATATCGATCAATACCATCCGCTCTTCGGCAGGCAGTTTTACGCGATTCAAAGCCTCGATGGCGTGAATCATCTGATGTGCCGATTCCACTGCCTTGGTCAAGGGTAACGTCTCCACCCATTGTTTTGCTTTTTTAGGGCTGGTTTCGGCTTCTTTACTCAAAGAACGTGGTGCAGGAACACTAAGGCTTAGTGTCATACAATTCTCCTACAAAACAATTGGATTTATCATTATGCTTATCGTATTTGATTTTATTCGGTTTGAATGGAAAGTATTGTTTATGCGATTTTATCGAGCAGGAATATTTTGGGGTCTGCTTTTTTTTACCTGTGGATCCGGCTACGCTTTTTCCCTAAAGGATACTGAAGGCAAAATACACCAGCTTGCCGAGCTTAAAAATAAATGGGTCGTTGTAAATTTTTGGGCGACTTGGTGCGCGCCTTGCATTAAGGAAATTCCCGATATCGCCTCTTTTGCCAAAGAACAGGGCAGTCAGGTTCATGTAATCGGGATAGCACAGGATTGGGACGATGCGAAGCAAGTCAGCGCTTTCGCCAAAAAGGTAGGGCTGACTTATCCTTTGGTGCTAGGTGATGAGGGGTCGGAAAAAACTTTTGGAAAAATGAAAGGGTTGCCTACGACTTTTATATACGATCCAAGTGGAAAGCTGGTTTACCAAAAGACAGGAACGGTCACTAAACAATTACTTGAAAAAATTATTAAAGAAGGGAAAGCACCAAAATGATCCTTTATCAAGTATGCCAACGCTGAAGTAGACAAGAGGCGTCGCATCAAGGAGCATACTGCCCTATCCCTTGAAAGGTATGCACTGGCCGCGGCTGAAAGACCACTCGCGCATGTCAACCTGCTTGAGACTCAACAGGGCTTAAAAATATCTGCAATAAATCGTTCAGAAAAAGTCGGCCCCGCTCAGTAGGCTGTATCTTCAGATGATCGCGAATGAGCAGGCCACGGCTTTCCGCAATCGCCAATTCCCGTTTTATTATCGTAATAGGCAACCCGGTGCGTTCGGTAAATAAGGCCATTTGAAATCCATCAGCAAGCCGTAAGGCATTCATCATGAATTCGAAAGGCAATTCGTGAGGTGAAACATCCTTGCTTTCCTGAATCGCCATGCCCTGTAACGCTTGTTGCATATAGGTTTTGGGCTGTTTGTAGCGGACTTCACGGACGATGCGGTCTGGAAACGAAATTTTTCCATGCGCCCCTGCACCAATACCGACGTAGTCGCCAAAGCGCCAGTAGTTCAGGTTGTGGCGCGAACGTTTTTCCGGCTGGGCATAGGCGGATGTTTCGTAATGATCGTAACCAGCTGCCCGCAGTTTTTGCGTGATCATGGCCTGCATGTCGGCAGCTAGCTCGTCGTCCGGCAATGCAGGCGGGAAGCGGTGAAACAGTGTATTCGGCTCAAGCGTAAGGTGGTAAAGCGATAAATGCGCAGGTGCGTAGGAAAGGGCCGTATCGATATCGGCAACGCATTCCGCAAGCGTTTGCGCAGGCAAACCGTACATGAGGTCGAGGTTGATATTGTCGAAATAAGTCTGTGCGATGTCGATGGCGCGCTTAGCTTCGTCGGCGTTATGGATGCGCCCCAGCGCATGTAAGTGCGTGGCATTGAAACTTTGAATGCCGACGGATAAGCGGTTGATTCCTGCCGCGCGAAAGTCGCGGAATTTTTCTATTTCGAAGGTGCCCGGATTGGCTTCGAGAGTGATTTCCGCTTCTGGGTCCAGCGTTAATCGCGCGCGTACCGCTGAAAGTAGCGTATCGATGGCTTGTGCAGAAAACAGGCTAGGCGTTCCGCCGCCGAAAAAAATCGTGGCAATGCGTCGTCCCCATATTTTCGGCAGTGTCTGTTCGAGATCAGCGATCAGGCAGCGTATATATTCCGTTTCCGGTAAATCGCTGGAAGCGAGTTGAGGCCGTACCGGTTCGGTGAATGAAATTTGTTGTGCAGCTGATGTGGTTTTTGTATTAGCTACACGTATTTCATGCGAATTAAAGTCGCAATAGGGACATTTACGCACGCACCATGGAATATGGATGTAAAGCGAAAGCGGGGGCAGGGCCGCAAGCGAGAAACGCGCAGTACCTGGCACGGGCACGTGGCTTACAGCCATTGACTTTTCAGCTTTTCTACCAGGGTTTGCAATGCCATGCCGCGATGACTGATACGGTTCTTTTGTTCGGCGCTTAATTCTGCAGCAGTACAATCGGATTCAGGCAGGAAAAAATAGGGGTCATAACCGAAACCGCCCGATCCGCGCGGCTTTTCAGCAATTTCACCCTGCCAGCAGCCTTCGCTGATCAAGGGATGCGGATCATTAACATGACGCATGAGTACTAGCACGCAATAATAAAAAGCGCGACGATCGAGGTGGCCGTTAAGGGTAGCAACCAGTTTTTCGTTATTGCGTTGATCGCTTTTGGGTTCTCCCGCATAGCGTGCTGAGCGTACACCTGGCGCACCATCCAATGCAAAGACACACAAGCCGGAATCGTCCGCCAATGCGGGCAGTCCAGTCATGCGGATGGCCTGCCTGGCTTTGGTCAGCGCATTTTCGATAAAGGTGTCATACGGCTCTTCCACTTCTTGTACGCCAAGCTCGGATTGTGGCACCAGTTCGAAGCCAAGTGGGGCCAGCAATTCGCCGAATTCGCGCAGCTTGCCTGTGTTATGGCTGGCGATGACCAGTTTGTTCATGGAATTTTTTCAGGCGAATGCTGCGAATCGTCAGGCCACCTGTTGTTTAAGGGTCAACTCGGTGATACCGGTCTGGCCTAGCGCTAGCAATGATTCTAGTTGCTGCGTTGAAAATGGCATGCCTTCTGCAGAACCCTGGATTTCGACGATGCCGCCTGTTCCAGTCATGACGATGTTCATATCGGTATCGCAGGAGGAATCTTCAGCGTAATCCAGATCGAGAAGCGCATGACCTTTGACCATGCCCACAGAAACGGCAGCCACGCTATCGTGCAGGGGGGAAACCGCCAGTCTTCCTGCCGTAACCAATGTTTGGCAGGCATCGCGTAGTGCCAGGTAGGCACCGGTTATTGAAGCACAGCGGGTACCGCCATCGGCTTGAATGACGTCGCAATCGATCTGGAGCGTACGTTCGCCCAGTTTTGATAAATCGACTACAGCGCGTAACGAGCGGCCGATCAAACGCTGGATTTCCTGGGTGCGGCCACTTTGCTTGCCTCGTGCGGCCTCGCGGTCGGTGCGGGTGTGGGTGGAGCGCGGCAGCATGCCGTATTCGGCCGTTACCCAGCCTTCGCCAGAGCCTCTTTTATGTGCTGGTACGCGTTCCTCGACGCTTGCGGTGCAAATAACCTTGGTGTTTCCAAATTCAATCAACACTGCACCTTCCGCATGAATGGTGAAATGACGGGTAATGCGAATGGGGCGCAACTGATCGGACTTTCTTCCGTCTTGTCTCATCAATTTATTCTCCAATGGTTACGACTTGGTAGGTCATTTTCTACTTGAGCACTTTCTTGATGGCATGCTGAATTTCACGGATCGCACGTGTTATGTCGTCATCGCTGATTTCATCGGTCATGACATCTTTATGCGGCGTACTATTGGTGGTTGTGCTAAATCCCTCCATGGGAACAGTCGAGGTAATGGTTATGGATGAAGGTTCTTCCTCATCCTGGCGTTCCCAGGTCATGGCGACCACGGACAGGTTATCCGATTGGCTACCTGCTTTGTGCTCGGCTTCCTCCAACAATTTGGGTGCGAGCGTGACCAGATTTTCGCTTTGCAGCCGGGTGGCAATGAGTTGCGATGTCAGAGGGCCCCAGAAGCCATCGGTCGAAAGCATGATGGTATCGCCCACTTGCAAAAACCATTCTTCGGCGAGAGCCACCTGTGGTGGTAAAACGCCACCCAGGCAGTTATAGATTTTGTTGCGCTCGGGATGGCTGGCCGCTTCTTCCCGCGTGAGCCGTCCGGCATCGATGAGTTGTTGTACCCGCGAATGGTCGACGGTGGCCGCAGCCAGTCGGCCATTGCGAAACGTGTAGAGGCGCGAATCACCCGAGTGCGCCCAATAGGCCTTGTTGTTTTGCACAATGCAAGCTACACAAGTAGTACGTGGACATTCGAGCATTTCGTGTTGATCCGCGAAGGCGACGATAGCGCGATGCGCAGAAAAAAAAGCGTTCTCCAGAAATTCCAGCGGGCGGCGCAAGGGGCCACGCGCGTCCTGCTGGAAACGTTTGGTGATAGTGTTTACGGTAATTTCTGCAGCGATTTCACCGCGGGCGTGGCCCCCCATGCCATCGGCAATGACCATCAAGAGGACTTCTTTGCTGTATGAGTAGGCGAGCCGGTCCTGGTTGACCCTACGGCCGCCGATCCGGCTATCCTGAAAAATGGTGAAGCGCATCAGAAAATTTTCTTGTTCAAAGTGGCGCGAATTTTATTTACAAAACTAGTTTCACCTTCGTCCTGTTGCTGCTGTAACTCAGTTACATCTTTGACCAGTGCCTTTTGCAATTCGTAAGCGGTTTGCGGTCGCGCCAGAAAATCGAGGTTTATGCACCATTCGATGATGTCAATCAGATCGTTCGAATAAGTTTGATTGACCAGCGATTTAAGGGGAATAAGTTGATCTTTCTTTTCACGTTCGTTCGCGGCAGGGGGATAGGTACCTGCTAGCGCGGTATACATGGTTGCCCCAACCGCATAAATATCGGTCCAGGGCCCGACCTGGTCGAGCCCGCGATATTGCTCGGGCGCCGCATAGCCCGCGGTATACATGGGCCGCAGCCGTTGTGCGTCATTAGACAGGGCCTGCCGTGCAGCGCCAAAATCGAGCAGCACCGGTTTGCCTTCCATCGTTACGTAAATATTGGCGGGCTTGATATCGAGGTGCAGGAGTTTCTTGGCATGCACTTCGCGGAGACCATTCAGTAGATAGATGAATATCCGCCGGATAAAATTCTCAGTAAAGTCGAGGCGGTGACGCTGTATATGGAATTGCAACGTGCGTCCACGCACGTATTTCATCACCATATAAACGGTTTCGTTGGCGCGGAAAAAATTCTCGACGCGCACAATATTCGGGTGCGAAATGGTCGCCAGCGAGCGGCCCTCCTCGAAAAAACATTTAAGACCGTGGCGGAATACCGCCAGATTTTCATCGGAATTGACGCGTACGGCTGCGCCGCTGCTGCGCAATCCCAGTGCAGCGGGCAGATATTCCTTGATGGCGACCGGTTCGCCCGTGTCGTCCCGCGCCAAATACACAATCGAAAAGCCACCCGAACTGAGCAGTTTTTCAATCGTGTAGTTGTTGAGCTGGTAGCCGTCCGGTAGCGGTTGATTGGTTTGTGACGCCATTGTTTCCTATGCTCCACGCAGCAAATGGCTGCGCGGTAAGTTTCGATTGCTGCTTGCATTCTCACACCGGAAAAGAAGCTCTGCGGCGTAAGTGAATCAGCGATTCCTTTATAATTCTCCAGCCTTGTCTCGCGCTTGTAAAGAAACCTGTGTCATTGAAGCCCCTAAATTAACCTTTTTCCATAAAGATTTTATCCATGATTACAAGCATGACGGGTTTTGCCGTGGTAAACCGAGAAATTCCCGGTGGACGGCTATCGCTGGAATTGAAATCGGTTAATCACCGCTATCTCGAGTTCCAGTGCCGGGTGCCTGAGGAATTGCGGGGACTGGAGGCCGCCATGCGCGAAGCCGTTGCGGCCAAGCTGACGCGCGGCAAGATCGATTGTCGGGTGAGCTATGCAGCCACGGTCGCTTCCGAAGCGCTGATTCCTGATACATCGGCTTTAACCAGTTTGGCGGAAACAGAGGCTGGTATTCTGGCAGTATTTCCGCAGGCCCGTCCCTTATCGGTGTGGGAAGTGCTACATGCCCCTGGCATTACCACGGATCATAGCCTCACCGCAGAAAATGTTAAGGAGCCGCTGTTTTCCATGCTTTCCGCAGCACTTGCCGACCTGGATGCCACGCGCGCGCGCGAAGGAATGAAATTGGCGGCATTGATCGTCGAGCGTCTGGATCGCATCGAACAGCTGGTGCAGGTGGTTACGCCGCTGATTCCACAATTGGTCGATGTCTACCAGCAGAAATTGGCGGCCAAACTCGAGGAAGCAATGGCCGCCACCGATGAACGCTTGCGTCAGGAAGTGATATTGTTTGCTTCGCGTATCGATGTGGCCGAAGAGTTGAATCGCCTTTCGGCTCACGTCAGTGAAGTCCGCCGAGTTTTAACCGCCGGAGGAAGCGCCGGCAAACGGCTGGATTTTTTGATGCAGGAACTGAATCGCGAAGCCAATACGCTGGGTTCGAAATCAGCGGCTACCGAAGTGACCAATGTGTCAGTAGAACTGAAAGTTTTGATCGAGCAAATGCGCGAGCAAATCCAAAATATCGAATAGGAGCATGCCCGGAAATGAGATGGCTAAAAGGGCAAGAAGGTATCGGTCGTGGTTTTATGGCTTGCTTTTTTGAGAGATTCGTATGCTGCGGCCATCGATACCTATGACCAACTTTTCCCCACTGGGTTGTCTGTACATTATCGTCGCCCCCTCTGGCGCGGGTAAATCGAGTCTGGTCAATGCGCTGTTGCAACGCGAGTCTGCGATCGGGCTATCGATTTCCTACACCACCCGGCCGCCACGGCCCGGAGATGTCGATGGCCGCGAGTATTTTTTTGTTTCGCGGGCGGAATTCGAAGCGATGATCGTCCGCAACGATTTTCTTGAATATGCCGAGGTATACGGAAATCTATACGGGACTTCCAGGCGCTGGATCGAAAAAAATCGTGCGGCCGGCACCGATGTGTTGCTGGAGATCGATTGGCAGGGCGCAAGGCAGGTACGAACGCTTTTCCCGGATATGGCGTATATCTACATCTTGCCGCCATCCATAGGTGTGCTGCAGGATCGACTGATGAAGCGTGGCAAGGATGCACCGGAAGTAATCGCAAAGCGGCTGGCGGCCGCCCGCGAAGATTTGAAGCATGTCCACGAAGCCGATTATGTTATTATCAACGACGATTTCGACACCGCATTGCTGGATCTCCAGTCGGTTGTACGGGCACTGCGTATCCGGGCCGACCGGCAACTCATGCGCTACAGCCATTTGCTGGACGAATCCTGATGAGAAGCTATATCCCGTACTGTATTCATTTTCCAATTAATAAGAGGGTGCCATGGCACGTATCACGGTCGACGATTGCATCAAGTACTTCCCCAACCGTTTCGAGTTGACATTAGTGGCCACAGCTCGCGCCCGTCAGATAGCACTGGGGTCCGCTTCCTATGTCGAAATATCTAAGGATAAACCTTGCGTCGTGGCCTTGCGTGAAATTGCAGCAGGCCGCGTGGGATCGGAAGTCCTGGCTCTGGCCCCGGTTGTGAAAACGGATATGTGAGCCTCGCGCTTGGGCGAATGAACAGGAAAATTCGCCATGTCGGATCTGCCTAAGTCTGCGTCCCTACAACCCTCCGCATCTGTTGCCCCCCTTCACGCCGCTGTTCTGTCACCCGCTTTTTATCCCCCGCTAGCCGAAACTGATTCAAGCGCCATTACGTCGCCCGAGCATCTCATCGCCTTGCTAACGACCTATCTAAAGCCCGCGGATATTGAACGGGTCGAAGCCGCATTCCAGATGTCCAAGGCCGCGCACGAAGGCCAGTTACGCATTTCCGGCGAGCCCTACATCACCCATCCGCTGGCAGTGGCAGCTCTTCTGGCGCGCTGGCATCTGGACGCCAATGCCCTGATCGCGGCACTGCTGCACGATGTTGTCGAAGATACCCCAACCACCAAAGCGGATATTGCAAAAAAATTTGGCAAAACGGTTGCCGATCTGGTGGATGGCGTATCGAAAATAGACAAACTACAGTTCGAAACCGTCGAGCAGGCGCAGGCTGAAAATTTTCGCAAGATGCTGCTGGCCATGGCGCGCGATGTGCGCGTCATGCTTATCAAACTGGCCGACCGTCTGCACAACATGCACACCCTGGATGCAGTGCATCCTGCCAAACAGGAACGCATCGCCCGGGAAACGCTGGAGATTTACTCGCCCATTGCCAACCGTCTGGGGTTGAACGCGATTTATTACGAACTTGAGGACCTGGGTTTCCGGTACTTGCATCCCACGCGCTTCAAGGTGCTCGAAAAGGCCGTCAAGGCCGCGCGCGGCAACCGTCGCGAAGTTGTGGGCAAGATTCTTGAATCGATTAAACAGCGTTTAAAGGAATTCAATGTCGATGCCGTGGTCATGGGCCGTGAAAAGCACTTGTCATCGATCTACAAAAAAATGCAGGAAAAGCATATCTCGTTCTCCGAAGTGCTCGATATCTATGGATTCCGCATTCTGACCAAAGATGTCGCCTCGTGTTATCTCGCACTCGGTGCATTGCACACCCTGTACAAGCCGTTTCCCGGAAAATTCAAGGACTATATCGCGATTCCCAAAACCAATGGCTATCAGTCGCTGCATACCGCGCTGTTCGGGCCCTATAACACACCTATTGAATTGCAAATTCGCACTCACGACATGCACAAAATTGCCGAAGCAGGGGTTGCCTCGCACTGGCTGTACAAAACTGGCGATGCAGGTCATGCAATGAGCGATATGCAGCAAAAAACCCATCAGTGGTTGCAATCCTTGCTGGAAATACAGACGGAAAACGGCGATGCCCTCGAATTTCTCGAGCACATCAAAGTCGATCTTTTCCCCGATGCTGTTTATGTATTCTCCCCAAAAGGGAAAATCTATTCTTTACCTCGAGGCGCTTCACCGATCGATTTTGCCTATGCAGTGCACTCGGATGTGGGTCACCGCGCGGTTGGCGCAAAAATAAACGGCGAAAATATGCCCTTGGGCACCCGCCTGAAAAACGGCGATCGCGTCGAAATTATTACCGAGGCTAGCGGCCGCCCGAGCCTGGCGTGGCTCAATTATGCGGCGACCGGTCGTGCGCGCTCGCATATCCGCCATTACCTTAAAAATACCCAGCACTCCGAATCGGTTGAGATCGGCGAATTACTGCTGATTCAGGCGGTGCGCGCGCTGAATTTCGATCCTCACGAAATTGGCAAGCTGCATTGGCAGCGGTTGCTGAAGGCAGATCACGCCAAAACCAAGGAGGAGGTATTGGCGGAAATCGGTCTGGGCAAGCGATTGGCACTGGTGGTCGCACGTAAATTGTTTGCCGTTGCTGCGCTGGATACCCCCGAACATCGCCCCAAAGATGCCATCACGATTCGCGGCACCGAAGGGATAGCGGTGCAATTTGCCTCGTGTTGCCGGCCGATTCCTGAAGATCCGATTGTGGCGCAAATAAAAGGCGGGCAGGGGTTACTTATCCATACTCAGGATTGCCCGGCGATCCATCCGTTCAAGTTTGATCCGGAAAAGTGGGTCGATGTGCAGTGGGACCCGGATCTGGGGCGGCTTTTTCAGGTCGATATTCGCATGACGGTGGTGAATCAACGCGGCGTGCTGGCCAAGCTGGCAGCTGAGATTGCGGCGGCCGATTCGAATATTACTTATGTTCAGATGGAAAACAAAAACGCCTCCAGCGATGAAAAATACACCACGGTGCAGTTCACACTGGATGTACGGAATCGTTTACATCTGGCTAACGTGATGCGTAACTTGCGCAAACTACCGGAAGTGGTGCGCATGGCACGCACCAAATCAGGAAACGGCAAAGACGGCCACTCCAGGGAAAACCACGCTCCAGCTCTGTGAGCGGCTTTCTTTCAACAAGCATGCATGATTTATCAAGGGCTGCTTATTAAGGGGCTCTACGTGCAGTCGTTATGCGGCGTTTTTCACCTGTTTTTGCACCGAAGGAACCTGCCTTGGACCATCCTCCCGGGCGCTGCGCGGCATTACCTTTTGGCGTATGCGCAGGCTTTTTATCGAAGATGCGCTGTTTGGGCTCAAGGCCCGGAATGATCACAACCGGAATAGACTGGGTAGTAAACCGTTCGATTGTTTTGACCTGAAACTGCTCGCGCACATTGGCAAGGCTAATAGCGATGCCATTTTTGCCAGCGCGGCCGGTACGACCGATACGATGAACATAATCTTCCGCCTGACGCGGCAGATCGTAATTGATCACATGTGAAATGCCTTGCACATCGATACCACGCGCCGCGACGTCGGTGGCTACCAGAACGCGCAAGCCACCGCGACGCAGCGCCTGAAGGGTGCGATTACGGGCCCCCTGTTTCATATCGCCGTGCAAGGCGGCGACAGCAAAACCCTGGGCGTGCAGATCAGTTGCCAGATCGTCAGCCGCGCGCTTGGTCGAAGTAAACACAATGGCCTGATTGACAGCAACGTCGCGCAACAAATGATCAAGTAGACGATTTTTGTGCGCCATATCGTCGGCAAAATGCAGGCGTTGTTCGATATTTTCGTGCCGGGCCTGTTGTCCGGAGACATCGATGCGCACCGGTTTTTGCAACATGCTTTGGGCGAGACGCGCGATATTGTTATCGATCGTGGCCGAGAACAACAGTGTCTGGCGTGTGGTGGGAGTCTGCGCCACGATGGCTTCCAGATCGTCTTTGAAACCCATGTCGAGCATACGGTCGGCTTCGTCAAGCACCAGCATCTGCAGGCGCGACAAATCGACCCGCCCGGATTGCATTTGATCGAGCAACCGCCCGGGAGTGGCGACCAGAATATCCACACCGCTTTTCAGCAAGCGGTTTTGCACGGGATAGGGCATTCCCCCCACAATACTCACCGTCTTGATGCGCTTCAGGGTGCGACCGTAGGTTTCAGACGCTTTTGAAACCTGCATGGCCAGTTCGCGTGTCGGCGTTAGCACCAGCATGCGCGGGCCGCGACCGGCTGTTTTGGCCGGCGAGCTCAGCAATTGAAGCGCGGGCAGCATAAAGGCTGCGGTTTTGCCGCTGCCTGTCTGTGAGGAAACCAGCAAATCGCGGCCAGCCAATGCATCTGGGATCGCTTTTTGTTGTACCGGCGTAGGAGTGGTGTAACCAGCGAGCTTCAAAGCTTCGCAAATTGGCTCAACAAGGCCGAGGGAATTAAAAGTCATTTTATTTTTTCCAGCAAAACCGCCCGGCGGTTCCGCATAAACTGCAATCGCAAAAAAGTGCACCGTCCGCTATCGGGCACGGTAATCAACAGTAATGAATGTCGGCACACCAGCATCGGCGCCAACCAGATTGCGATTCAAAAGAGAACGGCGGGAGGGAGGGGACGATGAACCTATGCGATGTCATTGCGTCTCAAATACACGCATTGTTGCATCGCAGCAATCGAACTATACGCGATGTAACCCGTGCGACGCAAATTTATTTCATGATTTAAGGCGTATGCTGTTATCTAACGACATTTTTATCCTGACCAAACAGCACCTTTTTGGCTTCATCGCTCATGGCATGGGGTGAAGGCGTAATCTCTTTTGCGCGGGCATAGGCACGGCTCGTGGCAGGGCGGGCTTTGATAGCGGCATGCCAGCGCGCAAGGTGTGGAAAGTCCTGCATGTCCTGTCCTTGCCGATCAGGAATAATCCAGGGGTAACTGGCCATATCAGCGATGGTGTATTGCCGGCCACAAATAAACTCGCGCTTCGCCAGTTGTTTGTTGAGTACGCCATACAGACGCGATGTTTCTTTTACATAGCGTTCGATGGCGTAGGGAATTTTTTCCGGTGCGTATTGGGCGAAGTGATGATTCTGCCCGGCCATTGGGCCTAGCCCGCCCATTTGCCACATCAACCATTGCAGCGTTTCCACCTGTCCACGCAGATCCGCAGGAATGAATTGCCCTGTTTTGCCGGCCAGATAAAGCAAAATTGCACCAGACTCGAAAACGGAAATAGGCGGACCGTCATCAGCCGGAGCATGATCGACGATGGCAGGCATACGGTTATTCGGAGAAATTTTCAGAAAATCCGGATGAAACTGCTCGCCCTTGCCGATATCCACCGGCTTGATTTGATAAGGCAGCACAGCCTCTTCGAGGAACAGGGTAATTTTGTGGCCGTTCGGTGTGGGCCAGTAGTAAAGGTCGATCATATTTATCTCAAGTAAATTTTATGCATCACAAATCAAATGGAATTATTTATATCAGTCAGATCGTTGCAACTGGAAACGCAACCACATGATCGATTTCCAGTTTAATGCCGATCTTTTGGCCGATTTCATGATTGTGGTGCGACGGCACCAGGGATAATACCGTGGCCCCGCTGGGGAGCTTCAGCGTATAAAGAATGTCCGCGCCGCGAAATGCCTTGTGTACAACTTCCGCCTGAGCAGGGCTGGCATCATCGTGCAAAATATCATCGGGCCGTACCAGCACATCCGCGCGTGCGCCGATTGCCAGTTCGCCCTGGGGCAGATTGGTGGTGCGCATCTCGCCCAGTTCGGTTTCGATACGGCCCGGTGCAGTGGCACGGCCGGGCAGCAGTACGCCTTGGCCAACAAAGTCAGCGACAAAACGCGAGGCAGGACGGTGGTAAAGATTGTAAGCGCTATCCCATTGTTCGATTTTCCCCTGATACATGACACCGATCTGGTCGGCGATGGAAAACGCTTCGTGCTGATCGTGAGTCACCAGCAGCGCGGGCGTATGCAGTTCCTTCAGAACGGCGCGAATTTCCAGGCCAAGCGCCACGCGTAATTCCACATCGAGATTGGAGAATGGCTCGTCAAGCAAAAGCAGATTGGGGCGCGGCGCCAGCGCGCGTGCCAGGGCCACGCGCTGGCGTTGGCCACCGGACAATTCATGTGGATATTTTGCAGCTTCTGCGGAAAGCCGCACCAGTTCAAGCAAGGTTTCGGCCCGTTTTTTAGCTTCGTTTCGTGTGGTGTGGCGAATGCCGAAGGTCACATTTTGCATTACGGTCAAATGCGGAAACAACGCGTAGTCCTGAAATACCATGCCGATTCCACGTTGCTCGGGCGGCAGCGCGCGCGTTTTGTTGTAGACCGTGCGGCCATTCAGGCTGATGGTGCCCTGTTGAGGATTTTCGAAACCCGCTATACAACGCAGTACAGTAGTCTTGCCGCAGCCGCTTGGCCCTAGCAGGCAGGCAATTTCGTCACTTTTAATCGAAAAAGAGAGATGGTCGCATATCGGTTTTCCATCTGCATATGCAAAACGGAGTTTTTCGATATCGAGGATGGATGTCATGCTTGGAAGGTTCAATAGGAGTGAGCAGTTTGTTGAAATTCTGCGGTACTTGACGATGCAGCGTCGAAGTGGCGATTTTACACCTGCATGGCATTTCTTGAGCCTGGACTATTCCTGTCAAAATGCAGCTGGTGGAAGATTTAATTAGCACTTCCTTAACGATATGAATGTCACTTCTGTTTCCTCGATTTTCAGCAAAATGCCTTTTTTGTGGAAGAGCCAGGTACCGGGCCGCATCAACCCGGCATTTACCCTATTCGCATTATCCGTCACGCTGGTCGGCGTGATTATTCTGGCGGTCGGCAAGGGCGCGTTTCCGCTTCATCCGGCCGAAGTGGTAACCATCCTGCTGGGTCATGTGGGCATCACTCTCGATGTGCCGGTTTCTTCACAGCAGGAAGCGGTATTAATGACCATTCGCCTGCCGCGCGTATTGCTCGGGCTGCTTGCTGGCGCCAGTTTGGCAGTGTCCGGTGCCAGCCTGCAGGCGCTGTTCCGCAATCCGCTGGCGGACCCGGGATTGATCGGTGTTTCTGGCGGGGCGGCGTTGGCAGTCGCGTCGCTCATCGTACTGGGGGCCACGACATTCCAGGGGCTGACGCAGTTGCTGGGTGTTTACACTCTGCCGGTCGGCGGATTTGCCGGAGGCATGCTGACCACCTTCATTATCTATGCCATGGCGCGTCAGGAAGGTCGCACCTCACTGATCGGCATGTTGTTGATGGGCATTGCGGTAAATGCACTAGCCTTCGCAGGCATTGGTTTGTTCAGTTTTTTTGCCAATGACGAACAACTGCGCAACATCACCTTCTGGAGTTTCGGCAGTCTGGGCAGTGCCAACTGGCGGATTGTCTCGGCAATCGGTGCACCGCTGATTGTTGTTTTTGTATTGCTGAGCCGCCTGGGCCCAGGACTGAATGCCCTGCTGCTGGGTGAAAGCGAAGCCACCCATCTTGGGTATAACGTGCAAACGCTGAAACGCACCATCATTGTCCTGACGGCGCTATGCACGGGATTTATCGTGGCAACGTGCGGCATTATCGGCTTTGTGGCCCTGATTGCGCCCCACATCATTCGCATCGTCTGCGGGCCGGATAACCGGGTTGTGATTCCCGGTGCGGCCTTATTGGGTGCAATTCTCATGATTCTCGCCGATCTCATCGCGCGTATCGCGGTTACGCCGGCCGAGTTACCCATTGGTATCGTGACAGCCTTGGTGGGAGCGCCGTTTTTTATGGTCTTGCTGTTTAAACAGCGGCGTACTTTTTTCGGCGAATAAGTCGATGTTTACTTTCTTTTCCGGTGTGGCGATAGAAGGGGGCGAATAGTGCTTGCCGCACATCGCCTTGTCGTTACCCGCGGTTCGCGCCGGCTGCTCGACGAGGTTTCACTCGACTTGAAACCGGGCGAATTTCTGGCGTTGATGGGTGAAAACGGCGCGGGTAAATCTACCCTGTTGAAAACATGGGCGGGCGATATCCAGCCCGATGCGGGAGAAGTGATACTGGCCGGCAAACCGCTTGCCCACTGGCGGCCGCTTGAGCGGGCACGGTTGCGCGCGGTATTGCCGCAGGAATCAGGGGCCAGTTTCATGTTTACAGCCGGTGAAATGGTGCTCATGGGACGTGCGCCGCACTGTAACGGTTACCCGGATAGCAATGATTGCCATATTGCCACGCTGGCCCTGAAACGTATGGATGCACTGCACCTGGAGCACCGTTTCTTCCCCACCCTTTCCGGTGGAGAACGGGTCCGCGTATTGCTGGCGCGCGCCTGGGCCCAATTATGGGAGCCGTGGGAAGGCCATCCCCGTTATCTGTTACTGGATGAACCCATCGCTGCGCTGGACATTGTGCATCAGCATAGGGCGCTGCAAGCGGCGTGCGAATTTGCAAAGCAACAGAATGCGGCAGTGGTGGCGGTATTGCACGACATCAATCTCGCTGCCCAATATGCAAGCCAGGTGGCGCTGATGAAAAAAGGCCGGCTGCTGGCGTGCGGGTCGCCCGAACAGGTATTGACGCCGCCGGGCATTGCCAAATGTTTCGGCATGCCGATGCTGTGTCTGCGCCATCCGGCCACGGGCCAGCCGGTATTTACGCCTGAATAGCGCTTCGCTTTTTTCCTTTCCTTTCATTTGCAGCACTGATCATTACAGGGCTCATTTCTTGAATTTGGCATCGGCTTGCCATTTTATCGGTGACTTGTAACAATTGGCTAAGCCGCTGGATTCCCGCCGCTTTCGCAGGAATGACGGCGGCGTAACAACAAAGTGAAGCTAATGGAAGCACCATATTTTTACGTACGCCGTGAGGCACTGATCGCACAAATCGCAAACGCTTTTGCCTCGGTAACGCGCGATGAGGGAGCGACGCTGCACGAGGCCATGGCAATCGACGACCGCAAAACGCCGCAAGAGCAGCGTGCGGCACGCCGCTTCGATCGCGACGAGCGCTGGCAGGATGTGCCCGATACCGTTATTGCAGCCAGCGGCGCTGCGCTGAATTTTCTGGATGCAAAAGGCTTTCGTTATTACCTCCCCGCTTTCATGATTTACGAACTGAAAAATTGGGAGAACAGCGCGCTCTTCACTTCTTCCAGCTGTCGTTTGCTGAACGATCACCCGCATTCGCTGCGAAAATCGGAGCCCGCCGTCATCGCCGCGCGCTTCGGATTCGATGGCGCGCAATGCCGTGCTGTAGCGGCATTTCTGCGCCTTGAAATCGACTCCTGTGAGATATTGGCGAGCAAGGTCGTTGTCGAGGCGGTGAAAAAGTGGGAAACCTATTGCGAATCGAATCCATAATGGTGCTGCGGGACTGGCAAGCCAGAGAGAGATGAGAGAAATTATTAAAATGAAACTGATCAAAAAAATTATTCCCCTGGCCTGCTTCGCCGTGGGCATGGCGTGTAGCGCAGAGCCACCGCTTGCCGATGGCTTTTACGAACAAACCGAAAAGCCATCAGCACGAAAAATCATGAGTCAGGATAACGTGCTGCTGCATCTCGGCGAAAAATACCAGCCCACCATTCAGGAGGCTTATATTTTCGCGCAGGACAACGCCAATACCTACTTTGGCGTGGCGCTGACCGTGCCTTACGATGCGCAACTGGATACCGTGCGGAAAACGCTGGTGGTCAATGGCGTGGCGTATCGTTCGGCGGGCGGCGGCTCATCGCAACAGCAAACGTCTTCGCTTGACTTCATGGTGCAGGGTCAGACGCGTGCCATGGAGGTTGCCCAATACCTTGCCATCAAGCCGCGCCTGCGCCACCATCCTGGCCATCAACTGGCGGTGACATTCACGCCGGTCAAAAACGAATTTGTTTCCGGCGAAGAAGTGAAGGCCGTGTTATCGATCAAAAATGTCGGCACGACTCCTGTGGCATTCATGAAAGGTGGAAAAAACCGTGGCAAGCGCGACAATCAGTATGCGTTTTCCGCACGGCATGAAATGAAATCAGTGGCCGACATCGGCGATGGCGTCCACTTCGGTGGACTGGCGCAACGCCGCGTCATCAAGCCGGGTGAAACGTTTGAAGATACCGTCTCGCTTTCCAAATGGTTCGCGTTTGACAAGCCCGGCATCTATGAATTGCTGGGCAGCTATTCGATGGACTTTTCCGATGCGCAGGATGAAAAGTGGTGGACGATCTGGCAGGACTACGCTACGGCAGAGTTTGTGGTGCGAGTTAAAAAGCCGTAAAGCGGGGAGTACAAGGATATGGCTTTTGTTCGGCAAAGACATTTAAAATTGATACATCAATGTTCACCAACTTCATTGTAATAAGAGGGGAATGTTATTTCACTCTCGTCAAGTAAAGGATTTAATAATTGCTCAGGAATAAGAGCATTTTCTTTTTCTCGCGCGGCTTTAAATTTATTGAGAAATTCCAATACATTTAGTTGCCTACTCTCTACATGCACAACTAAAGAATCTAAACCATCTGCAGTAAGGGAAATAACATTTGATAAAGGTAAAGGGGAATTAGGATATTTAGCCTGTATTTCCGCTATTCTTTTTTTGCCCGTAAGGTTATAAATATCAGTCCCTGAACCCATATAGTGCTGATGAGGCATGACAATTATTAGAAAAAAATTCTTATTTTTATTGAGAGAAAATTTTTCTAATTTCCCTTGGCATATGTGGCTTACAGTAGATAGCCCCTGCTTAATGGCATGAATTTGAGTTTTTTTTAAGTCATCCCCAATAAAATCACCATACTGATTTTTTTCATTTACGTCTCTTACCTTTGATTCGACCATAACCGTACCATCATCAAATGGCAGTATAAAATCAACAACACTAGCGTTTTCACCTAATTCAGATTTGAGTTCTTTTTCAGTAATTATCTTGTTGGTGAAGCATTTTATTGCAGGCAAAACATATTGCTTCTCAAATATATATCCCCACTCCAAGTTTAGTTTTTCGTCTTTTTCTTTTCTCAGTGCGATAGTGATGGGTGGACGGGCTCAGAAATTCGGACACGATAAATTGGTGGGTTGAAGGATAAATCA
>CAZRAL010000017.1:0-45477 GCA_964598005.1 uncultured Burkholderiales bacterium
ACCGGACAGGTCGCGTGCTATAAATCCGGACAACTTAAAAACTCGCAACAAATTTCCTGAGCCTTATTGCGCGAGTGTTTTGTGTAGCGCCGCCAAGCGGCTTCAATAAACGCTAATGGCCGTCCACGAATGTTTTCAGTACCCCCTTTTTCAATAACAAAGTCGAGATCATGGCTATTGCCATATTTGTCTATCCATGAAACTTTCGTTCCGGCTCGTGCTTGACCTCGCGTTCCTTTTTTATCCAGGTATAAACCACGTTTGTCACAAAACGCTTGAAGCTGCGGAGCCATGATTTCTTCTAGCAAGTCTCCAATTGTTTGGCCAAAACGATGGGATGGTGAATTGGCCATTGCTACCCCTTAATCCAAAGACGGCCTTCATGTAGAAGTACCGTATGTTTTCTGTTTTTCCATTTGACATTTCTGTCACGAATTTTTTCAAACGACCAAGACTTGAATCCATAGGCTAGAGCAAGTTCGCCAAACCAACGTTCAACGGGCGCATGTACACCGTAAGGAGCAGAATCGCCAATTACTAGGCATAGCGTGGCACTTTCTTTTGTTGCTCTACGAAGAGCCTGAAAGGTTTTTGCCATATCCACAAAGTAGGCTGCAATCATAAGGTGGTAAGCTTTGTTACCGGCTTTAGTTTTTCTGACGGCATCCAGCTTATTGCAAACTGCTGTAAGCTCGCCTTTTATCGGATCAATCGCAGGATCAGCTAGCAATTCCGACAATTTCATTTTGTCTTTGGAGGCATGTTGTGAACTGGAGCAGATAAGATGTTTTCGAACAGCTCCGTGCAAATCTCCCCAATTGTCTATTTCGCCCCAGAATGACATTTCAAGTCGTGTCGCATCGGCATAATCATAATTATTTGCATAAGGCGGTGACGTGATCACGAGATCTATGGATTTATCTGGAACCCCTTCAAGGCTACGCGAATCAGTAGGCAACAAAACAGCTTTGCTGCTGATTGATTCAGTTTGCATTGTGCGCATATCATCGGCCATCATTTTAGCCTGTAATTTTAGAGCGGCGTAAGGGCCAGTGACACGTGCTTTCGTTTTGTTGGGAAGTACATACTGCCACTGGGCTGTGCCTACATGGCTGGTAGCACGGAGTATCGAATTTACAGCTAAAAAAACCAGCGATTTGATTTTGTCTGTCCACTCTTTAGATAGCTTTAAGTAGGCTGACTTAATGCTGTAGAGGTCATGCAAACATAACTCTGAATAGCACTTAACGATTAAAGCATTGGCCTCATCTAGTCTCACAGGCACTTTGATATTTTCAGCAGCCACAGTCAAAGCAAAGATTGCCGCTTCGAAATCAGAAACATCTGCTTCCCACGAAAGCTTTCCCTGACCCAAACGAAATATAAATGGGTGTGCCTCTATGCCATAGGAGGGTATGCCAAGTTTGTCAGATGCAATACACACCGTTCCAGACCCTACAAATGGGTCAAGAACCGCGATTGAATTGTGGCTTTCTAAAACGCTTTCAACCCACGCGGCTGAAAATCCTGCGGAATATCGAAACCATCTATGAACGGGTAGCTTCATATTGTCTGTAAAAGCTCCCGATCTTGCCGAATGTGCTGCAATTTTCTTTTGGTGTGGCCCACACGTCGGCAGATCAAAAAGGCTTAGTTGTTCTCTGTGGCCCATTGGGACTCCTTTGTCGTTGCTATAGTTTCCTGATTCTACGTTGTAACGCAAGGGCGCACGATGGCCCATTGATTGACCGTTAACATAAAATAGACCAACTAGGGTCTACCATGCAGAGATTTTGCTAAAAAACGCACTATTTGTTTTCTGCAAATTTTTTAAAAAACAAATTAGTGATTTCCCCGGTTTTAAAGTTGCATGGGAAGCTGGTCATTGAGAATAACAATCGACTTGCGGTGAATTTCGATGTACCCTTGGTCCACCAGTCCTTTGAGGGTGCGGTTGACCATTTCGCGTGAAGCGCCAATCATATTGGCCAGATCTTTTTGGGTGAGTTCTTCACCGACCACTTTTTTTCCATTCGACACAATCGCCAGTTCTAGCAATGTCCGTGAAACACGGCTGCTGATATCCATCAACGCCAATGCACTAATTTTCCGGTCTGCTTCGCGCAGGCGCCTGGCCAGCGTTTCCATTACCTTAGTGGCGATATCCGGAGAACGCTCGATACATTTTTTGAATGATGTGTAAGACAACACCTGCAGGTGGCAACGTTCCAGCGTGGCCACATTGGCCGTACGCGGTTCCTGATCGAACATCGGAATTTCGCCAAAAAAATCACCTGCTGCCAGGGTTTTAAGCAAAACTTCGCGACCCGATTCGTCGTTCATATAGATTTTTACGCGTCCTGCAACGATGACATAAAGCGAATCGGCCACTTCTCCTTGTTTAAGGATGATTTCACCTTTTTCAACCACAGAAATAGCCAAGTGCGAACCGATACTTTCTAGTTGCTGGCTATTCAGGTTGGAAAAAAGTGGAATATTATTCAGCATGGTAGGTCCTATCTGTTTTATCTTTGTTCGTCTGTGCAGCAAGAGGGTAGATGAAATTGCGAGTATCCTGTAAAAATCTCGGCGGAACTATGAGGAATATCACATTACCGAAGCCAATTGGTGACTATTTTTTTCAAAATTGTTAATTGGCCATGAAAAAAATGCTCGCCCCCCGGAAAAACGACAATCGGGAGCCCTTGCGGTCGGGCCCAATCCAGAATGGATATAAGTGGCACGGTTTCATCACTTTCGCCATGAATCACCAATGTATTCGGGTTGGCATCGGGCGGCACTTCGCCGCCAAAGCGTTGGGTCATGGCTGGGGCAATTAAAATTAATCCATCTGCCGAAACTCTTTGATTTACCCGCAACATTACGGCACCGCCGAACGAAAAGCCTGCCAGCGTTAGCGATCCTGCCGGGAAGCGGGCACGCGCATAATTCACGACCTCCAGCGTGTCTTCGATTTCGCCCTGGCCTTCGTCGTGCACCCCCTCGCTCGCCCCGACGCCGCGGAAATTGAATCGTACTGCTGCTAGCCCCATTTCGTTGCATGCCTTGACAAGAGTGGTGACCACTTTATTGTCCATCGTTCCGCTAAAAAGGGGGTGGGGATGGGCAATGACTGCAACACCGTTTGGCGTTTCCGGAATATGAATGACAACCTCGATATTCCCTGCGCCACCTGCAAGCAATAAACGCTCGATGTGGGGCGAGGGTGAGGTCATTAAATTTTCAGCCGTTCGACAATGCGGCCGTTTTGGATGTGTTCCGAGATTATTTCATCGATGTCACTTTTATCGATGTAGGTATACCACACGGCTTCGGGGTAGACGACCAATACCGGCCCGAGATCGCAACGACCCAGACAACCTGCGCTACTGATTCGTACCTGCCCTTCGCCATTGAGCCTCAACGCTTTGATGCGTTGTTTGGCGTAGGCGCGTATGCCTTCGGCATCATGATTGTTGCAACAGGGTTCACCAGCTGCGCGCTGGTTGACGCAAAAAAATAGATGATGCTTGTAAAAGCCCGCGAACGACATATCCAGGGAATCTTTAGTTTTGTAGACGTTGTTTAATATAGCAGTATGCTAAGAAAACTAATGCTAGCAGGGGCCACGCTTCATTTACATAATGAGTCACGCTGACAAAATTTCCCAGGTGACCATAAGGCCAGTCGAACAAGCGCAGCGTTTCGTCAAACGTACTGTATAGGCCGGTTAGTTTGGACATGAGTCCGCCTGCAAATACAAACAAGGTGGCAAAAAAAAGTTGTTTGCGTTGTGTGAGCCGCACCCAGTAAGCGGAGACTAGCGCTCCAGTCACCAATCCGATGGGCAACGAGGGGTTAATCACGGTGTCGCGTAATGGTGCGCGCAACATAACGATCGCCATGGCAAATTTTAGAAATAACCCGGTCATCATTAAAAACAGTGCTATACACCATGCCCGTTGCGCAGGATGCAACAACACCGAAACAAACAGTGCAAAGCCACATACGTTCAACGCGATGCTGATGCTTTGCAGAATCAGACGTAGCAGATCGTACGATTCAGTACGCCATGATACGGCGAGCGGATTAGCGATACTTCCGGCTTCGAAAAACGGAATGCCAGGATTAAGCTGCGTAACAAACCATGCTGCCAGCAAGATCAAGCCAAAATCCACAGCCCGATCGGCGCGAAACCAGGTGGTACGCCAGCGTGCGAACCATTGCAGCAGATATTGCCCTAACGGAGATGCTGCCAGCAAGCTACCCGCGAGAGTGCCCGTGGTATTGGTGAGCACATCCAAAGACGAGGCAAACCGCTCGGGCAAAAAGTACTGAAAAAACTCCAACGTCAAGCTAAGGGCAAAACCTGGTATTAAAGTATGGCGTAAACCAGCCCCGCTTAAGAGAACACGATCTTTTGCTGCCGCGATAAAAATACCGAGCGGCATGTAGGCCACGATGTTGAGAATAATATCGAAAGCGTCGTAATAGCGCGGCCAAACCACTACTGTCCAGGTATCGCTATCAGGGATGCGCCAGCCACTAAAGGGAAACAGGCTCACATATATGATCAGCAAGATATAGCAGAAAAGCGCCGCATTCCATGGGCGTTGTGTTTTGGGATTAATAGTTGAATCGGTAAGATTCATGCGGCTTGGAAGTGATGCCGCTGTTAGGCAAAAAATTTCAGGGAGGCAAGATAGCGCGCAGCCATAGGAAACTTATTCAGGGGTCTTTAATTCTCAGAGTATGATTGGTGTATGGGCAAAGCGGAATAGGTATTAGACAAAAGCGATTACATTTGCTTGAATAAATGGGAAAAAGGTCGGCTTACGGTCAGATTTTCCTTGCGCCCCTTGATTTTGACCTGCGCCTGCCCGCGAAAATCGCGCGTAACGGCTTCGATCGCGGTAGCATTCACGATGGTCGAACGATGGATTTGCCAATATTTTTCCGCATCCAAACCTACTAACAATTCCTTAATCGGTGTCTTGATCAATGCATCGAATTCGCGTGTGGCCACCAACGTGTATTTTTCGTCGGCCTGAAAAAAAAGCACCTCTTCAATCGGGATCAAGCGCAAGTTGGCGCCAATATTGGCTTTGATCCATTTCAGGCGTTCGTTTTGGGGCGCCAGTCTGGCTGATAGATGCGCGACCAATGCATCAAGATTTTGCGCTGGCGGCGCAGGAACGGCGCTCAAGCGTTGTTTAAGCCGCTCCACAGCGGTAGACAGACGCTCATCGCTATAAGGCTTGAGGATGTAGTCGATGGCGCCGGTATCGAACGCTTCGACGGCATATTGATCGAAGGCAGTAACGAATACCACATGGCATTGCAGTTCGCGGTGGGCCGCCAGATGTCGGGCGACTTCCACCCCGGTCATTTCGGGCATTTGAATGTCCAGAAAGGCCAGCCGGGGTCGTTGTTCGGTAATCGCTTCGAGCGCGGCTTCGCCATCCCCCACCTCGGCCATAATCTGCAATTCGGGCCACAGTTTGGCGAGCTTGGTTTTTAATTGGGTGCGAAGTATGGGCTCATCTTCGGCAATGACGGCAGTGGGTAAATTTTCACTCATGAAGGTAAGGAACCTCTGATTAAGTCCCACATGGCCGCGCGCTCGGTTTTCCGGGATGGTATGCAAGGCGCGGTGCGCAGCGAATGGCCGTTCCCCTTCGCAAGCACCGCAACACAGCAGACCGCCCGCGAATTTGGCAACTGAGCCAGCGCCCATGCGGGTTTTGACAAGAATAACCCATCTTCGGCGTTATGCTCCTTGGCTTCATATCACTGGATATGACCTGCCGATGTTGGCAACTACGATGCCTTGAAGCTGAACTATTCTTGTCAAAACGCGGCTCATGGAGGACTCAATCAGAGGTTCCTTAATTCTTTATTTTGCGTCTGCGTAGATACCAGTAAATAATCAGGCCGAATAAAATAAATGGCGCCAAGGCTGGGAAGGAGGCGATCAGAATCACGACGGGAATAAAAATCAGTAACCCCGCGAACAATACGCCCAAACCATAGATCACCGCAATGACAATCATCAGCACAATGGCCATTACCCCGAATCCTAGCATCAGACCGAGAGAACCGATTGCCAGGCCCTCTATACCTTCAAGTCTCGCGCCGCCGACATGAACTGGCAACCACCCCGCGTACATGGCGGCGAGGGCGATGCCGAACGCAACCGCCAGTGCGATTAACAGTACCATAAACGCTGAAGAAAGGAAGCGGCTCCAAAGGCTGTGTGTTTTCGAAACTGCAGCCCATATTTTGGAACCGTTACCGGCAGAAGGTGCGGCAACTGGTGCAGTATGCGCAGCGGGAGAGGCTGGTCCGGCTGAGCTCGCCGTTCCCTGGGTTGGAATTTCGATCGTGGCGACCACGCCTTGAGGGCGATTTTCTTCCAGCGTCAGCTTGGCCGCATCTCCATATAATGCAGTAAGACGTTCGCGGATATTGGCCAGCCCCACGCCGCCGCCAGCGATGGTATCTTGTTCGCTGAAACCACGCCCGGTATCCTGGACCGTCAGAAAAAGTTTACCCCCTTCGGTTTTTGCCGTGATCTGGATATGCCCTCCTAGGCGCTGCGGCTCCAGCCCGTGCTTGATTGCATTTTCCACCAGCGAAGGCAGCATGAGGGGTGGAAAAGCGAGGGCCTGCAGATCGCTCGGTACATCAATGTCGAATTCCAGCCGTTCACCCATGCGCATTTTAAGAATGTTGAGATAAGCGCGAACCAGTTCGATCTCCTGACCAACGGTAGAGGTGTTCTCGCGCATTTTTGGCAGCGCCGCGCGTAAATACTGGATGAGATGCCCGACCATTTTATGGGCGGCCGCCGGTTCGACCTCGGTCAGCGCCTGTACATTGGCCAGCGTGTTATAAAGGAAATGCGGTTCCACCTGGGCCTGCAACGCTTGTAACTTGGCTTCGGTAATCTGGCGATTGATATTATGAAATTCCGCCTCGGATTTTTTGACCTCTGCCAAGCGTTGTGCAGCGCGTGAGCGGTCGATAAAAAATTTCGCGATGACCGCCATCATGAACAACGGAATGAATAGCACGATAGCCACCGAACCGATTCCGATACGATAAACATCGCTGCGTACTTTGCTGCGAATATCATCACGCATTTCCGGGGGCAACGGCGGCAAGGCGATCTCGGGCCCGGATGGAATATCTATTTTGAGACCGGAAAGCGGCAAAGAGGGTGATGCGGGGGGGAGCGGGGGGAGTGACGAAGGCATCGATTCCTTATCCAGGGTTTGCTTGTTACTGCCGCTACGATCTCGCTCACCGATTTCAATGTGGATGAGCGGATTTTTTTTCTCCGGATAAAGAGTGAATTCTGTGTTGCGCTCAGTGACGCGCGCGCGGACTTTCTCCAGATTACGACTGGCTTTCTCCAGATTGCGGCTGGCTTTTTCCTCAGTCCGGTTAGCAGCCCGAAGCGATTCAACCAACGACTTGGGCAGTTCGGATTCGGGCACCCCTGCTTCTTTCAGCGAGCGGCGAATTTTCCGTTGGGTTTCCTCTACCGCTTCGCGTGCGGCAACGGCCTCTTCATAGGCGGTTTGCGCAGCATCGCGTGCAGCTTCATAAGCGGCTATTTGGGCGGCCTGTCGCGCTTCCTGAGCGGCGTCCCTTATCGTTTCAGAATGATGCTGGGCAGAACGCACATCGCCTAATGCGGCTTCCATGTCGCTACGAGCTTGAGCGATTTCTTGCAGGGCGCGATCCAGCTCTTCTTTACGAGCAGGGTCTTTGCTGTTACGGCGTATGGCCTCGACCACATTCTCGGCGATGCCGAGTGCGCTTTGCCCGAGTGTGGCATCAACCTCTCGCCGGATGGCCCGGGTTTGCTCAGGGGTTTCGCCGCTCTTTTGCAGGCCGATAACGTGAAACGGCGTGGTGAAAAGCCCCAACGCAATCAACAGGGCCAGCCCCAGCAAAAACAGGGCCCACCAGGGGGTGCGATGCAGAAAGTTTCCGATAGTTTTAAACATATTGTCTCCCAGTGTAGGGGATTCACCTGATCAGATGTCTGTCAGGATCAAAAACACGATCTGGGCCAGGAATACCGTTGCGATGGTCAATACAACCCAGAGTGGCAAGTTTTTCAATAGGGCGATACAGATCCATTTGTATTCTCCAGGGCTTCAGAAAGCCTTTTTCGTACAGTGAGAATACGAAACCCCTTTGTAAAGCGCAACGGCAAGCCGGTGGAATGCAGAAGGCAGGGGGTAATTTGCAGGGAACGGAGACGGATTACCCAGCTACGTTTCAAATAGAGAAATCCCTGGTTATTTTTGAGAAATCCAGGATTGTAATTTTTACATCTGCTTGAAAAGATGCGTGAAATTCCGGCTAACGGTAAGTGTTTCCGGCCTGCCTTTGAGTTTCAGATCGGCTTGATCACGCAGACCTCTTACTACACCGGCAATGGCGCGGCTATTCACAATGGTGGCGCGATGGATCTGCCAAAAATGTTCGGGATCGAGCTCCGCGATCAATTCCTTGATCGGCTTGCGGATCAACACTTCGCTATTTTCCAATACGACACAGGTATATTTTTCATCGGCATGGAAATAAAAAATTTCTTCAACCGGAATAAGCCGTACGGTTTGACCGATGCTGGCTTTGATCCATTGCAAATACGAGGCACCATGAGAGGGAGCAAGAGAAGATTTCAACTCTTGAACAAGTTTGTCGAAATCGACTGTGCTCATTGCTCGTGAGGCGAGCCGTTCTTTAAGACGAGTAATCGTATCAGCCAGACGGGCTTCCTCAAATGGTTTCAATATGTAATCAATGGCGCCGCGGTCGAAAGCCTCGACTGCATATTGGTCGAATGCTGTGATGAATACGATATGCACGCGTCGCCCAATGGCGCGCGCCACGTCCAGCCCGCTTGCGCCCGGCATGTGGATATCCAAAAAAGCGATATCGGGCAATACATCTCCGGCAGATTCAATTAACTGCAAGGCATGGCGTCCATGCTCGGCCTCCATCGTCACCTGCAATTCCGGCCATAACGCGGCCAGCTTGGCGCGTAGGTGCGCACGCAGCAGCGGTTCGTCGTCGGCGATCAATGCGGTCGGCATGGATGATTGAAGTTAACGTGAAAGCAAATGGACATAATCTCAGGCGGCAATAGGAATATTAATGGTAGCCATAAATCCACCTCCTTCATGTTCGGCTAATTCCAGGCGGGCTTGCCCATCATAAAGCGTACGCAGACGTTCACGCACATTTTTCAATCCCACACCGGTACCATGTTGGTCCGATAACCCGGGGCCGGTATCCGTGACGGTAATGGCAATATAGTTCGATTTGCATATTGCCTGAATCGCAATATGCCCTTGTTCGCAACCAGGATCGATACCATGTTTGACCGCATTTTCCACCAGAGTAATCAGAATCATGGGTGGGAAGGGAAAATTTTCCAGATCGTGCGGCAGATCAATTGTATAAGCGAGACGTGCCCCCATCCGCACCTGTTGAATTTCCAGAAATGCTTTTGCCATATCGACTTCTTTGCCGAGTGTCGTCATTTCTGCGCGCATTTCAGGCAGGGCTGCGCGTAAATAGCGGATTAAACTGGCGAGCATCCGTGAGGCCGATGCCGGGTTACTGTCCACCAGATGTTGCACATTCGCCAGCGTATTGAACAGAAAGTGTGGTTCGATCTGTGCTTTCAGCAATTTAAGATGCGCAGCCAGCATGCTTTTTTCAAGCTCATGACGACGTGATTCGGAGGCAACCAATTCGGCATAAGCGCGCGACTGCCGTTCGCGATAGACCAGTAATGTCGCTGCAACGATGCCAATAGCGATTCCAACCGCTGTAAAGATGACGATACCCCAGAACATCGCGTCGACTGTGAACATTTGGACAAGGCTGCGACCGATTAACAGGCCCGAAATAATCGTGCCAAGGAAGGCTGCCAATACCAGGGCACCCAATTGCACGTGTTCGCGTTTGAAACGGGTAAGCTGAAGATTGCCTGTCACGGTGAAAGCCATCAGCATAATTACGGCGACAACTGCGATACGTAGCCATAAAAAGTAAAATTCGATTTCGTGGCCAAAGTACGGCATGACGATAATGCTCCCGATAGTCGTGAGCAAGATCGTGGTGGCCAGCCGTCGCCAGGTAATGCCAGAAAACAGACGAAAAAAAGATTTCATGTTGCCAAGCATACCGTGCAGCAATGGCTCAGGCGAGAGTGTTGCGATGAAGTGCGGAAAAATAGCTGTAAAAAGCACTAGAATTTTCCTGTCAGCTCTGCAATATTCAAGCCACCTTCAGCATAATCTTGCCGATGTGCACGCTCGATTCCATCAAGCGATGGGCCTCCACGATGCTGGCTAAGGGGAACGTTTTATAAATGACAGGCGCAACCTTTTTTGCCTCCAAAAGCGGCCATACATTCTTTTCCAGCGCCGCAGCAATCGCAGCCTTTTGATGATCGGGCCGCGCGCGCAAGGTCGAGCCCGTGATGATTTGGCGTTTCATCATAAGCGGTCGAAAATCGATAGTTGCCTGTCCACCTTGAAGGAAAGCGATAAAGCAGTAGCGGCCTTCCACAGCCAGAATGCGTAAATTCTTCTCGATATAACTGCCGCCCACCATGTCGAGAATGACATTTATGCCCTGTTTGCGGGTTAAGGCGGCGATTTCAACTGCCCAATCCTGGGTTTTGTAGTTAAAAACATGATCCGCGCCAATTTGTTTACAAAAAGTCGCTTTCTCTTCATTGCCGACCGTCGTAAATACCTCGGCACCGAATACTTTGGCAAGCTGAATGGCAGTCAGGCCGATGCCGCTGGAGCCGCCATGCACCAGAAATTTTTCCCCCTGCTGTAATTTACAGATATCGAATACGTTGGCCCAGACGGTAAAGAAATTTTCCGGGAGCGCCGCTGCTTCCAGCATTGAGAAATTTTCAGGAATCCGCAAACAATGATCGGCAGGTGCCGTGCAGTATTCGGCATAGCCGCCACCTGGAGTAAGCGCGCAGACCGGGTCGCCGGTTTTCCAGCGGGTGACTAAAGCACCTGCGGCAATAACTTCACCGGCTACTTCCAGGCCCATAATTGGCGATGCGCCGGGAGGCGGTGCATAGCTACCGGAACGCTGAAGTATATCGGGGCGGTTCACGCCTGCAAAGGCAACCTTGATCAGCACCTCATGTGGCGCCGGTTGCGGTAACGGCCCTTGCGCAAGGGACATGACCTCGGCACTGCCAGCACCCTGGGTTGCAACATATCGCATTGTGAGTGGAAGCATAAAGTTCAAGAAAAAGTAAAAATATAAACGGATAGGGCAGACAGGTTCAAGCGCTTACTGCAAGAGTATTCGGTATCTCCTACCATTTGCATCCGGTGCCGCTGATGGAATCCCGCACCAAGGGGATCACAGCGGCCAATCCCATATCGGCATAAGCGTCGCGGCAATCAGGCCGTTTAAGCGCTTTGTCAAAAGCAAGCTCCTCTTTTGACTTGTGCTGTTGTTTTGGCTTTATGGGTAGAGGTAACAAGGTACGCCGCCCTGTCGATCCTTCGCCGGCGATATCACGGGCACGTTGGCGCATTGCGTCTAGATCAAGGCGCGGTGTGGCTCCCGGCTCAGCCGAAGGCATTGCCGCCTCGCGGCGCGGTTTGAAAATAGCGCTTTCCACACTGGATTCGGCAGCGGGTTCGCGCGCTGCTGCTGGAGCAACAACTGGTGGAGCGGGGGGCGCGGCGATAGCGGGCGTCGGGGGGGGCGAGGGGAGAGTAGGGCTAGCTGGCTGGAGAGGAGCGGGTGGCGGAAGCGGCGGCAAGGTCGAAGGAGGGGGCACCATTTCTTCTTTGATTTTTACCTGCTCCATCGAGGTCAGCGCCGGTGGCGGTGCAAGCGGTTGCAGACGTGGCAGTGGGGCCGGTTGTGGCGCGGGCGACAAAGACTCTTGCACAATTTTTGTGGGTACCATGGGGTGCAATGTAGGTGGCGAGGCAAGCTTGGGCAGACGGGAAATTGGTGCTGGCGGGGTAAGCGATTCCCACTCTATTTTTGCAGGAGCAAGGGTTATGGATGGAGGTGCCAGTGGCTCCAGGCGAGGCAAGGGAGGTGGAGGTGGTGAAAATATTTTTTCGGCTCTCAAGGTTGCAACCGGTTCAGACGATGCTGCGGGTATGGTGAGTTTGGGGAGCACTGATGCGGTAATCGGCGGGCTCACAGGCGCGCTGGCGGGAGGCGGCGCAGGACGAGGAAGGTCTGGCTTGGCAGCCTCTTTTACGATTATAGGCGGTGTTTCCGCAACTGCTATCTGAGCGCGAGGTACAGGGAGCAGAGGAAGCGGAGATGTTTCGGCTACCGGAGGCTTGTCAGTGGAAGTCGCGACGGTCTCGATTACTAGACTTTCCGGCAGGGGCGGTGGCGTATTCTCGGCGCGCGGCACAACAGCCGGGGCGCTGATCGGGTTTGCGATGCGCGGTTTGGGAGCAACCATCGAGCGGGGCGAAACAGGGCCAGGTACGCTGAGGGTGCCGTGATCGAGTTTAAGGTTGGCACCCGGTTCGGCTAACCGGGCTTGCAGGGCGGCACTGAAAATACCGTGTGTTTTATAGCCACTGTGTATAACGTTGCCTGTGGTGTCCCCCAATAGCAGAATCGCCAATATATGAAGCAGTACGGAAAGCAGGACAAACTGGGTAACTGATGGTTGTCCAGACAAAACGGGCGGGTAATTTGGTTCGGCGGGGGGACTGGCGTTGATAACGGACGAAAATCCTTGCGGCGGTTTCAACTCTATTTTTTCCGGTGCCAGAAGTACCTTCCAGCCAGGCGCTAGCGCCAGAAAAGGCATGAGTTGTGGGCACTGTCTTAAAAGATTCGCCACCGGTATCGCTTTGAAAGCCCCAGGGGCATGTGAGGCTTGCTTCCCGCCCCACACATACCATCCGCACAATCCGCGTTCTGGGGAAAGGCGCAGCGCGTTTAACGGTAACTGATCCAGCGTTTCAAGAGCGACACTGATTTTGTCTAAAGGGTCGGGTGGAATAAACGCCGAACCGCACTCTGCACAGATTTCCTGCGCGCTGCGTGGCCCCTTGAGGAATTGAGCCAGGGGGACGGTTGATGTGGCCGCCCCTTGCATTTTCGCATCGATTATCGGCGGAGGTTTCCCCTGTTTTTGCATGGCATCATTGTAGTTACCTTTGCTCATAAGAGGGGTGATGCAAGCAGTCACTCAAAATAATTGGTTACCATTTTTTTGATCCTGTACAACGCGTCGAGTGCCTCACGCGGCGAGAGTTCGTCGGGCTTCAGATTGGCCAGCGCGTCGAGCGCCGGATGCGGTGCGGGGTTTTTTTCAGGCACGGAAGGGCGATCGAAAAGGCTGCCTTGAGCGTGATGCGCCGCGCCTTTTTGCGCTTCCAGTTCTGCCAAATGCTTACGCGCCAGCCGCACTACCGATTTTGGTACCCCCGCCAATTGTGCGACTTGCAAGCCATAACTTTGATTGGCTGGCCCGCTTTCCAGTTTGTGCAAAAACACGATGCGGTCGCGGTGCTCCACGGCATCGAGGTGAACGTTGGCGATATTGGGCAGCTCGGCGTTGAGCTGCGTCAACTCAAAATAATGCGTGGCGAACAAACAATAACAGCGCACTTGTTCCGCCATGTGATGGGCAATCGCATAAGCCAGTGCCAGCCCATCGAAGGTCGAGGTACCACGGCCAATTTCGTCAATGAGCACCAGGCTTTTATCGCTGGCATTGTTGAGAATGTTAGCCGCTTCGGTCATCTCGACCATGAAGGTGGAGCGTCCGCCCGCCAGATCATCGCTGGCGCCGATACGCGTGAAGATCTGGTCGATGCGGCCGATTTCCGCCTGCTGCGCTGGGACGAAAGCACCGGTATGCGCCAACAGCACGATTTGCGCGACCTGGCGCATATAGGTTGATTTGCCGCCCATATTGGGGCCGGTAATCAGCAACAACTGGTGCGAACGCGAGAGGTCGGTATCGTTGGCGATAAAGTGTTCAACCTGACTTTCGACCACCAGATGGCGACCGCCGCGAATCGCGATGCGGTCTTCCTCGATAAAAACCGGGGCGACCATATTCAGGCGAACCGCGTTGGCGGCGAAACTGGCCAGCACGTCCAGCTCGGCCACTGCACTCGCCAGCCGATGCAACGCCTGAATATGTGGCAGCAATTGATCGAGCAGCGCCTCGTACAGCAACTTCTCGCGGGCCAGTGCGCGTTCCCCTGCCGAGAGGGCTTTGTCTTCAAACGTTTTCAGTTCCGGCGTAATGAAACGCTCGGCGTTCTTGAGCGTTTGCCGGCGCCGGTAATCGTCCGGCACTTTATCCAGCTGGCCCTGGGTGATTTCGATATAAAAGCCGTGCACTTTGTTGTATTCGACACGCAGATTGGCGATGCCGGTACGCTCGCGCTCGCGGGTTTCCAGCGCCAGCAGAAATTCGCCGGCATTGTTTTGCAGTCGGCGAAATTCATCCAGTTCGCTGTCGAATCCGTCGCGGATCACCCCGCCGTCGCGCAGCAGTGCTGCCGGTTCGTCCTTGAGCGTGGCTTGAAGAAGCGCATGGATAGACGCGTCCACGGCCATATGCCCGGAAAGCGCCGCCAGACGCGGACTTTGCAGGAGTGCCAGTTTTTCCATTAGCGCAGGCAGCGTGGCCAGTGTGGTGCGCAAGGCGGCCAGATCACGCGGCCGCGCGGTGCGCAGTGCAATGCGCGTGGTGATGCGTTCGACATCCGCCCATTCGCCCAGAATGGCATGAATCGCCGGATAGAGCGGCGTGGTTTCCCGTGCCATCAACGTGTGCACGGCCTGATGACGTTGCCGGATCGTCTCGCGTTCGCGCAGCGGGTGATGCAACCAGTGCCGCAGCAGGCGAGCGCCCATACTGGTGGCGGTGGTATTCAATAGCGAAAACAGCGTGGGTGTGCTATCGCGGTTGATGGTTTCCGATATTTCGAGATTGCGCCGCGTGCCGGCATCCATCAACACAAATTCGTCGCGACGCTCGACGCCGAGGCCCACGATATGCGGCAGCGCGTTTTGCTGTGTTTGCCGTGCATAGGCAAGCAGGGCGCCAGCCGCACCGATGGCCAGTTCCAATTCACTGCAGCCAAAGCCGGAAAGATCGCGTGTGCCGAATTGTTTGGCCAGCTCGCGCGCCGCCTGCGACGTATCGAATTGCCAGGCTGCCAGCCGGCGGATCGGCAGGGCCACGGGCAAACTGGCTGCGAACGTTTCGGGCAGGTTATCCGGCAGCAACATTTCCGCGGGCTGCAGCCGTTCGATTTCGGCCGCCATGCGTGCGCTGTCGATTTCCATAATGCGCAGGCGTCCGCTGGCCAGCGCCAGCCAGGCCAGGCCGAGTTTGTCTGCGACCGGGTAGGCGGCCAGCAAAATCACGTCGCGCGCATCGGGCACCAGCCCGGCATCGGTCAAGGTTCCCGGTGTGACGATGCGCGCCACTCTGCGCTCGACCGGGCCCTTGCTGGTGGCCGGGTCGCCGTACTGCTCGCAGATCACTGCGGATTCGCCCAGCCTGACCAGTTTGGCGAGGTATTGCTCCAGCGCATGAAAAGGCACGCCCGCCATTTTGATCGGCTGCCCGGCCGATTGGCCGCGCGTCGTCAGTGTGATGTCGAGTAGTTTTGCGCCTCTCACGGCATCGTCGAAAAACAGCTCGTAAAAATCGCCCATGCGGTAGAGCACCAGCATGTCGGGATGATCGGCCTTGATGCGCAGATACTGCTGCATCATGGGGGTGTGCGAGGCGAAGGTGTCGGTGGACGGAAGGCGGCTCATCACGATAGTCGAGCTGAAAAATTAATGCAGTTTAACGCGTGGCTCGGTTTGCCGCTTGATCATGCGCACCTGTCGATCCAGCCCCTGCAACGCGCCCAGCACGAAGGTGAAATGGTGCCAGCGGGCCTGCGTCAGATAATCGAGTTGATGCGCATGAATATTCACGCTGCCCGCGGCTATTTTGTGCAACAGCAGCTTCCATAAATACGTAGCGATCGATCAGGGTAACGGCCGCTTTATCTTGTTTGCCGAGCGTATCGCCCAACCAGGTGGCCAATTCCAGCCCGCCCGCACCGCCACCAATAATCACGATGCGATGCATGTTGTTGGTGGCTTTCATCCAATCAGTTTTAGTTGTGATTTGGCGACTGGATGATCTGCAACAATTGCGGAAATACCTTGGGCGTCGCGGCGATGATACTGCCGCCCTCGATGAATTGATCGTTGCCGGTGAAATCACTGACAATACCGCCCGCTTCCTTAATCATCAGTGCGCCTGCCGCCATATCCCAAGGGCTTAGCCCTGATTCCCAAAAACCATCATAGCGGCCACAGGCTACATAGGCCAGATCGAGCGCCGCCGCGCCGGGCCGACGTACCCCCGCCGCTTTTTGCGTAACGGCTTTGAATGTCGCGAGATAACGGTCGAAATCGGAAAATTCCTTGTAAGGAAAGCCGGTGCCGATCAGTGCTGCGTTCAGCGTGGTGACTTTGGAAACGCGAATGCGCCGATCGTTCAAAAACGCGCCGCCGCCGCGCGAAGCGGTAAAAAGATCGTTGCGCGTGGGGTCGTAGATTACGCCCTGCGACAGCACGCCTTTAACAGTCAGCGCGATGGAAACACAATAATGCGGAAAGCCGTGCAAAAAATTGGTGGTGCCGTCGAGCGGATCGATAATCCAGCAATACTCAGAATCGGCTGCAGACGCGCCGGATTCCTCTGCTAGAATCCCGTGCTGTGGATAAGCCTCTTTCAGCGTTGAAATGATGGTTTCTTCCGCCATCTGGTCGACTTCCGAAACAAAATCATTGGTAGTTTTGCGCGTGACGGTGAGCTTGTCCAGATCATTAGAGGCACGATTGATCACGCTGCCGGCCCGGCGCGCGGCCTTGATGGCGATATTCAACATCGGATGCATACGATTCTTTCAAAGAGCAGATGAGAGTCAACTAACAATTTTAATATGAATGCATCATGAAGACGAGTGAAATCCAAAACATCGAGGCACTCGCACGTATCCGCATCGTGCTCTCGCGCCCCTCGCATCCGGGTAATATCGGTGCAGCGGCGCGGGCCATGAAGACTATGGGGCTACAACGTTTGATACTGGTTGCCCCACATCAATTCCCCCATGCACAAGCCGAGGCAATGGCCGCTGGTGCTGATGACATTCTGGCAACTGTTACGCTCGCCACCACGTTGGAAAAAGCGCTGCAGGGCACAGTTTTTGCCGTGGCGATGACGGCACGTCCGCGTGATCTTTCGCATCCCGCCATGCCGCTTCGCGAGGCGGTAAAGTATTTATTCGATACAGAAAGCGGCACTATCGCTGCAGGCGGAGAGATCGCGATGGTATTTGGCAACGAAACCTTCGGTTTGTCGAACGAAGAAATCGCGTGTTGCAACTTGATCGGCATGATCCCGGCTAATCCAGCCTATTCTTCGCTGAATCTTGCCGCGGCGGTGCAGGTTACAGCTTATGAACTGGCACAGGCGGCGCAGGCTTTTGCGTTGTCCTCCGTGCCGGTGCGGTTGCGTGCACCCCATGAAGAGATCGAAGCACTACTAGCACATCTCGAACGCAGTATGGTGGAAGATCAATTTCTTGACCCGGAAAAACCACGGCGATTGATGTTGCGCCTGCGGCGGCTGTTTGCACGCGCCGGCCTGGAAAAAGAGGAAGTGGCCATCCTGCGCGGCATTTTGGCTGCGCGTGAAAAAAACCGCGATCGACCCGAATAAACCTTCAGGAATGGGCATGGGTGCTGGACCGCAACAGCAGTGCGCCCAGGGCCGTACTGGCCATGATTGCGCTGGCGAGCAAAAACGCCGCTTGTACGGAAAGCGCTTCGATCATGGCCCCGCCGGTCATCATCCCTGCGCCAAGGCCGCTCATAATAAACATAGAAGACCACGTAAATGCTTCGGTTGCATATTTGTTCGGTGCCAACCGCGAGATCATGACGGTTTGTGCGGTCAGCGCCGGGGCAATGGCCGCACCAGCAAAAAAAGCGATGATGCCGAATACAATGGGCTGGGCAATCCACGCGTGCAAAAATAGCGGTACGGCGATCAAGGCGAGTGTAGTAGCGAATTGCCGTTCGATTGGCGCTTTGAAATGCAGACCACCGTAGACGACTCCCCCCAATGCACTGCCGATCGAATTGAGGGCCAGCAGCAGACCGCCCAAAGCGGGCAACGCCAGCGAGACTGCGAATCCCGGATAGCCAACCTCGATCATGCCGAAGCAGAACGCCAGACCAAAACTGAGGAGAAAGACATATACCAATCGGGGTTCAGTAAGTGGGCCCAGCAAATGCCGTTCGGCGAGCGGTTCGTGCTTCCAGTATTTCATCGCGGTAGAGTGCAAAAAAATGATCGAAGCGGCAATGACTGTAAACCACGCTGTAGCGAAAGCTACCCGTGGTCCTGTAAGCGCCAGTAACAGCGCGATCAGCGCCGGGCCAACTGTAAAATTCAATTCAACGATGATGGAATCCAGCGCAAACGCGATGCGCCGCTGGTTTTCGTCTTCAAAGCGGTGCCGCCACAAGGTGCGGGTGAGCGTGGTAATCGGCGGCTGAAAAGCACCCGCCAGAAAGGCGCATGCCACAATCACCAGAGGCGGAAAGCGAAAGATCGCGGCACCAAACAAAAAGGCAAGCAAAATGGGTTGTACGATGCCAGTTACGCGCAAGGACAGCCGCGGGCCGCTGCGATCGATCGCGCGACCGAGAATCGGCGCACTGATTGCCATAGAAATAAAATAAGCGCCTACCGCGCTGGCCGCCAGTTGAAAGTTACCGAGCTCCTGCCGCAACAACATCAGCATGGAAAGGCCGACCATACCGATCGGCATGCGCGCCAAGGTTGCTACGAGTGCCATTGCCGCGACATCGGGCAGGCGCAGGAAGGTTTGGTATTTAGAGAACATGAAATAAAGGAGTTAAACGGTGAAGAGGCAGCATTGCACCGGCACCATACCACTGGGCGCGAATTTTGGCGTGCTCTTCTTGCAAAAGAAGCCGAACTATAACCATTGCAGGGCGATTAAAGCCTGTGCTATTTTGCGGCCAGGTGAATCGATGTTCGAAAATAGTAAAAATAGATAGTCTATAAATCCCAAAGGGAGGATTTTTGCACGACAACAGCCCGCGCCGCGACCTGATCGTTTCAACCCTGCTTCGTTTCGGCTTCACGATCGGACTATGCTCTTTGCCGTTTTTGGCGTGGGGCGTAAATGGTACAGCCGCCGGTTTTGCGCTACTGCTTTTTGCACCATGCTCCTTTTTGCTCGGCAAACCGATTGTGGGCTGGCTGGGAGAACTTTTAACGTTTTTCAATCGCCAACCGTTGGCGGCATATCAGGGGCAGTATTACCAATTCGAGGGCATTCAGATTCGCATCCACATTGTCGATAAAGCGATGTGGGTAGTCGCTGTAGATGTGCTGAAAGTCCTCGGAGAAAAGCCAACATTAATGCTTGAAAGCCAATACGATGCGATGGAGTACGACACGATTCCCGGTACCCGCCTCCACGGTTTTTCCGAGGCAGGGGTGGAAAAATTCTTGCTCGCATCAACTCATTCCGAAGCGCAAAAAATGCTGCTCTGGCTGCAACGCGAAGTGTTCAAGCCCCATCGCCGCAAGCTCGAGTTGGCCGCTGGTTCGCGATAAATAGACATGTAATGCCCATTGCCACATAAAGAAGGCTGCGTATGCCTATTGCTGCGCGGTTTTACGCAAATGCCCACACCCTCCCTAAAATAGCGATAATGCCGCACTATGCCGGTTAATCGGGAACAATTCACTACAAAATAATGTCCCTCTTTCGTCAACAGGCTATTACACACCAGCAACAAAAACTCTATGGCACCATTTTGCTGGCGCGCCCGCTTTCGTTCGCGGTGTTGACCGCGCTTTTCGTGTTGATCGCCATCGCCATCGTCGTTTTTTTCTTTTCCTTCGGCTTTGCCCGCAAGGAAACCGTGGCGGGCGTGCTATTGCCGCAGCACGGTGTGATTCGCATCTATCCGCTGCAAACCGCAGTGGTGGTGGAACGTAAAGTGGTGGATGAACAGGCAGTTCGCGAGGGTGATCCGTTGTTTGTGCTATCGAGCGAACGGTCCAGCACGGCCAAGGGCGATACGCAAACCGTCGTCAGCCAGGCGCTGAATAGCCGGATCGCACGGCTGCGTAGTGAATTGGCGCAGCAGCAAATTCAGGCGCACCAGCAAAAAGCCACGCTGGAAAAACGTACCGCGCAGATTCTTGGGCAGTTGGAGCAAATCGAATCGGAAATTATGTTGCAGCAAAAACGCGTGGCTTTGGCTGAAGCGGCTGCCAAACGTTATGAAGATTTACGCAAATCCAATTTTATTTCTGAAGCGCAGGTGCAGGATCGTTTGGCCGAAGTGCTGGACCAGCAAACGCGGCTGCGTATTCTGGAGCGTACACGCAGTACACTGAAACTCGATCTGGGCACGACCGAAAGCGAGCTGCACGATCAGCCGTTGAAAGCGCAACGCGAGGCCTCGGCCATCGAACGTGCAATTACTGAAATCGAGCAGGACCTTGCCGAAAGCGAGGCCCGCCGGCAGATCGTTATCCGCGCGCCGCAATCAGGGATCGTGACCGCTATTACCGCGGAGCCGGGGCAAACGGTGCAGAGCAGTCAGCCGCTCGCGGCTATCCTGCCGGCGGGCAGTGAACTGGAGGCCGAGTTATATGCCCCTACCCGCGCCATTGGTTTTATCAAGCCGGGCACTGCGGTTTTGCTGCGCTATCAAGCCTTTCCCTACCAGCGTTTCGGGCAATATCGCGGCGTGGTCAGCGAAGTGTCACATACGGCGCTGCAGCCGGGCGAGGCGCCGATGCTACTGGCGCGCGATGTGAATTCGACTGACCCGCTTTACCGCATTCGGGTAAGACTCGACAGCCAGTCGATACAGGCTTATGGCAAGCCCGTGCTGTTGAAATCGGGTATGCAACTGGAAGCCAGTTTGATGCTGGAGCATCGCAAACTTTATGAATGGGCCATCGAGCCCCTCTACAGCATTGCAGGTCGTCTATGAACGCCATTAGCCAGACTTTGTTGAGCGGGGGGCTGCATCGTCGCCTCCCGGTTATTTTGCAAACCGAGGCGGCGGAATGTGGCTTGGCCTGCCTCGCCATGATCGCCGGCTATCACGGCTACCGCACCGATCTGGCCACCATGCGGCGACAATTTTCGATATCGCTCAAGGGCGTGACGTTAAAAAGCCTGATCGAAATCGCCCGTGCACTCGAGCTAACCAGCCGCCCGCTCAAGCTGGAACTGGAACACTTGCAGGAACTCAAGCTGCCCTGCATTTTGCACTGGAACATGAATCACTTTGTCGTATTGAAATCGGTTGCCAAAGGCAAGGTCATAATTCACGATCCAACCGTGGGGCAGCGCGTGTTGTCGATTGAAGAAGTCAGCAAACACTTCACGGGCATTGCGCTTGAACTTGCACCAGCCGCCGGCTTTGTGCGCCGGGAAGCCGAACAACGTTTTAGCCTGTTCAGCCTGATGGGGCGGGTGGTGGGGTTAGGGCGTGGGCTGGCGCAAATCCTGTTGCTCGGCATCACCCTCGAAGTGGTGGCGATTACCGCGCCTTTTTACATGCAATGGGTGGTCGATCAGGCGCTGGTGGCCGCCGACCGCGATTTGATTACTGTGCTGGGGTTGGGCTTTATATTGCTGGTCATCATTCAGGCCAGCGTCAGCGCCGTGCGCAGCTGGGTGGTGGCGGTGCTCAGCACCAACCTGAATTTTCAATGGATGGGCAACGTGTTTACCCATCTGCTCAAGCTGCCACTGGATTATTTTGAAAAGCGCCATCTGGGCGATATTGTTTCGCGGTTTGGCTCGATTGCCACCATACAAAAAACATTAACGACAGGTTTCGTGCAAGCCATTGTCGATGGCCTGCTGGTGGTAGGTACCTTTGTGATGATGCTGATTTACAGCGCGCCGCTGGCGGGTATCGCCCTGGCCGCGGTGACGCTGTATGCCTTGCTGCGCTGGGCCATCTACCGGCCGCTGCGCAATGCGACGGCCGAGCAGATTATTCATGCTGCCAAACAGCAGACGCATTTTCTGGAAACTGCGCGCGGCGTACAAAGCGTGCGGCTATTCGGCCGCTCGGAAGAACGGCGCATCGGCTGGATGAACATGCTGGCCGAGCAATTCAACGCCGACCTGCGCATCAACCGCATCAGCATTACCTATCAGACCGCAAATCAACTGCTGTTCGGTATCGAGCGTGTGCTGCTGATCTGGCTGGCTGCGCTGGCGGTTCTGCGGCGTGAATTTTCGGTAGGCATGCTGTTTGCCTTTATCGCCTATAAAGATCAGTTTTCAAACCGGGTTGCTGCCTTGATCGACCGGCTTTTCGAATTCCGCATGCTGCGCCTGCATGGCGAGCGGGTAGCCGATATTGTGCTGAGCGAAGCGGAACCCGATCCCATCAACTTTGAAATCGACATGAACCGCGTTGAAACCGATGTCAAAGTGAAAAACCTGAGCTTTCGTTATTCGCCCATCGATGCGCCGGTTATCGAGGGGATCGATCTTGATATTCAGGCGGGCGAATTTGTCGCCATTACCGGCCCGTCGGGCTGCGGCAAAACGACACTGGTCAAAATCATTCTGGGATTATTGACGCCGACGGAAGGCGAGGTGCGCATAGGCGGTCTGCCCATTCACCAACTGGGCCTGGCCAACTATCGCCAGCTGGTCGGTTCAGTCATGCAGGACGACAGCCTGTTTTCCGGGTCGGTGGCCGACAATATTTGCTTTTTCGACCCCTTGCCCAATCAGGATCGCATTGAGGCCTGTGCCAAACTGGCCGCCATTCACAACGAGATACTGGCCATGCCGATGGGCTATAACACGCTGATTGGCGATATTGGCACCGGCATGTCCGGCGGGCAAAAGCAACGTGTGCTGCTGGCCCGCGCCTTATACAAGGAGCCGAAAATACTGGTGCTCGACGAGGCCACCAGTCATCTGGATATATTCAATGAAAAGGCCGTGAATGAAGCCATTCGCAGTCTGAACTTGACCCGCATCATCGTTGCCCATCGCCCCGAAACCATCGCCATGGCCAGCCGCGTTGTTGCGCTCGAGCGCGGCAGGATTGTTCAGGAGGCTGGAAGAGATGCAAGGGACAATTTAATTCTTGACAGTGCTGTTACGAAACCGGCAACCTCCTGAATGTAATAGACTTCTTTCGAAACTTGCTGTGCTTGATATAACGGCGTTGCACGATGGCTCAAAATCCTCATTTACTCCCTTGTAAACTCCAGTTTTTCGCCGCCATGCGCCTTGTTCTGTCTTCGCTCGCGACAGTTTCGAAAGAAATCTAATGAAAAGCGAAAAATGGATAGTGGGAGCGGAGCATGACGAATTGCTGCTGAAACGACTGGCGGCAGCTTTGAAGGCGGTAGGTTTCACGCTGAAAGAAAAGTGGCAAGGCGTTGCTGGCTCCCAAGAAGTGATGCATTGGGAAGCAACTTCAGAACGGGGGAGCTTGATTATCGAAGCCGAAACCTACATGGGTCTGAAAGTAGAAGGGCCGCCTGAGCTCGTCCAGCAAGTTCGCCAACAATTTGAAGCGAGCAAAGAAAATGGTGCTTAAGGAACCTCTGATTAAGTCCCACATGGCCGCGCGCCCGGAAAACCAGCGCCCATACGGGTTTTGACAAGAATAGCCCATCTTCGGCGTGCCTTGCCGCAGGCGGAGCAGGTTCCAAAGGCGCTGAGGGCTCAGTGCCTTTGGATGCGACCCGAAAGGCAAGGCGATTGCCCCGACTTCGCGGCCTGTGCTGCGCGAGGCTTTCGCTACGCCGGGGCCTCCTTGACTTCGTATCAACGGATACGATCTGCCGATGTTGGCAACTACGATGCCTTGTATCTGGACTATTCTTGTCAATACGCGGCTCATGGAGGACTTAACCAGAGGTTCCTCAAGTTTTGTCAAGCGGACACATTAATCAAATTTATTTCGCTCACTCATGCCGTTCATGCAAGGTTTGAATTCCCGCCAGGTTTATTGTCTTGTAGCGTCGATTGACCCAACGATTTTCACTGGCATTGCGGCAGTATTCTTCCACATCCAGCAGAAATGCTCGGAAAGTTTCGGCTTGAATACGGCCACTATTTCTGAGACATCCTCAACCCGGACTGGATAATCGACCTGATCGCCTTTGTGATAGTGAATGTTGAAAGCGAGTGGCGCCTCCGCTTTGAAACGATGCGGCACAGCCACACCGGCATCCAGCATGTGGCATTCCTCGTGAACCTTGCCGGGGGCAAGCGTTTTTTCAAAGTTTTTCTCGCCAACAGATTTTGCTGGATCAGCCGCCTGTACAAAAAACGGCAACAAACCTGCGGCCATCAAAAATGCCAAACTACCTATTGCCTGCTTTTTCAATTTCATCATTGCTCTCCTTTTAAACGTAATGCATTGGTAATGACCGACGCGGAACTCAAACTCATGGCCAATGCTGCAATCATGGGTGAAAGCAGCCAGCCGGTTAGCGGATACAGCACCCCTGCGGCCAGGGGCACACCTACCGCGTTGTAGACAAAAGCGAACAGCAGATTCTGGCGCATATTGCGTATCGTCGCGACCGATAAACTGCGCGCGCGCGCAATACCCCGCAAATCTCCCTTGACCAAGGTAATCTGCGCGCTATTCAACGCCACATCGGTGCCGGTACCCATGGCAATCCCGATGTTGGCGCGCGCCAGCGCGGGTGCATCGTTGATGCCATCTCCAGCCATAGCGACAAAGTGCCCTTCGCTTTGCAGCCTTTCGACCAAAGCCAGCTTTCCGGCCGGAGTAATTTCACCATGCACCTCTTCCAGCCCCAATTCCTTAGCCACTGCGCGCGCCGTAATCAATCCATCCCCCGTTGCCATAATGATGCGAATCCCCGCCGCCTGTATGGCGGCCAGCGCTTCTGGCGTACTGGCTTTCAATGGATCGGCAACCGCCAACACGCCCGCAAATGTCCCCTCTACAGCAAGATACATGACGCTGGCCCCTTGTTCACGCAAGGCATCGGCTTCGCTCATCAAGCTGCCGGGCTGCACCCGTTCTTCCTGCATCAATACTGCATTGCCCAGCACTACCCGTTTGCCCGCCACGGTGCCGCGCACACCCATGCCCGTGCTCGATTCAAATTGTGTGGGTTTATCCAGCGAAAGCCCGCGCGTGTGGGCTGCGGCCACGATGGCTGCGGCCAAAGGGTGCTCACTGCCCTGATCGAGGCTGGCGGCGAGCTGCAATATCTCATCCTCGGCAAAACTGGTTGCGGGTAGCGCTTTTGCAAATGTTGGCTTGCCTTCGGTGAGCGTGCCCGTTTTATCAATGATCAGGGTATCGACTTTGCGGAAATTTTCGATTGCGGCCGCATCGCGAAATAGCACGCCCTGCGTGGCCCCTTTGCCAGTCGCAACCATGATCGACATGGGTGTAGCCAGCCCCAATGCGCAAGGGCAGGCGATGATCAGTACGGCCACTGCATTGATGAGGCCAAAGGTCCAGCTGGGTTGCGGCCCCCAGATTCCCCAACCCAGAAAAGTCAGGATCGCCACACCCACAACTGCGATAACAAAATAGCCCGACACCATATCGGCCATACGTTGCATGGGCGCTTTGGAGCGCTGCGCCTGCGCGACCATTTGCACGATCTGCGCCAGCATGGTTTGCGTGCCGACCTTTTCCGCGCGCATGACCAGACTGCCGCTGGTATTCAACGTTGCACCGATCAAGGTATCGCCCGGCCGCTTGGTTACCGGCAGCGGCTCACCCGTCAGCATCGATTCATCCACAGCGCTGGTGCCTTCGGTCACCACGCCATCGACCGGCACTTTTTCCCCGGGCCGTACGCGCAGTACATCGCCAACATGAACATGCGTCAGCGGAATATCCTCCTCATTACCATCCGCGTTGATACGGCGCGCCATTTTAGGCGCCAACTGTAATAACGAACGGATGGCCGCAGAAGTTTGTGTGCGCGCGCGCAACTCCAGAAGTTGCCCCAGCAAAGTAAGCGAAATAATGCCGGCTGCCGCCTCAAAATAAACCGCCACGGCGCCATGTACAGCAAAAGCAGCAGGGAAAATTTCCGGCGCCACGGTTGCAATGGCGCTGTAAAGAAACGCGGCACTGGTACCGATACCAATCAATGTCCACATATTCGGGCTACGATTCAGTAGCGATTGCCAGGCCCGGATAAAAAAGGGCAAACCCGCCCATAAAACAACGGGAAGCGATAGCACCATTTCAATCCAGTTTTGCGAGGCAGGCGCAAACCAGGCGTAGCCATGCCCCGTCATCGCCAGCCCTACCACCAAAACGGTAAATGGCAATGTTCCCCAAAAGCGGCGCTGAAAATCGCGCAACTCGTGATTATCTTCCTCTTCCAGATTGGGCATTTCGGGCTCCAGCGCCATGCCGCACTGGGGGCAAAGGCCCGGCCCAATTTGCCGCACTTCAGGGTGCATCGGGCAGGTGTACATGGCCGCTTTGTCTGCCGCATTTGTCGGCGCGGCCTCAGGCGGTCGCGCATCCCGGTTCAGGTACAACGCAGGATTGGCCGTAAATTTTTCGACACACCGATGACTGCAAAAATAATAAGTCACATCTGCATGAACCGCAGACTTTTCCGGGTTTGCTGCTACTTTCATCCCGCACACCGGATCGGTATAAGGTTTTTCTGCTAATGGGAGTGGGGAAGCAGACCCTTGTCCGCAGCAGCTATGTGCCTGTGACTTGCTCCCAGCCTGATCATGATGTGTGTGCATAGTTTTTCTTTGTGCCAAATTTTTAATCGCGCTATTTTGTGATTTCGATTTTGGTCACGGTAAATTTTCCATTGATTTTTTCTTTAATAAAAAACGGGGCCATATTAATGGCCCCGCTGAGGGTTGATACAAAGCGCCAATATAATTTCTCAAAATGGCAAACTAACCTTGGTCCATGTTGCTGCACCGGTGCCAACTTTGTTGGTCGCAGTAACAGAGCAATGGTAGGATTTTCCATTGGTAAGTCCCCTTACCGTCAACGGGCTGGTTAAAGCACTGGCTTTGACGTTGCCACAGACTGCTTGGTATCCCGTGATCGGTGAACCGCCGTTGGTGGTCGATTTAAACGATAATGTTGCTGTTTTATTGCTTCCCTTTGCGCCAGTAATTACGACTGCTCCGGGCACGGTAACCGGCACGGGCAGGCTAACTTTAACTGATACAGGCGCGCTAGCCCCCACCTTGTTAATCGCGGTAATAGCACAGTCGTAGGATTTTCCATTGGTCAAACCTTTCACGGTTAGGGAGTTGGTTGTCCCGCTTGCTTTGACATTGTCACAAACCGCCTGGTATCCCGTGATCGGTGAACCACCATTGCTACCAGACTTGAACGCAAGGGTTACCGCTTTATTTCCCGGGGTGACTTTTTCGACCGTTACTGCACCCGGAACGCTAGCCTTTGGCAGGATTGCAGGCAGTACAACACTAACCGTTGTGGCGTGACCGGTACCGACTTTATTGGAGGCTGCGACTGAGCAGATATAGTATTTGCCATTGGTCAACCCTCTAACCGTCAACGGGCTGGCGGGGCCATATACTGTACTGGCGCCTGGGCAAGAAGCCTGATAGCCAAGAATTGGCGAACCGCCATCGTTATCCGGCATGAATGCAATCGTTACTGATTGATCTCCTGGCGTAACTTTTTCGATCAGCAACGCACCCGGAGAGCTAATCGGCTTGGTACTGGTCTCGACAGGCCGCTGTGGTGTGGGTATCTCATTCACACAAATTCCTTCGTGGCTGATGCAGCCGGACAAGTACGTCAATCGACCGCGCGCTATAATACCGCCATTAGATGATCCTCCAGATGGCCATCTAAGTTGCAGGAAAGCATTATGACCAGTGAAATGGTTCAAACTAAGATTGGGGCCAGGAAGTGCAAGGCTGTTAAAGGCCGTTTTATTCAAATCCTGTAAAACGAGTTCTGCTATAATAAATTGTTTATCATTAAGTGTTATTTCATCGAAAACGCCCGAAACCAGATTAGTTTGAAGTACAAACATGTTGCCCGGTCCCGTGCTCTGCGATGGATAGTCATAAAGAATGATTCCTCCTGATTTGTGGCCTAATTTCACATCAACGTTTAGGTTAAAACGCTTAAATTTATAATCACCACGATTTGCTTGCGATGGCGAATTTAATGGCTGGATTTCATCGTAGGTAAATTGGCCAAAAAACATCCCTTGAGGATGAACCAGCCCGAATTGCTCTTCTATGAAGCCTCTAAATTCATACGTTATTTCTGCCGTTGCCGCGCCAGAAAAAATGACGCAAAAAGCAAATGCTGGAAAAATTCGAGCTATTTTCATTTGAATCTCCCTTATTGAAACGTTTTTCTAATTGTCCTACTCGGTTCTGGCAATAGTGGAGTGGACTCACATGGACGTAGGAAAGAATAACAAAAAATGGGGGGGAAGCAAACTTTTTTTGTTAACACTTTTTTTGTTAAGTGTTAATTGTTCGTCCCATATCAAGTTTTTATCAATTCCGCAGCGGCTTACCATTCTTCAGCATGTAAGCAATCCGCTCCTGCGTTTTAGGCATTTTCGCCAGTTCGACAAAATGCCGACGCTCCAGATCGAGCATCCATTTTTCATCGACCAGCGAACCGGGGTCAACCATGCCGCCGCACAATACTTCCGCCACGCGCGAACTGACTTCGTAGTCATGCTCGGAAATAAAGCCGCCCTCTTTCATGTTGATCAGCATCATTTTCAGCGTGGCCACACCGGTATGCCCCGCCACCGGGAACGGAGCCGCAGACAACGGTGGGCGATAGGCCGATTCACCCAATGCGCGTGCCTGTTGTAGTGCCACATACAGCAATTCGTCTTTATTGAAAACGATGCTGTCGCTTTCGCGTAAAAATCCCATTTCCTTGGCGTGCGCCGCGCTGGTCGAGACCTCGCCCATGGCGATGTGTTTGAATATTTTTTGCAGTGCGGGCATCAGGTCGCCACCCTGCGCGGCCGTGGCGATGCGTAACGCCCATTCCTTGCACCCCGCACCGGCAGGCAGTAGTCCGACCCCGGCTTCAACCAGCCCGATGTAGCTTTCGCTGTGCGCCACCGTACGCGTGCAATGCATAACAAATTCGCAACCGCCGCCCAGTGCCAAACCATCGACCGCCGCGACCGTGGGTATCTGCGCGTGTTTCAGGCGCATCGAGGTGGCCTGAAATTTAGCGACCATCGCTTCAAATTCGGCCAACCGATTGGCCTGCAATGCTTCCAGTGCTTTCACCAGATTGGCGCCCACCGCAAAGGGAGCCGGATGCCAGATCACCAACGCTTTGCATTGGGCTTCGGCCAGATCCAACGCCTGATGCACGCCTTCGAGCACTTCTTCGCCCAGCGAATGCATTTTCGATTTGAAGGAGACGATGGCGACATCTTCAAAACCCTTGTGCGTCCATACGCGCACGCCATCGTTATCGAGCAGCGTTGTGCCGGCTTGCGCGGGTGTGGGCATTTTTTCGCCGCGCAGCGCATCGGGAAATAATTGGCGCTGATACACCGGCAACGTGGAGCGCGGCACCCACTGGCCGCTGGCGGCGGAGTAGGAGCCTTGCGGTGAATGCACCCCGGCGTTGTCCTTGACCGGCCCTGTATTGACCCAATCCGGCAGCGGCGCTTTCGACATGGTTTTACCGGCGGCGATGTCTTCGGCGATCCATGCGGCGATTTGCGCCCAGCCCGCAGCCTGCCAGGTTTCGAAAGGGCCCATGGCCCAGCCGAAGCCCCAGCGAATGGCGAAATCGATGTCGCGCGCGCTGTGCGCGATGTCTTTCAGTTGCACGGCGCTGTAGTGCCACACGTCACGGAATATCGCCCACAAAAATTGCGCCTGCGGGTTGGCACTGGCGCGCAGCGCGGCGATTTGCTCGACAGGATTTTTGATTTTAAGCATGGCAGCGACCTCGTCGTCCACCTTGCCGGCTGCGGGCCGATAATCCTGCGCGGCCAGATCCAGCACCAGAATGTCCTTGCCTTTTTTCATGAAGATGCCGGCTTTGGTTTTCTGCCCCAGCGCGCCTTTGCCGATCAACGCCTGCAACCAGGCCGGGCTTTGATAGTGCGCATGCCAGGGGTCGCTGGGGAGATTGTCGTGCAGCGTTTTGATGGTGAGCGCCAGCGTATCCAGCCCGACGACATCCGAAGTGCGATAGGTGGCGCTCTTGGCGCGACCGATGGCCGGGCCGGTTAGCGCATCCACTACGTCGAAGCCCAGTTTAAAAGCCTGCGTGTGATGCATGGCTGCGACGATCGAGAAGACACCGATGCGGTTGGCCACAAAATTCGGGGTGTCCTTGGCGCGCACGACACCTTTGCCCACAGTGGTGGTCAAAAACGTTTCCAGTTGATCCAGAATTCCGGGTTCGGTCGCCGCGGTCGGAATCAATTCCACCAGCCGCATGTAACGCGGCGGATTGAAAAAGTGAATGCCGCAAAAGCGGTGGCGCAAGGCTTCGGGAAAAACCTTGCTCAACTCGGTGATCGAAAGACCGGACGTATTCGAGGCGAAGATGGCTTGTTTGCTGATGAAGGGCGCCACTTTTTCATACAGCGATTTCTTCCAGTCCATGCGTTCGGAAATCGCTTCGATCACCAGATCGCAATCGCGCAGCCATTCGAGGTTGTCGTCGTAGTTAGCCTGCGTGATTTGTGCCGCTTTGGATTTCACTACGAAAGGATCGGGCGAGAGTTTCAGCAAACCATCGATGGCTTTGGCGACGATGGCGTTTTTTGGCCCTTCTTTGGCGGGCAGGTCGAACAAAATGGTTTTGACGTTAGCATTGGTGAGATGCGCGGCGATTTGCGCGCCCATGACACCTGCGCCCAGTACAGCGACCTTGCGAATGGAAAATTGACTCACGTTAGACTCCTGTGGTGTGTTTGATGCAATAAATTTATAAATGCAAACCTCATACTGATTTTTGTCATTCCGAGGAGCTTGCGACGAGGAATCTGCTGTTGATGTTTTTTCTCTGTACAAGCAGATTCCTCACCGCAAACTGCGCGGTTCGGAATGACAAATTATTCCATTTCCAAATCAGACACTGAGCACAGAATCAGTCTTGACTGAAAATAGAATGGACAACGTATATTCAGAGATACTTTGGCCATGATTAAATCGGCACTGGTCGCGGTTTACGCTCATCATCGATGGCCACATAGGTTAATTGCGCCTCGGTCACTTTCACGACCTCTGTGCCAAAGCGATGCCGTTGTGCAAAGACTTCGACATCCACCGTGATCGACGTGCGTCCGGTTTTTAGCACGCGCGCATAAAAACTGACCAGGTCGCCCACGAACACCGGCTCTTTGAAAACGAAGGAATTGACCGCCACGGTCACGACCTTGCCTAACGCACGTTCGGTCGCGGCCACGCTGCCCGCCAGGTCTACCTGCGCCATGACCCAGCCGCCGAAAATGGTGCCGTGCGCATTGGTATCCGCCGGCATGGGGATGATGCGCAGAACCGGTATGCGATCTGTAGGCAGGGTAACGACATTATCAAGCGCCATTTTTACAACCTCTATTTGTATTCACAGCTTATGCCCCTTGTACATCTCCTCGATGGCTGACGCATATTTCTGAAAGATCACGTTACGTTTCAATTTCAGCGTCGGCGTCACCAGCCCGTTATCGATGGTCCATTTTTCTTTGGCCACGGTGATTTTGCGAACCTGGGCATAACCAGGAAAATCCTTGATCAATTTATTGATGCGTTGTAGCAGAAATTTTTGCGCTTTTTCCTTATCTGCACCTTGCTCCGCAATACGCGGATCGATTTTGTTTTCAGCGGCCACGCGTGCCCAGGTTTCGTCACTCAACACCACCAGCGCGGAAAGATAGGGCATGCCCTCGCCATAAACCAGCACCTGCTCAAATAACGGGTCGAGCTGGATGGCGAGTTCCATATCCACGGGCGGGATTTTTTCGCCATTACCCATGACAATAATTTCCTTCAGCCGCCCGGTGATGCGCACGAAACCCTGAGCATCGATCTGCACCTGATCGCCGGTATTCAGCCAGCCGTCTTCAGACAGCACCGCGTGCGTGGCCTCCGGGTTATTCCAGTAACCCAGCATGACGTTAGGCCCCTGCGCCAGCAGCGCGCCTTGTTCATTGACTTTCAGCGTGACCCCCGGCACCGCCAGCCCTACTGTGGCGGGATTGTTTTTTTCCAGCAGGTTCACCGTGAGCAAAGGCGAGGCTTCCGATAAGCCGTAACCCTGGCAAATCGGCAGCCCCAGTCCAACGAATACTTTGGCCACCGCAGGCGACAACGCCGCACCGCCAGAAATGGCGACGCGTAATTTTCCACCCATGCGCGCCAGAATTTTATCCGCCACCAGTTTTTTAAGCAGCGGCCAGAGAAGAAACGAGGGCTTCCACGGCCCGCGGCCCTGCTCGTACTCGAATTTCGCCCAACCTGTTTCCACTGTCAAGGCGAATAATTTTTGCTTGAACGGCGAGGTCTTTTTCAATTGCTCATGGATAGCGGCGAGAAAACGCTCAAAAATACGCGGCACTGAAAACATGACGCTGGGCTGGACAATACGAAAATCTTCCGCAATCAACGCGATCGAACGCGAAAAAACGATCGATGCTCCCGATACCATATTCAAGTAGTAGTCACAGGTGCGTTCGAACATATGTGACAGCGGCAGAAAAGACAGGAAAACATCTTCTGGATAAATATCGAATACACATAGCCCGGATTGCACATTGGCCAACATGTTGCGATGCGAGAGCATCACGCCCTTGGGTTTGCCGGTGGTGCCACTGGTATAAACGATGGTGGCCAGATCGTTGCCCGTAGCAGATGATCGTTCGTGTGTTCCGGCTTCGGCGGGCAACCAGCTATCCAGCGTTTGCAGGCGCGGTTCATCGGCATCGGTGACTGGTTTCACGGTGAGAATGCGCTTCAATGTGCCTAATTGATCGCGCACCGTTTTCAGACGTTTCCAGTGTTCCTCGCCATCGATCACAATCATTTTTACATTGGCATCGTTCAAAACAAAGGCCACACTGTCAGGACGGTCATCGACGAACAGCGGCACCACCACCAGCCCCTGCGCGTAGGTGGCTTGATCCATCATCACCCAGTTGACGCTGTTTTTCAGCATGATGGCGATGCGGTCGCTGGGCTGCAATCCTTCGCGGCGCAAGCCCTCGCGCGCACGGGCCACGAGATCGCCGATTTCGCGCCAGTTGACGCTTTTCCAGGTTTTTGAAACGGCATCGAATTCGCGGTAGGCCGCCGCGTTGGGAGAGGTGCGGCAACGCAGTGCAAACACGTCGGCAATGGTCGCCGATTCGTCAAAAATCAGATAACGCGTTCCGCGACGGTTTTCAAGAACGGAGCCTGTCAATCGAATTCTCCTGCGAACTGTTTATTGCCGTACGCATCAATGAGTGCATGCGACGTCAGCGTTTTTTGAAGGTGCTTGCAAAATTATACGTGGACCTGAAGTTTTCCAGTGTCTTCCAAAAATGATTGCAGAATGGGTAGCATTTACTTCGGAGCCGGAGCTTTTTCCAATCCCTTAATTAGATTGCCTACTTTAATTTTATGTGCGGTAAACCAGCCCGTGTTCATTTCAAGCGCGTAACGCGCCGGACCAGCGGACTGATGCGAGGTTTCGGTTTGCGGTTGCATCTCATGAATGCTCAGGATTTCACCTTTTTCATCGATGAAGGCGACTGACAGCGGCAGCAGAGTATTGCGCATCCACATTGCGTGATAACCGCGCTGCGGAAAAACGAACAGCATGCCTTCGTTCTTGCCCATTTTTTGCCGCCACATCATACCGACTTGACGGGTTGCATCGGTCGCTGCCACTTCGGCATTGATGGATTGCCCGCCAGCATGCAAGACGATCACAGGTAACTTTGGCTGCGGCTGATCGATCCCGGTCTGGGTAGGGGCTGCATGTAAGCCAGATGCAGCAGCCAGAGCAAAGAAGAAGACACTGCAAAAAATCCTGCGCGTGGAGAACATAAGAAAAGTCCTTGCAAAAGAATTGCTAATTTTTGCCGGTACTGCCGAACCCCCCGTCACCACGTGATGAAGAAGTGAATTGCGGCACGATATTAAACGCGACCTGCAATACAGGAACCACGATCATCTGCGCGATACGTTCCATCGGCTGGATGACGAATTCGCTTGAGCCACGATTCCACACCGATACAAAAATTTGCCCCTGATAATCGGAATCAATTAATCCCATCAGATTGCCCAGCACAATGCCGTGTTTGTGTCCTAGCCCCGAGCGCGGCAGGATCAACGCGGCATACCCCGGGTCGGCCAGATGGATCGCCATGCCCGAAGGGACGAGCTGGGTATCGCCCGGCTTTAGTACCAGCGGCGTATCGATGCACGCACGCAGATCGAGTCCGGCTGAACCTGCAGTAGCATAGTGCGGCAACTGATCAGCCAGACGCGCGTCCAGAATACGTACATCGATTTTATGCATTTGTTTCCCGTTTTAAGGATGGCGGATTCAAATAGAGATGCGCAGCATGCATGACGATATGTTGTGCAACCGTTGTTTTTAATGCCTGTTTCACAGGATGATCGCCCTGGGCATCGATAATCGTGACCGCATTGTCATCAGCGCCGATGGCACTGGTCATATTGGCCACGATCATGGGAAGACGCTTGCTTTGGCGTTTTTTGCGTGCATATTCCAGCACATTGTTGCTTTCGGCGGCAAATCCCACGCAAAAGGGCGGCTTGGGCAAGGCGGCCACATAGGCCAGAATATCTTCGGTGGGTTTCAATTCCAGCATCAGGGATGACACGGATTTTTTCATTTTATGTGGCTTGGGATCGACAGGGGTGTAATCCGCAACAGCCGCCACGGAAAAAAACAGATCGGTCGTGGCAATCTGCACCTTGACAGCGTTAAACATTTCCTGCGCCGAGCGGATAAAAATCGTCTGCACGCCATGCGGTGGAGCAAGCGCAGTTGGTCCGCTGATCAGCGTAACCCTGGCGCCAGCAACAAGCGCGGCCTGGGCGATGGCATAGCCCATTTTGCCCGAGCTGTAATTAGTGATGCCGCGTACTGCATCGATTGCTTCAAACGTAGGGCCAGCCGTAACCAGTACGTGTTTGCCTGCCAAAGTATGGGAGTGACCTAATCGCTGCTGAAGTACGGCAAACAATTCTGACGGTTCCAGCATGCGTCCTGCCCCGGTTTCGCCACACGCCTGATCGCCGCTCTCCGGGCCAAGAATTTGTACACCATCCTCTTGCAATTGGCGGATATTGCGTTGAGTGGCAGGGTTATTCCACATTTCGCGGTTCATGGCCGGTGCAACCAACAACGGACATGCTGTAGCATTACGCGCGACGCAAACCGTGGTGAGCAGATCACTACACAAGCCATGCGCCAGCTTCGCCAGAAAATCTGCGCTGGCCGGCGCAACCAGAATCGCCGCTGCATCACGTGTCAGATCGATATGCGCCATGTTGTTGGCGAAACGCGCATCCCAGAGATCGGTATAAACGGTTCTGCCTGATAATGCTTGCAGAGTGACCGGTGTGATAAAGCGCTGCGCCGCATCGGTAAGAACGACATCGACTGCGATGGCGGATTTCACCAGCAGACGCGTCAATTCGGCGGATTTATATGCTGCGATACCCCCGGTAATGCCCAGCACGATGCGCACGTTTTTAGGGCAAAATGTTTCAGCGGATTGGATTTCAGTATTAGCAGTTTTTTCAGTCATTTTGAAATCTTACAGGAAGCCTAGGAAAAAATGCCCATTACCAATTGGCCCAGCCACGAACGGCCTCGCGAACGCTTACTTGCCCAAGGCGCGGCCGCTCTTTCCGACGCCGAATTGCTGGCAATTTTTTTACGCATGGGGGTGTCTGGAAAGTCAGCGGTGGACTTGGCGCGTGATCTCATTTCAACTTTCGGTTCGTTGAGCAGCCTGTTTAGCGCCTCGCAATCAACGTTGTGTGCTGTGCCGGGAATGGGCCCGGCTAAATATGTGCAACTGCAAGCGGTGCTGGAAATGGCGCGCCGCGCGCTGAACGAAGATATGAAATTAAGCGATATGCTGCAATCGCCCGCTGCCGTGCGTGATTATCTGCGATTGACGCTTACCGCTTTGCCACACGAAGTTTTTATGGCTGTATTTCTAAATGCGCAAAACCGTGTGATCGTGGTCGAAGAGCTTTTCCGCGGCACGTTGACGCAAACCAGCGTCTATCCGCGCGAGGTGATCAAGCGCGCACTGGCCCACAACGCCGCTGCACTGATTGTGGCGCACAATCATCCCTCTGGCACGGCCGAGGCGAGCACTGCGGATCGCACCCTGACCCGCACCTTGAAGGAAGCGCTTGCGCTGGTAGATGTGCGGATGCTCGATCATTTTATCGTCGCGCCAGGTGCCAGCCTTTCCTTCGCGGAACAGGGGTTGCTTTAAGGAACCTCTGTTGAGTTTTAAGTAGGTTGACGTGGGCGAGGGTTGGTTAGACTTCTTTCGAAACTTACTGCGCTTGACATAACGGCGTTGCACGGTGGCTCAAAATCCTCATTTACTCCCTGGTAAACTCCGGTTTTTCGCCGCCATGCGCTTGTCTTCGCTCGCGGCCGTTTCGAAAGAAGTCTATTGGCTGGAAGTCTGGTTTTCCGGCGATCAGGAAGATAGCGGTCTTGAAGGCTGCCACTTTAGGATTTTGTAGGCTGTTTGTGGCTGTCATGGCATGGTGAATATCTGCAGCCCATGGCACCTCCCGTGCAGTTTATGGGTAATCGTAAAACCCGGTTTTTATGTTATTGCCCAATTTTGTACACTCACGCAAGGATGGCTGTGCGATCCACACCCAATCAGTCCTTGCCAAGACGCATATAAAGGGCGGCCAGATGGCGCATGCCAGCAATGACCAGAACCCGACGATTTTCACTCATGGTTGAACGGATAACCTTTTCCATGTGATCGTCGCGAATCTGGTGCGTGTACTTGTCTATTTCCGCCAAACCCTCTTTTACGGTCCTATTACTTATCGGATCAGAAGCACTCCATGAATCGTAAGTACGCCAATCGCCGATATGGGGAAAACGAGCCTTGAAAACCTTATCCAGTTCATTACTATTGGAAGGCGGGCCAGCAAGCGCGGGGTTTGCGCCGAGATCGTCTTTCTCTAGAAAAGTATCCATTCTTTTATCGATTGAATGAGGCGTTTTTTGCCGCAAAAAGATAGGCACCATCCGTAGCGCGTAATAGAGCTTGATTTCTTCCACAGAATAGCGCTCAAGCAGTGATGCCACTTCCTGCTTAGGTTCAAGCTCAAGCGAGCGTGTGCTTGCCTTAATCTGGCTGGCGAGATACGTTGCGTATGCCATCTCGCCGCCTGATGTCACCGCTTCTTCGGCATTTGAGGCGATATCCCATTTGCCTCCTTCCACCAGCACGGTGGTTGGCTTGAAAGCATCGAATAGCCTTTTTACTTCGGCAATAGTGGCGCTTTTTGGGTCAAGGGTATGCGTTGTGCCAAGGAAAAGAAGTTTGTAGTTCTTTTCAGTGCGATGGAATACGCTGACATTGCTATCTTGGCTTGAATACATCGGACGAGGCGTTATCCGCATTTGCCGAGCAAGTCGCCAGAGCAATGAGAGTGAAAATGAAAAACCGTATCCACTGGCCGTATATGAGTTGGGTCGCAAAGCTGGTTAATAAAATAGCAGGCATTTTTATCCTCGATATGTTTAAGGAACCTCTGAATAAGTCCTCCATGAGCCGCGTTTTGACAAGAATAGTTCAGCTTCAAGGCATGCGACGCAGGTCGGCCGCGCCCATCGCAACTATCTTTGTTTTAGTCGCCGTCTGCGATAATAGCAACATGAATAATACACACATTTGGGATATTTCCCAGGCCATACGGCCGGGGGTACCCGTATGGCCCGGCGATACGCAATATGTCGAAGAACGCACCTGGCAATGTTCAGCGGAGTGCCCGGTCAATGTGGCGCGGCTCACGCTTTCCACCCACACCGCGACTCATGCAGATGCGCCACTGCATTACGACGCAAACGGCCTGCCCATCGGCCAGGTCGACCTGAAACCTTATTTGGGGTTGTGCCGGGTGATCGATGTACGCCAAGCCGCGCGCGAACGCCGCACGGTAATGCCGGAGGATTTCATGGACAGGCTCGCGGCCATTCCGCCACGTGTGCTGTTTCGTACCTACGATCAGGCACCCCAAAACCAGTGGGATGCCTCGTTTACCGCCATCGCGCCCGCCAGTATTGCCCTGCTCGCGACACACGGCGTGATATTGGTCGGCACTGATACGCCGTCGCTCGATCCGCAGGAATCCAAAACGATGGAAGCGCATCTCATGATCAAAAAACACGGCATGGCAATTCTCGAAGGATTGGTGCTCGATGACATCGCGCCGGGCGATTATGAATTGATTGCCCTGCCGCTCAAGCTGGCGAATCTTGATGCCTCGCCGGTGCGCGCGGTGTTGCGGGAATTGCGCTGATGAATACAGTAAGTAATGCAACCCCTATTACGCGCGAAGATTGTGCCCTGCGTGACCAGCAAGACCCCTTGGCGGCTTTCCGCACTGAATTTGCCCTGCCCGAGGGGCTGATCTATCTCGATGGCAATTCGCTGGGGCCGCTGCCTGTCGCCACCCGCGAGCGGCTGGCAAAAATGGTTCAGGAAGAATGGGGGCAAGGACTGATACGCTCGTGGAATGCCTGCGACTGGGTGAACAGCCCGCAGCGCGTCGGCGCGAAGATCGCACGCCTGCTCGGTGCGGAGGCAGACGAAGTGATTGTCGCGGATTCCACCTCGATCAACGTTTTCAAATTATTGGCAGGTGCGCTGGCCTTGCCTGCTTCTGAAGGGCGCAGCGTTATTCTTTCCGAGCGCGGCAATTTCCCCACCGATCTTTACATGGCGCAGGGCCTCAACGAATGGTTGGGCGGGCGTTATCAACTAAAACTGGTCGAGGCGGGGCAACTCGCCGCTGCACTTGACCGTACGGTCGCCGTAGCGCTGGTCACGCAGGTGGATTACCGCAGCGGTTATCTGCACGATATGGCGGCGCTCAATCGCCAGGCGCGGGAAATGGGTACGCGTATTGTGTGGGACCTCTCGCATAGCGCGGGGGCCTTGCCTGTCGCGCTCACGGCCAGCGGAGCGGAACTGGCGGTGGGTTGCGGCTACAAATATTTGAATGGTGGGCCTGGCGCGCCGGCTTATTTGTACGTTGCGCGATCTTTGCAAGCAGCAATCAGGACTCCGCTTTCCGGCTGGTTTGGGCACGCTAAGCCCTTCGATTTTTCCACGGATTATGTCGCCGCACCGGGCATCGCGCGCATGCAATGCGGCACGCCTTCCATCCTGGCTATCGCAGCACTGGAGTGCGGTATCGATATGCTGAACCGGGTGGATATGCGCGATCTGCGTAAGAAATCGCTGGCGCTTTCCGATCTGTTTTGGCAGTTAGTCGAATTGCATTGCGGCAAATTCGGTTTTTCCTGCGTGTCGCCGCGTGCGCACGCACAGCGCGGCAGCCAACTCTCTTTTGCGCACGAACATGCTTATGCCATCATGCAGGCGCTGATTGACCGTGGTGTAGTAGGCGATTTTCGTCAACCCAATTTGTTACGGTTTGGCTTTGCGCCGCTCTACAATCGCTATGTCGATGTGTGGGATGCGGTCATGGTTTTGCGCGACGTGATGAGCACCAGTGCATGGCAGGCTGAAAAATATCGGGGCAAGAATGCCGTTACTTGATTTTCATTCTTTCCATGGGCAACCTGCGTGCCTTTTAATCGAGGATAACTTCATAAATGAACAATCCATACACTCCTCCATCCGTCGTGGAAAAATCGTCCAGGCAACCTGGTTTTTCGTTTTGGCTTGTTGCTGTCGGAACTACCATTTTCGCTTTTGGTTTGGGCTTTATCGGTTCATATGTAGTGCCTGCGTTTAAGGAACTCTTCATAAACATGCACGATCACAATCTCCCAACACTCACCAGCTTGCTTATTGAAGGTCGTCTTTTGTTGTGGCTTCCATTTATCGCTACTGTTGGAATCTGGCTATTCTGGTACAAATCGCCTTCTCGCCATAAATTTCGTGCCCGTATCACAGCCGCTTTTCTTTTGCTCGGAGCGGGCTGTGCGTGCATACTTGTTGGTGCAATATGGGTACTCTATTTACCATTATTTCCATTCGGGGTTGCACAATAATTTCACCGCGCCTAGCCCTTTGATCAGCCCTGAACTGTGCAGGGTGCTTATGAGAGTTTTCTGAAACCATGAATATCGCCCCTATCCGCGTTGAATATGAGCACCCGGGACTTTCCACTCAGTTCGCCTGGGCCAAGGTCGCACGCGACCCCTCGCTTGCTGAACGCGCCGCGTTAAAAATGCATATCAAAAAAATGCTGACCGAACAAAATGCCGTGATGGTGGCGCACTATTACGTCCACCCCGATCTTCAAGATCTGGCTGAAGAAACCGGCGGCTGTGTATCGGATTCGCTGGAAATGGCGCGCTTCGGCCATGCTCATCCCGCACAAACGATTGTGGTCTGCGGCGTGCGTTTCATGGGCGAAACGGCAAAAATCCTTAATCCGGAAAAGCGCGTGTTAATGCCCGAACTGGAAGCAGAATGTTCGCTCGATCTGGGCTGCCCTCCTGATGAATTCACTGCATTCTGCGATGCCCATCCCGATCGCACGGTAGTGGTGTACGCCAATACCAGCGCGGCGGTAAAGGCACGTGCCGACTGGATGGTGACCAGCTCGATCGGTTTGAAAATCGTCGAACATCTGCACCGGCAAGGGCAAAAAATTCTTTGGGCGCCAGATAAACATCTGGGCCGTTATATTCAGGAACAAACCGGGGCCGATATGCTGCTGTGGCAAGGCTCATGCATCGTTCACGACGAATTCAGAGCTCTCGAACTGGAAGCGTTGAAAAAAGCGCACCCGCAAGCCAAGGTGCTGGTTCACCCTGAATCACCAGCGGCAGTGGTGGCGTTGGCCGATGTGGTCGGCTCCACCACGCAGATCATCAAAGCCGCACAAACGCTGGAGGCCCGCGAATTTATCGTGGCGACCGACAAGGGCATTTTTCACAAAATTCGCGCAATGGCGCCGGGCAAAACGATCATCGAAGCGCCAACGGCTGGTAACTCCGCAACATGCAAAAGCTGCGCACACTGCCCGTGGATGGCCATGAACGGGCTTGCCAACCTTGCCGAAGTTCTGGAAACCGGCAAAAACGAAATTCACATTGATCCCGAAATCGGCCGCCGCGCCAGGCGATCCATTCAACGCATGCTGGATTTTGCCAAAACGGTCGATCTGACGGCGGTGCCTGTTCATGGAACGCTGGATGCGAAGACGCATGCGGGGTTGGGGCCGGCTTGAGCAACTGCCAATATAAAATTTATGGTGAATCCAAAAAATATTTTTGATGCCGCAAGCGCTGGCGATGTCAATACAGTGCGAACCTGTCTGGCAGATGGTACTCATCCGGCTACGGTTGACGAGAACGGACTTAATGCTTTACATCATGCTGCAATAGGAACCAATACTGCTAAAACAGCCGATATGCTTCAAGTTATGCAATTGCTTATTGAGGCCGGTAGTCCCCTAGAAGCCACCACGAATGACGGACGTACTGCCCTTTATCTGGCGGCAGAGTTTTCACCAACTATTGAGCCTATTCAACTTTTGCTTGATGCTGGAGCAAATGCAGATGTGTATAGCGCATTCGGAAATCATGTCGTGGTAAACGCAATGTCACCAGAAGTACAAAAGCTGCTTTCGCAAATTACGGGCAAACCCGTTCCTATACCTCAACCCTATCGCAAATCCGTCAAAATCAATGCAACTGAATGGCGCAAAATTAAAGTGCGGATAGATAATGTATTTGATGCATTATCAAAATCCGGGCTAATTGCAGCGCAGGATGTGGGCCAAATTCAGGACGATGGGTATTCTGATTGTCTAGAAATATTCCATGAACGTGGCGGAGTAAACGCAGGCTTATTGGGATTTTGTTTTTATACTCGGGAAGACCTCAACCGTGCGAAACGAACTAGCCAGCTTGCAATAGCTTTTTGGGGCGCACCCGAAGGAAATTCAGAAGATATGAAACGGGTAGGAGGCATGATTGTCGAGGCATTCCAAAGTAACGGTTTTACTGTAGATTGGGATGGCTCAGAATCGAAACGAATTAGTGTGTATCTCCAAGACGGACTATAAACTTATTAAAGATTTTTCATACTATTGCAATCACATATTTTGCGCAATTTGAATTTTATGGCCCCTGTTTTGCAAACCAGAGAAGATGCGATTCAGTGGCTGCGCAGCAAGGGACTTTATGCACATGCCCGCGATCGGGTGCTGGGGCAAACTATTTGTGTAGCATCGGAAAAAATTCAAAAGTCACCAGATGATATCGCTGTGTTCCGCTACATGGTCTGTATATATCCTGATGGTAAGCAGTGGTGCGTAATTGACTTTTCTGCGCAGCTTGCAGGCGAAGAATGCAAATATGATTCTTTAAAGGTGGCGGCACAAAAAGCCGTCGATATTCTTTCCAATAAACATCGCTCAAGCCAAGATTAGCAGGCCCTTACCAATCGCCAGCATGCGCCTACAAAACGGAATCCCCACCAACCGCCTGAGGCTGTGAGTATCCCAATTTTCCCCGTAATCCGCTCTGCATCAATTTCTTCACATTCAAAGCTATTGATTTCCATTCCTAAATGCAACTTCGGCTCGTGACCAACTATGTCAAAAGCGAAACTCTCCGCGTTGAATAACTCTAACTTGGCCTGATAATAGTTTTGGGTTGCCTCATCAAATGGCTGCAAGTAAAAGGTAATGCCATTTTCCGAAATCAGAATCGATTCCAAGGGCAAATCATGCCATTCAATGGTACGTAGCTTATCAGTCATGGCCGTACAAAAAGATGCAATTTTCCGGATAGATAAGTTCGCTATCTCAAGTTCATTCCTTGTACAACCCGCCCGATTGATAGTGCCGCTTGAGGTGGCGCAAGCCAACGAGGATAACCGCACTGGCAGGCAATCCCAGGAGTACGCCGAAAAAACCAAAGATTTGTCCAAATGCCAGTAAGGCGAAGATAACCGCGACCGGGTGCAGCCCGATGCGGTCACCCACCAGCCAAGGTGTGACGACAAATCCTTCCAGGAGTTGCCCTACGGCAAACACGGCCCAGACCAAAAAGACCCCGTTGGCATTGGGGAATTGCATGACCGCCGCGATGGTGCCCAGCAGCAATCCCGTCCCGCTGCCAAGGTAGGGCACAAACACCAGGAGGCCGGTTATCAATCCCACTGGCAGGGCGAATTTAAGTCCAACCAGCCATAATCCAATTACATAAAAAATGGCCATGATCAACATGACGGAAATTTGCCCGCGCAAAAATTCGGACAGCATGCCATCCACTTCACGCGCCATTTCGCTCACCTTGGCGTGCCAGCGGCGCGGGATCAAGTCATCAACTCTGGCCACAATGCCGTCCCAGTCACGCAACACGTAGTACAGGACGATGGGAACCAGCATGAGATTGATCAAGAATCCCAGAACAGCCAGCCCGCCGATGCGCACACCGGAGAAAACTTTTTGCGCCAGTCCGCCCGCATCCTGCAAATTGTCGGCAATCAACTGGCGAAAGAATGCGGGGTTGATATTCAATTCAATTCCAAACGATTCTTTTAGCCACGGCATGGCGCGCGTTTTGAGCTGCTCGGCAAATTCCGGAATTTGTTCGAAGAGCATGGCAATTTCTTTGTAAAACAAAGGCAGAACAATCAGCAGAAACAACGCAAAACCGACCAGCAGCATGACAACGGCCAGTGCCGTGCCGATTCCGCGCTTCACTCCCTTGGCTTCGAGTTTGTCGACGATGGGATCGAATATGTAAGCCAATATGGCGGCAGCCAGAAACGGCGCGAGAATAGGCGAGAGCAGCCACAGCATGAATCCGGCAAAAATCGTCACTCCGATCAAGGCCAGCACATGCTGGCCGAAGGGAGAGACAGGCGAGCGAGAGGGGCGGAGTCGTAGCATTTGAAGTAAAATTGTAGTTTAGTTAAGTCTCATCCTACCTCATTTTTTTCATCTCCCGTACCGGGAGCTTCACGAGCCACACCATGACCCACGCCTCTTCTTCGTCTTCCCCCTCATCACTCAGTTACAAGGACGTCGGCGTCGATATCGAGGCCGGCGATCAGTTGGTTGAAAATATCAAACCTTTCGCCAAACGTACGCTGCGGCCCGAAGTGCTGGGCGGCATTGGCGGGTTTGGGGCCCTGGTCGAAGTTTCCAAAAAATACCGCAATCCGGTCATGGTGGCCGGGACAGATGGCGTAGGCACCAAGCTGAAACTCGCGTTTCAGCTTAACCGGCACGATACAGTCGGCCAGGATCTGGTGGCGATGAGTGTGAACGATATTCTGGTGCAGGGGGCCGAGCCGGTATTTTTTCTCGATTATTTCGCCTGCGGCAAACTGGATGTAGCCGTGGCCACTGACGTGGTCAAAGGCATCGCGCACGGGTGCGAATTGGCAGGTTGCGCCCTGATAGGCGGCGAAACCGCCGAGATGCCCTCGATGTACCCGGAAGGCGAGTATGATCTCGCCGGTTTTGCGGTTGGTCTGGTCGAGCGAGAGCGCATTATTACCGGCAAAAACATCGTGCCCGGCGATATCGTGCTGGGACTTGCTTCCAGTGGGCCGCATTCCAACGGTTATTCGTTGATCCGCAAAATTGTTGCGCGTAGTGGCGTCGACCTGCATGCCAATTTGCCTCTCGCGCAGCAATTGCTGGCGCCGACTCGCATTTATGTCAAGCCGCTGCTGGCTGCACTGAATGCGAATCCTGAATGGATCAAGGGCATGGCCCATATTACCGGCGGCGGGCTGACTGAAAATATTCCGCGCATTCTCCCCGAAGGTGTCACCGCGATCATCGACCGCAAGACCTGGACACGCCCTGCGGTGTTCGACTGGCTGCAGCAGCAGGGGCAAGTAGATGAGGCCGAAATGGCGCGCACTTTTAATTGTGGTATCGGTATGGCCATTGTTGTTGCGCCAGCGCATGCGCCTGCGCTCACCGCATTTTTGACCGCACAAGGGGAAAGTGTATTCACGATTGGTGAAGTGCGCGCGCGTCAAGGCGATGAAGCGCCTGCTATCGTGATTTAAGGAACCTCTGATTAAGTCCTCCATGAGCCGCGTTTTGACAAGAATAGTCC
>CAZRAL010000018.1:0-44217 GCA_964598005.1 uncultured Burkholderiales bacterium
TGCCTTGAATCTGGACTATTCTTGTCAAAACGCGGCTCATGGAGGACTTAATCAGGCCGTCGGCCCGTGAGACTCCACCTCTTTCCCCCAACAAGCCCCAAGTAAATCGAGGTGCAAACTTATCCACCGGGCAAAGCCTGGGGACAACTGGGCCTGCCCCTCTCAGGCACATGAGCCCTGTTGTCCCCAGGTGCGACGCACCCGGTGGGTAAGTTGTGTTCAGCAAGCTATTCATCCTTTAGTCAGTTCGCCCTTGCGGGGGGAGGCGTCCATTCCATTTCCTTATGCCTGCTCCAGTAGGACATGTAGGGCATATTCAGGCGCGACCCGAATGAGTACTGCACGACAATGTTGACACCGACGATTTGGAAATAGAACCAGGTCAGCCTATTGGCTGGCGTCAGCTAAGATCAAGGCACTTGATCACTCCGCGCATTTTTAATACGGCAATGCCGACGTCCCCATAAGATAGTGATCAACAGCGCGCGCGCATTGCCGCCCTTCCCGGATGGCCCAGACCACCAAGGATTGGCCGCGCCGCATATCGCCTGCAGCAAAAACTTTCGGGTGAGTGGTTTGGTAGGCCTTTGCTCCTTCGGTCGGCGCTTTGACGTTGCTGCGCGCATCTTTTTCGATGCCTAAAGCGCCAAATTGCTCCAGCAAGCCGGTTTGCTGGGGGCCGGTAAAACCCATGGCCAGCAGTACCAGATCGGCGCGCATGTCGAATTCACTGCCCGGCAACTCCTGCATTTTCCCATCGCGCCATTCAACTTTGACGGCCTGCAGTTTTTCTACTTTCCCCTTGGAGCCAACGAACGCTTTGGTGGCCACCGACCAATCGCGTTTACAACCCTCTTCGTGCGAGGAGGAAGTGCGCAGCTTGAGCGGCCAGTAGGGCCATACCAGCGGTTTGTTTTCCTTTTCCGGCGGCTGGGGCAGCAATTCAAATTGCGTTACCGATGCCGCACCCTGGCGGTTGGAGGTGCCAACGCAATCGCTACCCGTATCGCCCCCCCCGATGACTACGACATGCTTACCTGTTGCAGTCAACTGTGTGGCAAGTTTATCGCCTGCTACGACCTTGTTCTGTGGCGGCAAAAACTCCATGGCGAAGTGCACGCCAGCCAGATTGCGCCCGGGAACCGGCAGATCGCGGGGTTGCTCGGCGCCTCCTGCCAGCACAACGGCATCGAAATCTTCCAGCATGGCTTGCGCCGGAATATCGACACCAACATGCTGCTCCATGCGGAATTGCACGCCTTCGGCGCGCATTTGCTCGATACGGCGATCGATATGCCGTTTTTCCAGCTTGAAATCCGGGATGCCATAACGCAATAGCCCACCGATCCGATTGCTCTTTTCAAATACGATTACCCCATGACCTGCGCGCGCCAGTTGCTGGGCACAGGCCAAGCCTGCTGGGCCCGAGCCGATCACCGCCACCCGTTTGCCGGTTTGACGGGTGGGTGGTTGCGGCTGTACCCAGCCCATTTCCCACGCCTTGTCGATGATGGCGTGCTCGATTGATTTAATACCCACGGGATCGTTATTGATATTGAGCGTGCACGCGGCTTCGCAGGGCGCGGGGCAGACGCGCCCGGTAAACTCGGGAAAATTGTTGGTCGAGTGCAGGGTAATCAATGCTTCCTGCCAGTTCTGCCGGTAAATCAGATCATTCCAGTCTGGAATAATGTTGTGCACCGGGCAACCGCTTTGGCAAAAAGGAATGCCGCAATCCATGCAGCGTGCCCCTTGCTGTTTTGCTTCGGCATCGGATAGATGAATGACAAACTCGTTATAGTTTTTCACTCGCTCCGCAGGGGAAATCGAGGTTTCGCTGAGTCGAGGATAATCGAGAAATCCGCTTGGTTTGCCCATGTTTTTACTTTTACGTTGTGCTGAATTGGAAAATTGATTGTCTATCGATACTCACTACTCACTACTCACGCCGCAGCACGCTGGCCGGCGGCGGCTTGTTGCGCGGCCAGCTCCGTCAGTGCGCGGCGGTATTCGTTGGGCATGACCTTTACAAACCGGGGCAACCAGCGAGACCAGTCTGCCAAAATTTCCTGCGCGCGTGCGCTGCCCGTGTGGCGGGCATGATTTTCGATCAGTGATTTCAACAGAACAGTATCGGCCAGGCCAAGGTGAGACGTGCTGGTTACGTGGTCCGTAATGGGTTCGAGCGTGACCATGGCAGGATTGCAGCGTTTGTTGAATAGACCATCTTCATCGAGTACGTAAGCCACGCCGCCGGACATTCCAGCCGCAAAGTTGCGGCCGGTGACGCCAAGCACCACCACGGTTCCCCCCGTCATGTATTCGCAGCCATGATCACCCGTGCCTTCCACCACTGCGCTAGCGCCCGAGTTACGCACGCCAAAGCGTTCGCCCGCCACCCCGCGGAAGTAGGCTTCGCCAGATGTTGCACCATATAAGACGGTATTGCCGACGATGATGTTTTCCAGCGGGTCGCCGCCAAATTCTGCTGCTGGTTTGACGATTACCTTACCGCCGGATAGCCCTTTGCCAACATAATCATTGGCCTGACCCGTGAGTTCCATGGTGATGCCCTGCGCCAGGAAGGCGGCGAAACTTTGCCCGGCCGTTCCGGTTAGCTTGATCGTTATGCTGTCGGCAGGGAGCCCCGCATAGCCAAAACGCCGGGCCACTTCGCCCGATAACATGGCGCCTGCGGTACGGTTGCGATTGCGGATGGCGGTCGCCATGTTTACTTTTTCCCGCTTTTCCAAAGCGGGGGCTGCTTCCCGGATCCACTGGTGATCCAGCGCATCGGCCAAACCGTGATCCTGCGTTTCGCGATGCAGGCGCGCCACCTCTTGCGGCATGGCGGGCAAATGGAGTATTCGGGAAAAATCGAGGCCTTTGGCTTTCCAATGCGTCACCCCGTGGCGCATATCGAGAAGATCTGCGCGACCGATCAAATCATCGAATTTGCGTATGCCCAGACTGGCCATGATTTCACGCACTTCTTCTGCCACAAAAAAGAAATAATTCACCACGTGTTCCGGCTGGCCGCTGAATTTTTTGCGCAGTACCGGATCCTGCGTGGCCACACCAACGGGACAGGTATTGAGGTGGCATTTACGCATCATGATGCAGCCCTCGACGACCAATGGTGCGGTGGCAAAGCCGAACTCGTCAGCGCCCAGCAGCGCGCCAATGACCACATCCCGCCCCGTCTTCAGCTGGCCATCGACCTGCACGGCGATACGGCCGCGTAGCCGGTTTAATACCAGCGTTTGCTGGGTTTCCGCCAAACCCAATTCCCATGGCGTGCCCGTGTGTTTGACCGAGGATACGGGCGAGGCGCCTGTACCTCCGTCATGCCCGGCGATGGTGACGTGATCCGCCTTGGCTTTTGCAACGCCTGCCGCAATGGTGCCAACGCCGACTTCGGAAACCAGCTTGACTGAGATCGAGGCTCGGGGATTGCAGTTCTTGAGATCGTGAATAAGCTGGGCCAGGTCTTCGATCGAATAAATATCGTGATGCGGTGGCGGAGAAATCAGCTCGACACCGGGCGTGGAAAAACGCAGTTTGGCGATGTATTCAGAGACCTTGTGACCGGGTAGTTGTCCGCCTTCACCCGGCTTAGCGCCTTGCGCCATTTTGATCTGAATCTGGTCCGCGCTATTGAGATATTCTGCCGTCACCCCAAAACGGGCTGAGGCGACTTGCTTGATGCGCGAACGCAAACTATCGCCGGGTTGCAAGGGAATATCGGCAACGATCACCTCGCCCAGTTTCGATTTCAGCGTTTCGCCACTTTTTTGTACGGGAACAAATCGCTTAGGGTCTTCGCCGCCCTCGCCGGTATTCGATTTGCCGCCGATCCGATTCATGGCCACCGCCAGCGTGGCATGCGCCTCGGTGGAAATCGATCCCAGTGACATCGCACCAGTAGCAAAACGCTTGACGATCTCTTTTGCAGGCTCGACTTCTTCCAGCGCAATCGGTGCGTTGGAAGGCTTGAATTCGAACAAACCCCGTAACGTCATCAACCGTTTATCCTGCTCGTTGATGAGCGCCGCATATTCCTTGTAGGTGCTATAGGAATTGGCGCGGGTGGCGTGCTGCAACTTGGCAATCGTATCCGGCGTCCACATATGCGCCTCCCCGCGGGTACGGTAGGCGTATTCGCCACCGGCATCGAGCTGGGTACGCAATACGGCATCGTCGCTAAAGGCCAGTCTGTGCAAACGCACCGTTTCTTCAGCAATTTCAAAAATGCCGATACCTTCGACATTCGATGCGGTGCCGGTGAAATATTTATCGACAAATGTCGACGAAAGACCAATCGCCTCAAAAATCTGCGCGCCACAATAGCTCTGATAAGTCGAAATACCCATCTTCGACATGACCTTCAGCAAGCCTTTTGAAATCGCCTTGATGTATTGTTTTTGGGCGGTGAGCGCATCGATATCCGGCAATTCGTTGCGCATGTTCTCGAGCGTTTCCAGCGCGAGATAGGGGTGCACCGCTGCAGCGCCGTAGCCCGCCAGCAGGGCGAAGTGGTGGACTTCGCGGGCCGAACCGGTTTCCACAATCAAACCCGTGCTGGTACGCAAGCCGTTGCGCACCAGATGCTGATGAATCGCCCCCACCGCCAGCAGGGCAGGAATGGCGATGCGCGCCTCGCTTAATTTACGGTCGGAAATAATCAGAATGTTGTAGCCGAGGTGAACGGCGTCCCTGGCGTGCGCGCACAGTGACGCCACGGCCGCTTCCATGCCCTCCGCGCCCCATTCAGCAGGGTAAGTAATATCGAGTTCTTTGGCGCGGAACGCCCCACCGGTGAAAAGATCGGCATGGCGAATCTTTTCGATATCATCGGAAGTGAGCACAGGTTGCGAGACATCGAACCATTGTCCGGGATGGGTCGCATCGATATCGAGCAGATTAGGGCGCGGGCCAATGGAAATACCCAGCGACATCACCAAATCTTCGCGGATGGGATCGATGGGCGGATTGGTGACCTGTGCAAAAAGCTGTTTGAAATAGTGATACAGCGTTTTGGGTTTGTCGGACATCACCGCGAGCGGCGAATCATTACCCATCGAGCCGGTGGCTTCCTGCCCATTTTTCGCCATCGCCGAAAGAATAATCTTCAGGTCTTCCTGCGTATACCCGAAGGCTTGCTGCCGATCCAGCAAGGGGACGGTCGATTTTTCGGCCGGTGCAGGGTCGGGCAAATCGTCCAGCCGGATGCGGGCCTGTTTGACCCACTCCTTATAAGGCTTGGCGGTCGTCAACTCACGTTTGAGTTCGGCATCGTCAACAATGCGGCCCTTTTCGAGATCGACCAGAAACATCTTGCCGGGCTGTAGCCGCCATTTCTTGACGATTTTGTTTTCGGGAATATCCAGCACCCCGGCTTCGGAAGCGAGCACCACGAAATCGTCGTCGGTCACAACGTAGCGGGCGGGTCGCAAGCCATTGCGATCAAGGGTCGCGCCGATTTGTCGGCCATCGGTAAAGGCCATCGCGGCCGGGCCATCCCAAGCCTCCATCAACCCGGCGTGATACTCATAAAAAGCGCGGCGGTCTTCGTCCATCAGCTTGTTGCCACTCCACGCTTCGGGAATCATCATCATCATGGCGTGAGCCAGTGGGTAGCCGCCCATGGTCAGTAATTCCAGACAGTTATCGAACGATGCCGAATCGGATTGGCCGTCGTAAATCAGCGGCCAGATTTTGGCCAAATCTTCTTTTAGTACCGGCGAAGCAATACCCTGCTGGCGGGCGCGAATCCAGTTGACATTGCCGCGCAACGTATTGATTTCGCCATTGTGCGCGATCATCCTGAATGGATGGGCAAGGTCCCAAGTCGGGAAGGTATTGGTAGAAAAGCGTTGATGAACCAAAGCCAGGGCTGAGATCAGCGTGGGATCTTGTAAATCAAGATAATATTTGCCGACCTGATCCGCCAGCAGCATACCTTTGTAGACAATTGTACGAGTGGAAAACGACGGCACATAGAATTCTTTGCCGTGATTCAGCTTCAGCGCCTGAATGGCATGGCCGGAACGTTTGCGGATGATATAGAGTTTGCGCTCCAGATCGTCCTGACTCATGGTGTTGCTGCCACGGGCCACAAATACCTGATGAATCACCGGCTCAACCGCAATAGTCGCTTGGGATAATCCGGCGTGATCGGTCGGCACATTACGCCAGCCCAGCAAAATTTGTCCTTCGGCAAAAATCGCGCGCTCGATCTCCTGCTCGCACGCCATGCGCGAGGCGGGCTCCTGCGGCAAAAACACCATGCCTACACCATACTGCCCAATCGCAGGCAAGGTCAGCCCCTGTTGGCCACAGACGCGGCGCAAATGCGCATCGGGTAGCTGCACCAGAATACCGGCCCCATCACCCAGCAACGGATCGTAACCCGTTGCACCGCGATGGCTCAGGTTATCGAGAATTTTCAGACCCTGTTCGATGATGGCATGAGACTTTTTACCCTTGATATGCGCAATGAACCCGACGCCGCAGGCATCGTGTTCATGATTAGGGCGGTAAAGTCCCTGTGCCAAAGGAGGAAGCAATGCTGGTGCAGGCGATGGATTGTGTTGCATGGGCATAGCAAAATTCTCCATAAAACGCCCAATCAATGGCGTTTTTGTGTACTAAACGAAACAGCTTGATAGAGCAAAGTCCGGGAAGGGGCTGGTGGCCCGATGCCTGCATGGGACGATGGCCGAACCGGGTGGGCTGGCCTGCACATTGATGCAGAAAATTCGTTTGTGGCAACGCTACAATCATAACCTCGGCACAGGTGTGGTGCAATAAATTTTCAGTCGCCTGTCTTGTGAAGTAGCGTTTGAAAAACGTTTGAAAAAAAAACTTGCATGAATGTGCAAGTTGCGCTTTAATAAAACCCTGTAAGAGTTTAATTTTTCTGAAATAACCGGCCAACCTGCTTTACGCAACACACGATATGTGTCTGACTTGAGGCAGGCTGGGTAAATTAAAGGATGGCGCCGTGGCCCACAAAAATTTATTTCCTCAGCAAGTGAGCAAATTGGTAAAACAGGGTTGGAAATTCCTTTTCCTCGGATTCGTCAGTGCGCTCATCAGCGCCTGTGGCGGCGGCGGGGTGGCCGGTGCAGTAAGTACCGTAGTAGGTGGAGAGCTTGCAATCATACCGAGCACAGTAACGGTCTATGCAAATGTGCCGACCGTTTTTTCAGTGTCCGGAGGTAAGCCGCCTTATATTCTGGTTTCCAGCAATGCTGCGGTGTTGCCGGTACCAAATGGAAATTTATCTGGTCTCAATAACTTCACTTTGACGCCCAATATCGTCTCTGAAGATACAGACGTAACTATCACTGTACGTGACTTCGATGGAAAAACCGCCCAAGCTGCCACTACGGTCAAGCCTAATTTTGTAAATGGAAATTTAACGATCAAGGGCAATTCCACAGATTTGGAGGGTGGATGTAGTGACACTGGCCTGGTGTGTTCCGGTCAATATGGAACAGTCACCGTAACTTTGACGCAAAATGGTGCGCCAGCGAAGGGACGTAGCGTGCGCTTCGATGCCTATCAAGGAGGCTATAAATTTGTGACCAATGTTGTTCAAAATACCTTAGTCTCGACTATTGATGTTACTACTGACGAAACGGGTACGGCTACGGCAGTGCTTCGAGCCGATGTTGGCGCGCCCTTGCAGATTGCTACCATCCAGGCTACCGATACCCTATCTGGCGCGTTTCGCAGAAGCACCTTTTTTATTCGGCAAGTCACTTTGGCTGGGACAGATTTGAAAACAGTGCCAAACGGATGGGTTACTGGAGGAGTGCTCAAAAATACGTGCGCGTTTGGCTCAGTTGATTACTTGATATTCGGGGGAACACCGCCCTACACAATATTAACTGATTTGCCCGGTACAACAGGTATTTTAACGGCTATCCCCAATTCAAATATGACGCCAACCGAAAATCCTAGCCGGTTTACGGTAGTTTACGGGGGTGGCCCTTGTGGCACTGCTGGATACAAAGCAACCTTCACTATTACCGATGCTACTGGGCGCACGATTACCGCTGATTTAGAGAATAAACCGGGAACGGAAGAACCGCCAGCAGTCATAACCTTGACGTTATCGAATCAGGCGATTAACTTGGCATGTGGGCAGCAGGCTCAGGTAACAGCAACCCTTACCTCAACAGGCAGTCAAGCCCCTACGGGAACAGTTACCACCTCTATTTCTACTCCATTCAGCCCTGCTACTGCGTTAACGGCAACAGCTAATGGTTCCGTAGTGACTATTACGCGTGGCAATGGAACCGTCGCGGCTGGAAATGCCAGCGTAGTGATCGGGGCCACAGGTGCGACACCGAGAACCGTTACCGTCACTACGCCGCTGACTTGCCCCTGAGTTTTCTTGGCGGCCAAAATAAAGTAGGCATCCACCGGGTGCCTATTTTGTTTGTAGCGATAAATAAGTTGATTTACCGTGTCAGGCAATTTGCCAACTATGTATGATTGGTAGCCTGTTTGTGTTTGAGTGGAAAATTTTTGCTCTAACCGCAAGTTGCACAGCGGCATTGATTGCTCTTCTTTGCAATACGCCGTTAGCCCGATGGGTTGGGGATTGCCCCAATGAGCGTTCCTTGCATAAAGCACCTACCCCTCGACTGGGGGGGCTGGCCGGCGTATGTGCCACCATTATCGCCATCATGACCAACGAAGTGATAGGCCCAACGAAATATGTACTTGTCATTACACTTGGTCTTGCTATCACATCGGCGGTCGACGATCATCGCGGGCTAAGTCCCGGGCTGCGACTTACACTTCATTGCATTGCTGCTATTTTCTTTATTTTGTTCTGTATTTTGGGGTCAGGCGAATATGCATCAATAAAGGCATTGAATTCAATAACCGTGGTAGCCATGGTGATTATTATCATCGTGTGGAGCACCAATCTTTTTAATTTCATGGATGGCGCTGATGGATTGGCTGGGGGCATGGCCTTGATCGGCTTCGGCACCTATGGGTACGCGGCATTTACGGTCGTGCCCTCTTCCGATTTATCAATAGTAGCGGCGATTATTGCTGGAGCATCGCTGGGATTTTTGTTGTTCAATTTTCCACCGGCCCGGGTATTCATGGGCGATGCTGGATCCATTCCCCTCGGGTTTCTTGCGGCGGTGCTTGGTCTGTATGGGGTTTTTCTGGAGGTGTGGCCGGTCTGGTTTCCGGTGCTGGTGTTTTCGCCGTTTATCGTTGATGCCACTGTGACATTATGCCGCCGTCTCGTTAAGGGCGAAAAATTCTGGCTTGCGCATCGTCAGCACTATTATCAGCGGCTTATTCTTTCGGGCTGGAGCCATCGCCGGACAACGTTGGCCTATTACGTCGTGATGCTCACCGGTGCGGTGAGCGCGCTTTATGCACGCAAGTTATTCGATCCTCTTCCCATCCTGGGGTTATGGGTGATAGCATACAGCTTGCTCCTTATCTGTCTGGAGCGGTACCTTCAAGCACGCAAAAATAATAGCAACCAACAATAATCTCGACCACCATGCAATCATTTCCGATTAATGAACGAGCAGTATTGGCGTTCGTTCACGATGTAGTGATGTTGATTGTTTCCTGGGGCGTTACTCTTTTTCTTTTTAATACTGATCGCCCTGATTTCCTTTCAGGCAGCGTAACTATGCTTACGACTTGGCTTGCTATGGCCATTGCTATACAGATGGGGATTTCATTTTTTTTGGGGATGTACCAGTCCCTGTGGCGTTATGCGGGGTTGCCGGATGTACAAAAAATTGTGCTGAGTATTGTCACCGCGTCAGGCGCCACGCTGATATTGCTGACTGCAGCGGGTGGCATGGAACTGCTGGGTATCCGGCATTTTTTTGTTCAAACCCTGTTACTCATGGTATTGATGGTGGGTAGCCGCATTGCCTATCGCTCCTGGAAAGAATGGCAACTGTATGGAAAAGCCGATGAGCAGGGAACGTCCGTACTGGTGCTGGGAGCGGGCGATGCGGCTATTGGTTTGCTCAAGGAATTATCCCGCAGCACGGAATGGCGAGTAGCCGGATTGCTGGACGATGACATCCATAAAAGACATCGCGTATTGCATGGCGCGCGTGTCATGGGGGCGCTTGAAGAATTGCCGAAAATTGCCCGCGCCTTGAAAACACGTCACGCCATCATCGCCATGCCTTCCATGGAATACCGTATGCGCCGCCGCTTGATTGAAATCTGCAACAAGGCCCGTGTAACGGTCATGACGATGACCACTTTTAATGAAACAAGGTTCGATACCCTTCGCGGCGGAAAAATGTCGCCCCCGAAAATTCGCCGGGTTGCGGTAGAGGACTTGATGAAGCGCGATCCCATCCTGCTTGATGATGCTGGATTGCACGATTTATTGACCGGCAAAGTGATTATGATAACGGGAGCAGGCGGGTCCATTGGCTCGGAGCTTTGCTATCAAATCGCAACCTATCAGCCCTCATTGCTGGTGCTTTTTGAGCAAAGCGAGTTTGCCTTGTATCAGGTTGAGCAATCACTTCGGGACAATTTTGAAAGTCTGCCCGTGGCCAGCGTGATTGGCGATATCAAAAATACCAAACGCGTCAACCAGGTCATGCATCAGTATTCACCATCCGTGGTCTTCCATGCCGCTGCCTACAAGCATGTGCCGCTTATGGAAGAAAGCAATGCCTGGGAAGCGGTACAAAACAATGTATATGGCACATTGGTGGTAGCACGCGCGGCGCTGGAATATGGCGTGAAAAAATTTGTCCTGATTTCCACCGACAAAGCGGTCAACCCCATCAATGTGATGGGCGCAACCAAACGACTCTCTGAAATGGTTTGTCAGGCCTTGCAACGAGGTGGTGAAACGCGTTTTGAAATCGTGCGTTTTGGCAATGTGCTGGGCAGCGCCGGAAGCGTGATTCCCCGTTTTCAGGACCAGATCAACAAGGGCGGGCCGGTGACCGTAACCCACCCCGACATGGTGCGTTACTTCATGTCGATTCCAGAAGCAGCGCAATTGGTTTTGCAGGCAGGAGCAATGGGATTGGGTGGGGAAATTTTTGCGCTCGATATGGGAGAACCGGTCAAAATTATCGATCTGGCACACGACATGATTCATTTGTCCGGTATGCCGGATGAAGAAATCAAGGTTATTTATACAGGCTTGCGTCCCGGCGAAAAGCTGTTTGAGGAATTACTGGCCGACGACGAACAAACACGCATGACCTCCCATCCCAAATTGCGCATTGCCAAAGCGCGGGAAGTTGAGGCGCAGTTCGTTGAGCATTTACAGGAATGGCTTGATCGGGAGCGGACTCCAGACGATGTGGAAGTACGGCGTGAGCTGAAACGCTGGGTGCCGGAGTATGTGGCGCAAGTCAGGCCAAAACTGAAGATCATGGCAGGGGGCGCAGAAAGGAAGTCAGCCTGAGTTTTACCTGAATTTGTTGAGCGCGGCGGGCAGCGCGCGCGATTACAATTACAATTGCTGCATGCCAGATGCCCTGCACCACAAGATCCCCGTTTCCACCCTGATCGTCATTTATACACCGAAGCTGGAGGTATTGCTCCTGGAGCGCGCCGACCGCCCCGGTTACTGGCAATCCGTCACTGGCAGTCAAGAGGCAGGGGAAACCTTGCATCAAACAGCGCTGCGCGAAGTGCGCGAAGAAACCGGTATCGATGGCGCCCAACATTGTTTGACCGATTGGCAAACGCAAAGTACCTACGCAATTTATCCCATCTGGCGGCACCGTTACGCACCGGGCATCGCCCATAACACTGAACACCTCTTCGGGCTCCTGGTACCTGATCGTCTACCGGTTGTACTAAGCGCTGCTGAACACTTGCAGTCTATCTGGCTGCCTTATCGCGAAGCCGCAGCGCTGTGTTTTTCCCCCAGCAATCGCGAGGCTATTCTTGCACTTCCTTCAAAAAATAGTGGGGGTCGAGCGCATTGAAAAGTGAAATAACCCTCGCCACCTACAATTTGCACAAAGGGCTTTCGTACCTTAATCGTCGGGTCATCGTGCACGAGGTGCGGCACCGGTTGCATCGCCTGTCGCCCGATCTGGTGTTTTTGCAGGAAGTACAGGGTGCCCACCACATACGGAATAAACGGTTTACTGACTGGCCCACCCAGCCACAGCATGAACATATTGCAGAGGGACGCTGGGTGGAAGCCATTTATGGCCTGAATGCCGAATACCGGCATGGACATCACGGCAATGCAATTCTTTCTGCATTCCCTGTTTCGCGCTGGAAAAATTATGATGTCTCCCATCACCGTTTCGAGCGGCGCGGTCATTTGCATGTGGCGCTACAAATTCCGCATCGCGAAGGTCTATTACACGCCGTATGCGTGCATCTCGGCTTATGGCAAAAAAGCCGGGAGACACAGATTCGCCATCTGCTTGACCAGGTTCACGAAGAAGTGCCCGCCGATGCACCCCTTATCGTCGCGGGTGATTTCAACGATTGGCGCTGGCGGCGCAGCGGCATCAGCGCGCTGTTAAGCCGCGAGTTGGGTTTGATTGAAGCGTTCGAATCCGCACATGGGGCGCCGGCCCGTACCTTTCCTGCAGCTTTTCCGGTGCTGACCCTGGACCGGATTTATGTGCGTGGCCTTGATGTGGTGGAGGCCAAACAGCTTCACGGCGAAACAGAAGGCGGGGGCTGGCGTGGCCTGTCCGATCACGCCGGCCTGATTGCCCGACTCAGACTACGCTAAGCCGTTGTTGATGCGTATACCCGGCAACCACATCACACTGCTGCGCAACGGCGGCGAATATTTTCTCGCACTGGAGCAGGCCATAGATTCAGCCTGCCAGAACATTCATGTAGAAACCTATATTTTTGAGCCCGATAACACCGGGCAGCGTATTGCCGATGCGCTGATGCGTGCGGCCCGGCGCGGGGTGACGGTGAGAATATTGGTCGACGGTTTTGGGACGCGCTCCGTGCCTTTCTCCTTCTTTGCGGCATTGGAGCAAGCCGGCGCACAGGTAATAAGCTATCGTCCAGATCGTGCACTGTTTAATTTTCGCAAGGGCCGGTTGCGCCGTTTACATCGAAAAATTGCTCTCGTCGATGGTCAGGCAGGTTTTGTGGGCGGGCTGAATATTCTCGATGATTTAAACGGCTCATTATCGGGCGAACCCCGCTACGATTACGCGGTGAAAATAGAAGGGCCGGTGCTGGCTGACCTCTATAGGGCAGCAGACCGCCTGTGGCAAATCGTAGCCTGGTGGAGCCGTGGTCAACGGCATTCACAGCGCTTGCGGCCAGCAGCCGTGCCCGCGCCAGCGGGGCGAATGGAAGCCGCTTTTCTACATCGCGACAATGTATTGCATCGCCATGACATTGAACACGCCTATCTTGAAGCAATCTATGGAGCGAAGGCCGAAATTTTAATCGTCAATCCTTACTTTCTGCCCGGCCGGCGTTTTCGCAAGGCTCTGCGCGATGCGGCAAGGCGGGGGGTGAAAATCACCATTCTCCTGCAGGGGCGTGCAGATCACCCTTTTTTGCAGCTGGCTACACGCGCCATATTTACACAACTCCTGGCGTCCGGCATCGACATCGCTGAATATACGCGCAGCATGTTGCATGGCAAAGTCGCTGTTGTAGATGGTTACTGGGCGACCGTGGGTTCTTCCAATCTCGATCCATTCAGTTTGCTGCTGAATCGGGAAGCCAACATCGTGGTGTGGGATCGCGAATTTGCACAAAAATTGCGCGATTCAATTCAGGCCGAGTGCAAGAATGCAATCTGGTTTAACCACGAACAATGGCGCAAACGCTCGCGCTGGGCGCGCCTGAAATCGTGGGCTGCCTATGGATTGATCCGTATGGCGGCCGGAATGATAGGGATCGTGAACGATTGGGATCAATAGATTTTCTTGCCTATAATATAAAGGCCTCTGACCAAGCCCATCATGTCTTTTTTTAGTCGCTCTTTTTTAAACCACTACCTTGTCCTTTTTGCTGTCCTGTGTCTGCAGGTCGTTCAACAAGGAGCGGTTTGGCACGCGTTGTCGCATCATGTTCCACGCAGCGAGATACGCGAAGACTATGAAAAAGAAAAACCGGGCAGGGAATCGTCGGCTCATTTCTGCGAAAAGTGTTTGCTGTATGCCGAAGCAGGTGCAGGCATCATTCCAGACGTGGCGAAGAATTTTGCCGTTGACGATACACAGTCTTCCGTAGTCCTCTCTTTCCAGCCTTATTTTCCGCGCACCACGACTGCGGCATACGCAGCGCGCGCGCCGCCACCCCTCTCTTGATGTAAATCCAATTCATGCTGCCGCGGCAATGGATGGCCCGGCAGCCCATATTTGTTGATTTCATTCAAGGAGTTTCCATGTCCAAGCATTATTCGATGCGGTGTGCGCTTATGTCTGCCGCTATTTTTTCATTTTCTGCAGCGGCCGAAGCCCAACAGTCCAACACTGAAACTGCGCCTGCTTCCAAAATACAAAAGGCCGAAAAAATCACGGTAAAAGCCACGTTACTCGATGCGCCTGTCACCGAATTGGCACAACCCGCTACCGTACTTGGGGAAGAAGATTTGCGGCGCAAACGGGCTGCCAGCCTGGGCGATACGCTGTCGCATGAATTAGGAGTCCAATCGAGTGCGTTTGGCCCGGGCGCCGGGCGGCCTATTATCCGTGGGCTCGATGGGCCGCGCATCCGTGTGCTGGAGAATGGGGTGGGTACGCTCGATGTATCAACCATCAGCCCTGATCATATGGTGACGACGGAATCCTCACATGCCGAACAAATTGAAATTTTGCGCGGGCCCGCCAGCTTGCTGTACGGCAGCGGGGCTATTGGCGGCGTGGTCAATGTCGTTTCCAATCTGATTCCGGCTGTGGCTCAAACCATGCTCACAGGTAATCTGGAGTTACGTACTGCTAGCGCCACACAAGAAAAAACGGCAGCGGTAAATCTGGCAGGTGGCAACGGCAGCATGGCCTGGCATCTCGATGGCTTTAAACGCAAAACTGCGAACTACAAAATCCCGGGGCGCGTAAATCCTGATGACTCTGATAGTCCATCCGGCAAGCTGCCGGACAGTTATGTCGATGCGCAGGGCACAGGAGCCGGCATTTCGTGGACAGGTGCAGGCGGATACCTGGGTGCAGGCGTATCCAGTCTCAGGAACCATTACGGGATCCCCAGCGGAGAAGGGACACACATCGCACTGCGGCAAACACGTTACGAGACCGCAGGAGAAGCGGTGCAACCCTTTTCAAACGTCGAGCGCATCAAGTTTCGGCTGGCTCACAACGATTATCAGCATGCTGAAATAGAATCTTCGGGTGAAGTTGGAACGACGTTCAAAAATAAAGGCACCGAAACCCGCTTGGAAGTTCAGCATCTTCCGATTGCGGGATTCAAGGGCGCTTTCGGCCTGCAGCTGCAAGATCAGGATTTTGCAGCGCTGGGGGAAGAAGCCATCATTCCACCCACCCAATCGCGGGCACGCGCGCTATTCGTTGTCGAGCAAAAAGAAATCGGCAACTGGACGCTCAATGGGGGCGTACGGTTCGAACGTGAATCAAGGCGACCCGAAAGCGATTTACCCTCGCGCAACTTTAGTCTCGGCACGATTTCCACAGGATTGGTGTGGAAATTTTTGCCCGAGCATAATTTCAGCGTGAATTTCACGCAGGCGCAACGCGCGCCATCAGTGGAAGAGTTGTATTCACATGGCGCCCACCATGCAACCGCCACATTCGATATGGGCGATCCCGCTCTTGGAAAAGAAGCATCGCGCAATGTGGACCTCACGCTACGCAAAACATCGGGTGCATTGAAGTGGAAAATCAATGTTTTCGCCAACCGTATGAAAAATTATGTGTTTGCCAAAAGTATCGATAGCAATGGTGATGGCATGGCGGACCGGCTTGATGATGAAGGCGCACTGACGCCCGATGGTGAATTTTTGGTACAGCAATTCAGTCATGCCGATGCACACTTTCGCGGCTATGAGGCCGAGCTGGTTTATCAACCAGAGAAAGCAGGCGCGGCACTGCGTGTATTTACTGATCGCGTACAGGGCAGGCTTGTGCAAGGGGGAAATCTGCCGCGCATTTCCCCGCCGAGGTTCGGCGTGGAATGGGGATATGCCCGTGGGCCATGGTCACACAACCTGACCGTCATGCGGGTTCAGAAGCAAAACAGGGTGGCGGAGCTTGAAACGCCTACACCCGGTTACACCAAAGTGAATGCGGAAATAAGTTATCTGTGGAATGCGCCCGGCGCGAGTTATTTGCTATTTCTTCAAGGCAATAATTTGCTCGACAGGGATATCCGTGTTCATACCTCGTATCTCAAGCATACCGCTCCACAATCTGGGCGCTCGCTGAATCTGGGACTCCGTGTAACGTTCTGACGCGCGCGCTTTCTCGCTATACGCCGGCATCCGGTTTGGAAGCCGCTGCCGGCGCGATTTGGATCAGCTGCAGCTTTTCCAATATCTTGATGGCGAGCAGAACGAACAGGCTGCCCACGAACAGGAAGATCATGATCGCGGCGTAGTATTTAATTGACCAGGTCATTGCGTTCATTGCCCGGCGCAAAAATCCGGGGCCAGCCTGTTGAGGGCGCTCGTAAAGCGAAAATTTGACGGTGCAAAATTCATTTTCGGCATCGAATTCACCGAGGCTCACGCCCAGTTCCTGAATCTTGCCCTCGATTTCCAGAATGCGCTTTTCCAGTTCAATCAGCTCGGCGATTTTGGTATTGGCGTTTTGCTTGAGCGCCTTCAACGCATCGCGGGTTTTCTCCAGCGAGTTTTTCTTGGCATTCAGCGACATGTATTCATTGGTTTTGTCGTTCTTGTCAATGGTGATGCCAGTCAAACGGCCAACGGTGCGAATGTCCCCCATCATCTGTTCGAACCGGGCGGGCGCCACACCCAAACCCAACTGTAGCGCACGTGCGCCCGCCAGACCCGACTTGCGCTCGTATTGAATGACAGCAGAATATTGTTTGATGAGTGCATGGACTTTCTGCTCGTCCTCATCAAAGGCGCGTGAACGCGACTGTACCGTACCGATCTTTTCGTATTTCTGGTTGAAGGCTCCCGAGGTCGCAGGTCCGTTGACGGTATCTTTGGAAAATTTTTCGCTGGCGTAATTTTTACGGCTAAAGGAAAAATCGCTGTCCGATTGTTGTATGCGCCGCTCGTCTCCCGCGCCATTGTCAGGAAGATAATCGTAGCCCAGTCGCAAAACAAACAGCAAAACGAACCCGGTTGCGACGAACAACAATCTTTTTTCAAAAGATAACTTGAGCATTTTTATACCCTGATTTTGGCGACAATTATTCTATCACCGGAAAAATAAGCATGCGGCATATCGCGGGTGCGGTGTTGCGCTACGGCACGTCCCTGTGCATCGAGGCCGATCAAGCCCACATCGGCATCAAAATCGCGCCCCAATTGATCGAGCACGGTTGCGATGGCCGCTTCCAGTGTCATGCCGCCTTCGACGTATTCGGAAATCTGCCGTGTGGTCAGGGAACGGATTACGAATTCGCCGGTTCCGGTGGCTGAGGCGGCCGCGAAACGTGAGGCATACGTGCCGCAGCCGGGCAAGGGCGTATCGCCGACGCGGCCTGCCAGCTTCATGGTCATACCGCCGGTTGAAGTTGCTGCGCACAGCACGCCGTGCTGATCGAGCGCCACCACGCCGATGGTGCCCCCGGCATAATCGGGATGCAGTTTCAAAAAATCGCGTGTTTTTAATGTGCCTTTACCGCAGGTTTCTTCAAAGCGGCGCTTTTTGTCCTGCCAATCGGCCAGACGGTCGGCGGTGATCGGATCGTAATCCGTGTGGCCCATAACGCGCGCAAAACGCTGTGCGCCCTCGCCGGTCAGCATAACGTGGTCGGTGGCTTCCATGACCTGACGCGCCACCACAATGGGATTTTTAACCCGCTGTAAACCGGATACCGAACCGACGCGCGCGGTTTTTTCCTGTCCCGGGGAGACCATCACGCAGGCATCGCATTCAACCACGCCATCGACATTGAGCACCGATCCCGTGCCCGCATTGAAAATGGGATTGTCTTCCAGCGCCACCGCGGCGGCGCACGCGGCATCCAGTGCAGGGCCTCCAGCTTTGAGAACCTCACGGCCGGCCTTGACTGCATCGGTAATACCGGCAATCGCTTGCTCTTCAGAGCCGGGCCGCCAGTTGCCTGCACCGCCGTGAACGATCAGGGCGATGGTCATGCGTAATTCTCCGGGCACAATTTTCGTTCAACCAACTCGATCAGGATGTGAATGACCTTGATGTGCAACTCCTGCACCCGATCCGCGTATTGTCCGCCGGGCGTACAAATATCCACATCGGCCAGTTTGCCAATCGGTGAATCGGCTTTGCCGGTCAGCGTCACTACCTTCATGCCTTTTTGGCGGGCGGTTTCGCAAGCCTTGAGAATGTTTTTGCTGGTGCCGCTGGTTGAAATGCCCACCAGCACATCGCCTGTTCGTGCCACGCCTTCAAGATAGCGCGAGAAAACATTTTCATAACCGAAATCATTGGCCACACAGGTCAGGTGCCCCACATCACTGATCGCGGTCGCACCCAGCGCGCGGCGGTTCAAACGCCAGCGGCCTGACAGCTCTTCGGCAAAATGCATCGCATCGCACATCGAACCGCCATTGCCACAACTGAATAAACGATGACCGTTTTCAAAAGCGGAAATAAAAACCTGGGCTGCCTGCTCGATTGCATCGTGCGCGGCGGCATTGTTGCGCAGCTTCGTTAACGCGTTGGCCGCTTCGTCGAGGGCGGCGTCAATATAAGGTCGCATGCGATCTCCGGCAATGAAAACCACGATTTTACCCGGTTGGCTTTTATCCGGGCCATTATCCGGCTAACTCATGTTACGCACTGACAGGAATACACCATGCCTGCCCCCGTGCAGACGGGGGCCCAAGCTATACCGTAGCCAAGCCCCTGCCTGCGCGGGGGCAAATCCTGATCGTTTTGTAGAGAATCAACTTCATTCGCCGATGTTACGCACAGCGAATAGAAAAGTTTTTTACCGAAAAATAATTTCAACAGGAAAGTTGCTTTGCCTACGCGTAACATCAGCGGCTAATAAGAGATCAGGCGGAGGCGCGCGGCGATTTGATGCGCTTGACCAACATGACGGCAGCCAGCACTGCCGCTCCCGCCACAATACCGACAATGGCATCGAACAACAGGGTGGCGACCATACCCGCGGCCCCCGCTGTCGCCGCAAGCAGCTCGGCCCAGTGATGTAACAAAGGAACACCATGCGTCAGTATGCCGCCACCAACCAGGAACATGGCGGCGGTGCCGGCCACCGAGAGAAATTTCATCAGCCAGGGTGCGGCACGCAACAGAAAAGCGCCCAGGCCACGCTGCGCGCGTGACCATACTCCCTGGCCCGTTTTGGCCTGCAGATAAAGGCCAGCGTCATCCAGTTTGACGATGCCGGCCACCAGCCCGTAGACACCGATGGTCATCACCAGTGCGATACTGGTCAGCACGGCAACCTGGCGCGCAAACGATGCGGCGGCCACCGTGCCCAGCGCGATGACGATGATTTCCGCTGACAGGATGAAATCAGTGCGGATGGCGCCTTTTATTTTTTCCTTTTCCAGCGCGACCAAATCCACTTGCGGATTAGTCAATGCATCGATTAATTGCGCATGGTGTGCCTCATCTTCCGCGCGCGAGTGGAGAAAGCGATGCGCCAATTTTTCTACCCCTTCAAAGCATAAGTAGGCGCCGCCGATCATCAGCAGTGGCACGATAGCCCAGGGAGCCAGTGCGCTGATCGCCAGCGCGGCCGGCACCAGAATGACTTTGTTCTTGAACGATCCCTTGGCAACGGCCCACACCACCGGCAACTCGCGTTCCGAGGCCACGCCCGCGACCTGTTGAGCGTTCAAGGCGAGATCGTCGCCCAGCACACCAGCGGTTTTTTTGGCGGCAACTTTGGTCATGACCGCCACGTCGTCCAGAATGGTGGCGATATCGTCGATCAGGGCAAATAAACTGGAACCAGCCATACGTGCTCCAAAATAATTTTAAAAGTCAAGCATTGGCGCGCTTTTTCAGCACTTTTTGGCTTGAAAGGCGCGCCAATACTGGTTCTATGAAGTGATTGATGGACTACGCAGTTTGATATGCAATTCGCGTAACTGCTTTTCGGTGACGGGCGATGGGGTCTCGACCAGCAAATCCTGACCGCGCTGGGTTTTCGGGAAGGCAATCACATCGCGGATCGAATCCCATTTCTCGCACATCAACGTCACCGAGCGATCAAGGCCAAAGGCGATGCCGCCCATCGGTGGCGCGCCGTATTGCAATGCATCGAGCAGGAAGCCGAATTTGGCGCGCTGGTCTTCCGGCGAAATGCCTAAAACCTTGAACTGCTTTTGCTGCAGTTCGGGATTGTGGATGCGCACCGAACCGCCGCCCAGTTCCCAGCCGTTCATGGCCACGTCGTAGGCCTTGGCCAGCACTTTGGAAGGGTCGCTTCCTTCACCATCCATCAGCGCGACGTGTTCGTCTTTGGGTGCGGTGAAGGGATGGTGGGCGGAAACATAACGCTGGTTTTCCTCGTCGTATTCGTAGGCGGGGAAATCGACCACCCACACCGGCTTGTAACCCCCTTCGGCATAACCCTTTTCGTGGCCGAGCTTGCTGCGCAGCGCGCCCAGCGTGTCGTACACCACCTTGGCCTTGTCGGCGCAGAAAAAAATAATGTCGCCGGTTTTGGCACTGCAAGCGGCAAGAATTTTACCCAACGTTTCTTCGCTGAAGAATTTCACGATGGGCGATTGCAGACCATCGGCATTGAGTTTAGAGGCATCGTTGACTTTGATGTACGCCAGCCCCTTGGCACCGTATATGGCGGCGAAACCGGCGAGATCGTCCAACTCCTTGCGAGCGAATTTTTCGTTACCGCCCGGCAGGCACAGCGCAGCCACCTTGCCGTTTTTCGCATTGGCGGCGTCGACAAACACCTTGAAGCCGGAGTCTTTGACCATGTCGGTGAGTTCGGTGAGTTGCAGATTCACCCGCAAATCGGGCTTATCGGAGCCGTACTTTGACATCGCTTCGGCATAGGTAATGCGCGGGAAATCGGGCAGGTCGATGTTAAGGCCCGTCTTCCACATCGCTTTTACCAGGCCTTCCATGATGTCCTGGATCTCGTGCTCGTTGAGGAAAGAAGTTTCGATATCGATCTGCGTGAATTCAGGCTGACGATCCGCGCGCAGGTCTTCGTCGCGGAAACATTTGACGATCTGGTAATAGCGGTCGAAACCCGCCACCATCAACAATTGTTTGAACAGCTGCGGGCTTTGCGGCAACGCGTAGAACGAACCATCGTGAATGCGCGATGGCACCAGGAATTCGCGTGCGCCCTCTGGCGTGGATTTGTACAGAAACGGTGTTTCCACATCGATAAAACCTTTGTCGTCGAGATAGCGGCGCGCGGCCGAGGCCACCCGATGGCGCAGGCGCAGATTGTTCTGCATCGTTTCGCGGCGCAGGTCGAGATAGCGATACTTCAGGCGGATTTCTTCGCTGATATTTTCCTCGTCCATCATGAAAGGTGGCGTCAGCGAGGCATTCAATACTTCGATGTCTTTCGCCAACACCTCAATCTCGCCTGACTTGAGGTTGGGGTTGACCGTACCTTGCGGACGTGGGCGCACCTTGCCGGTCACTTTCAGCACATATTCATTGCGTGCCTTATCGGCGGTGGCAAAGGTGTCGGGCGTATCCGGATCGATCACCACCTGCAGCAAACCTTCACGGTCGCGCAGGTCGATGAAGATGACGCCACCGTGGTCGCGCCGGCGATGCACCCAGCCATAAACGGTGACTTCCTGTCCGAGATAGCTTGAATTAATCAAGCCGCAGTAATTGGTTCGCATAATTTATTCCTGGAAGGCCAGCATAAAACCGGCATTGAAATCACGGTGCAAATTTTTTGCACCGCACTGATTTTTATTAGGGGCCGCCGTTGTAACGATGAAACTGTTACAACGGCTTGGGATCAGGGTCGCTGCCGGCTGGTTTCAGCTCGGCATTTTTGAGGGGGGGTTCTGCCACACCCATCGAGATAATATATTTCAACGCTTCGTCCACGCTCATACTGAGTTCGATCACCTCATGCGCGGGCAAAACCAGAAAAAAACCTGCAGTGATATTGGGTGTAGTGGGCACAAACACCGCGCGTTGATCCGGCCCCAGCTTTTCCTTGATCTCGCCGACGGGGGTGCCAGTCAGCAGGCCCACGGTCCAGGAACCCTGACGCGGATATTGAATCAACACGGCCTTGCGGAAAGCCTGACCTTCCGGCGAGAACAGCGTATCGCTGATCTGCTTGACCCCGCCGTAGATCGAGCGAACGATAGGAATGCGCTGCAGTAATTCATCCCAGACGATCAATAGTTTTTTGCCGAAAAAATTGGCGGCGATGACACCGGTCAGCAACACAATCGCCACCGTAAGCACGACCCCCATGCCGGGCACATGAAAGCCCAGCCATGCTTCGGTGCGGAAGCGCTCGGGCACTAGCAGCAGGCTTTGATCGAGAATGCCCACCAACAGCTTCAACACCCATAAGGTGATGCCGAGCGGGATCCAGACGAGAAGTCCGGCGATCAGGTACTTGCGCATGAATGGCGATGAAAAAGGAGCGGCAATCAGCTACACGCCGCGCATGGTCCAGCGCTGCAAGCGGAGGCTGGGGCCGGTGCAGATTCGGGCTTGGCCGCAGGCGGCGAGGTTGAAGCGGGTTCGTTTTTGCCGGTTTCCGCTGACGCACTGGTTTCAGTTGCAGGTTTGCTGCCTTGCTTGAAGTCGGTGGCATACCAGCCGCTGCCTTTTAATTGAAAGCCGGGTGCGGTGAGTTGTTTGGCAAAAGCCGATTGCCCGCAGGATGGGCATACGCTCAACGCTGCATCAGAGATTTTTTGCAATACATCTTGTGCAAAATGACATTGCGAACATTTGTAGGCATAAATAGGCATGAATTCAATCCTCTATTAATCCATCGCAAAATGAATGGAACATCCCCTCAGGGCTTTGAAACCCTCCCCTACTCTTAAAGCGCAGCAGGAAAAGCAAGAAAAAGGCAGGTTTTCGACGCTAACCTGACTGGGGGCACTGGGGTATTCCTTGCGAATTTTCATTCTAACACAAGGCGTTAGCGTTATTGTGCAGCGCACGATCACTACGCCGAGTGGAGTAATTTAATCCGGGTGGCGCTGGTGCGCAAGCGGGAAAGGAATCACCGTTGAATCTGGCCTCACGGATTTATTTTCCATCAACCGGCTGAAAATGACCTCGGGGTCAACAGCCGCACTCCATAAAAATCCCTGCGCCTGCTTGCAGCCGCGCGCTTTCAGGAAATGTAACTGATCCGCGTGCTCCACGCCTTCCGCGAGGACTTCCAGTTTTAATGCGGAAGCCAGCGCAATAATGGCGTCGCAAATGCTCACGCTATCGGGATTGTTGGGGATATCGCGGATAAAACTTTTATCGATCTTGATTTTGTCGAGCGGGAAGCGGCGCAGATAGCCCAGCGACGAATAACCGACGCCAAAATCGTCAATGGCAATGCTGATGCCCATCTTTTTCAACTCGTTGAGCATCCTGACGCAGTTTTCCGGATTTTGAATCAACGTACTTTCGGTGATTTCCAGCCCCAGCAACGCGGGTGGAATCGCATGTTTTTCCAACACGTTGGCAACCAGCGCAGGCATATCACGGCGCGAGAATTGCTGGCCCGAGACGTTGATAGCGACTGGCAGCGCAGGCATGCCGGCATCGAGCCAGGTACGCAATTGCGCACAGGCACGCTCGATCACCCATTCGCCAATGCTGGTATCCAGCCCCATTTCTTCGGCAATGGGAATAAATTGATCTGGAGTATGCAGCAGACCACTGCGGTCGCGCCAGCGTATCAACGCCTCAATGCCGATGATACGGCCGCTTAAAATATCGAATTGCGGCTGATATTGCAGAAAGAATTCGTTGCTATCGAGCGCATTTCGTAATGCCGATTCGATTTTGAAACGCTCGGCGAAACGTTGATTCATGTCCTCAGCGTAAAACTGGAAATTGTTTTTGCCCTGCGATTTGGCGTGATACATGGCCGCATCCGCATTACGCAGCAGCACTTGTGGCTCGTCACCATCACGAGGGGCGATTGCAATGCCAATACTGGTACCGATAAAAATTTTTTCATTAAAGAGATGAAAAACTTCGTTCAGTTTGGCGATCAGTTTTTTTGCCAGATGCTCGGTTTGCGGGCGGTCCAGAACACCTTCTGCGATGATGGCAAACTCGTCGCCGCCAATACGGCACAGCACATCGCCACTACGCAGATTCAGCAGCAAGCGGTCGGCCACCTCGCGCAACAGCACATCGCCGGCGTGATGGCCCAGCGTATCGTTGACATATTTGAAGTTGTCCAGGTCCAGAAAAATAACGGTGAGCGGTTGCCCGGCTGCCAATGAATTTTTAAGCCGCTGTGCGAGGGTGCGGCTGAAATAATGCCGGTTGGGCAAACTGGTGACCGAATCGTGATGCGCGATATGCACCAGCCGGTGTTCTGCTTCGGTGCGTTCTGCCAGTTCGGTGCGCAGGTCGCGTTGCTGAGTTTCGATTTGCGCCAGCATATCGTTGAAGCCGGTGGTGAACTGGCCCACTTCATCTTTCGACGAAACCGGCACGCGCAGGCTGTAGTCACGGGTCTTTTTGACGATCTGCATGGCGTTCATCAAGGCCACCAGCGGCCTGGCAAGCAGGCGTTGAAAGAATGCCAGGATAATCCCGGTTACTAAAGTGGCCAATGCCGCAATTAGCAGCGTGAAGGTAATCAATTCCCATCGCCGTGAATAGAGTCTGGACTGCTCCACCCACATTTCCAGCGTCCCCACCTTGTTCCCGGAAAATGTCACCTCGCGGCGGATAAAAATGCAGCAATCAGTAAAGGCGTAATCGGCATTGTTTGGCAACACTGGCGGGGCCGGAAGTGCAGCATTATTTCCGCCACGGGTGTAGCGTGCGAAAGGCTGGCCCAACTTATCGCGCAATTGCGCGGCGGCGACATCCTGCTGCGACCCCAAGGCGGCCAGAATATCGTGCGCTGAGCGCTCATCCTGAAATACCAGCACGGCATTGATATTGCTGGCGATCATCGCCGCCTGCGCGCGCGTTTCCTGAAGCGCGGCTTGCCGGAAAGACGCTGATTCAGCCAGAACGATAAAGCCTGCCAGCAGGGATATGCCGATCACGTTTACCCCGAGGTTGATCAGCAGAAAGCGCCGCTTCAGCGCAACATCATTCCATCGCGCAGCGATGCGGCCGGATACGGTTTTAAAGATTTGCCGCAGGCTGGTCATTGCAATTTTTTGGCCAGTTGCAACAGCTTCGAACCCATCGGCAGTCCGGTTTTTTTGAAATATTCCATGTTGAGATCAAAAACCATACGCTACCCCTGAATTGCCAGACTGCGATTTCGGATATGCAGATTTTCACTCCACCCCACGGTCAATAGCAAGGAGCGGAATACAATCGTGCCCTCGTTAATTGTACCGGTACGCTCTGCGCTTGACCAAGTGGTTCGAGGCCGGGTTCGAGGCCACATTATCGCCCCCCACTGTGCACAGTACCACTTTACCTGCCGCCGCGGGAAGACAGGCCAGGCCAAGCAATATTGGGCCTCGTTATTTTGATATGAAGTCGCGTGATAAGCGATAAATGTTTGTTTTATAATTTGTTTTATAATTTGCTTTATAATTTGCCGATCAAGCGATAGTTTGTGTTAAATATGCTCTATTTTCGTGGTGCTTTTTAAAACAAAGCGCTCTGCAAGCCCAGGATTAAAGTATCAATATGTTTCCAAGGGGAAAAATCATGAAACGTAACAACTACTTCGATATGCTCGCTTTATTTTTCTGTCAGTGCGTGATGCTTGTATTGAAACGGGCTGCGGCCAGGCGCGCCAGCCATCCTGAACGTTCGGCCCACTACGCGGCCCACTACGCGGCCCACTACGCGGCGCAAGCGCAAGTTGAAGTGGGCACGGTTTTGCTCAATGCGGCTCCTGCTCCTGCGGTAGCGCTTAATCCGGTAACCAACCGGATTTATGTGGGCATGACAGATGGCACTGTGACGCGTATCGATGGCGACACCTTGGGCCAAACCACTATCCCGCTCAATCTAAACAATGCCGCCCTTGCTCCGGTTGGCATTGCGGTCAACTCGTTAACCAACCGCATTTATGTAATCAGTGCAGGTAATGGAGGTGTTACCGGAGAGCTCACCATCATAGATGGCCAGACTAATATGGCGATGTCGATCAATTTATCGATGGTTAATACTCCTAATGGCATTGCGCTGGATCCGGCGCTCAACCTGATTTATGTCATAGGTAGTGATGGTAACAATCATATACTTGACATCATTGATGGTAACACCCTTGCGCTGCAATCCGTTATGTTGCCCAATGAGCCATATAACTTGGCTGTTAACGCTATCACCCATCAAGTTTATATTGGGAGCAATTCAGGTGGTGCTACATTAACTCAGGTTGATGGGGCGATGGCTACACTCGTCATCACTATAAATTTAACTGATGGTTTTACCGATCTGGCCGTGGATCCGGTGCTGGATCGCGTATACAGCTTACAGCGAAATATTATGACAGGTGCGGGGAGGGTTGACGTATTTGATGGCACGCTGGGTTTCTTGAACAGCGCTGCAGTGGGCCCTATTGATAATGGTGCAAAGATCATCGTTAACCCGGCTACCCACCGCCTTTATGTGAATAATAACAACAACCAAGTCACGCCATTCGATGGGGTGACCATGCAAGCGATGATGGCTATCCCAATAACAGTGGCTAACGGCAATGCGATGTTATTGAATCCGGCAACCAATCTGCTATATGTAACGCAGTCAACAGCAGGTGGTGCAATTTCGCAAATCAATACCCAGACCGAAGCGGAAACGGCTGTTTTTAATACCAGTTTAAATAACCATAACTTTATAACACTGAACCCGCTTACCAACCGGATTTATATACTCGATGACAATGTCATAAACCCAAGGGTTTCGGTGGTCGATGCGGCGACGCTTGCGCCTACTCATATTCCTATGGTAGGAACCACCCCGCGCGCCATTGCAGTGAATCCGGTTACCAATCGCATTTATGTGGCCAATGAGACGAGCAATAATGTCAGGGTGATCGATGGGGCCACCAACACGTCATTAGGCATGCCAATCCCGGTGGGTAACTTCCCGCAGAGCGTTGCGGTCAATCCAGTGACCAACAAGATTTACGTTGCAAATTTTAACAGTGGCACGGTTACCGTCATCGATGGCAATACCAATAATACAACACCCATCATGACAGGTGCAGGCGCCATTTTCGTGGCAGTAAATCCGACTATCAACCGGATTTATGTCTCCAACCAGAATGCCAATACGGTTTCCATTATTGATGGGGACACGGACACGGTGCTCGCTAACCTTCAGGTTGGCACAGCTCCGCGTGGCATCGCCTTCAATCCGCTCACCAACCGGATTTATGTGGCCAACAATAACTCCCATAACGTTTCAGTCATTGACGGCAACACTAACATGCTTATCACCAATGTTATGTTGGGTATGAATATAAGTCCCAATCGGGTAGCTGTCGACCCCAGCACCAACCGGATTTATGTCACAAATTTTGGTAATGATACCGTTTCGGTCATTGATGGAATGACTAATATGGTGATCGCCAGCCCCATGGTTGGCACGAACCCACTGGCCATCGACATTAATGTCGAGATCCGGCGGGCATATGTGGCCAACACGAACAGTAATAACGTTTCAGTCATTGATATGGATTCGAATACGGTGATCGCGACGGTAACCGCTGGCACCAATCCTGCCGCAGTGGCGGTGGACTCGGCCACCAACCGCATTTATGTTTCCAATGGGGGCAGCGGCAACATGACGGTTATCGATGGCGTCACCAATACGCCTTTTAATGTGGCCACGCAGACAGCGCCCGCGGGAGTGGCGGTAAATCCGCAAACCGGTCGCATCTATGTAGCCAACAGTGGCAACTCCAGCGTGACTGCATTCGAACCCCAACAGAATGCAGCGCTACCGTTAACCACCACGATTGCATTAAGTGGCGGGGGGAATGTAACTGCTGACCCCATGCCTGCCTTTAATTTCACTGCGAACACGGCCTATGCCCCCAATAATTCAACGGCGCGCGCGGTGTATTTTCAGCTTGATACGCAGCAGGGGCAATGGATAATGGCCACGAACGGCATGATGCCCAACAGTTTTACCGCCACGGTCGCGGCAGACCTAGGGCAGCATGTGCTCTATGCCTATGCGGTGGAAGATTCCCTGGAAGGCGCTTTTAGCCAGCCTCCGAGAGCGAATAACACCGGTGAATCCGCCTTCCTGATTGTGGGCCAGGTGGCAGCGTTTCCTTTTACCGTTGTTCAGCCTACGGCGCCCGTTTTTACCAGTGCAGCACCAGCCAACATTGTCGGCCAGGTTGGCATGCCAATCATGAGCCCGCCGGCCTTCACAGCCAGCGGGGTGCCCACCCCGACCATCACCGCGGCGGGCCTGCCAACCGGGGTTACCATGAACCCGATGACCCATATTATCGGTGGCACCCCTACTGTGAGCGGAGTCTTCAACGTCACGGTCACGGCTGCCAATGGCGTCATGCCCAATGCGGTGCAAATGTTCACCATCACAGTGAATGCGCCCCCAGCCTTCACCAGCCCGCCACCGCCGATGACTGTTAATACGCAGATCAACGTTGCAATAGCGCCGCTGAACTTCACCGCCAGCGGCTCTCCGGCACCCAACTTCATGGCGGCTGGCCTGCCGATGGGGCTCGCTATCGATCCGATGACCGGCGTGCTCTCCGGCACGCCCACGCAGACGGGCATGTTCGTAATCACCGTGACCGCCAGCAATGGTGTCATGCCCGATGCCACACAAATGTTCACCCTCAACGTCACCGTGCTGGCGGTGACCAGCTTTAGCGGCCCGTCGGCAACGGGTTCAGGCACCATCACCGCCTTGTTCACGCCTAACGGCGGGTGCGGCTACACCTTCAACCAATTTATTGGTGCGCCGCCGGTGGCGAGCATGTCGGGCCCGGTACCGGCTGGGCCGCCGGGCGTGATATTCCCGCATGGGCTGTTCGACTTTATAGTAAGCAATTGTCCGGTTGGGGCGACGGTCAACTTCACCATTACATACCCATCGGCATTGCCGGCGGGGACGCAATACTGGAAATATGGCCCGACGCCGACCAACCCGATATCGCACTGGTACGTACTGCCGGCGACGATCAGTGGTGTGACGGCGACCTTCAGCATCACTGATGGGGGATTGGGTGATGATGATCTGATGGCCAACGGCACCATTGTTGATCAGGGCGGGCCTGGGGTATCGGCGACCATCCCGACCTTATCGGAGTGGATGCTGATGTTGCTGGGCTTGCTGGTGATGGGCAGCGGCGCCTATTTCATGGCGCGCAGCGGGAGAATGACAGCAGCATGATCGGTACACAACATTAACTTATAGGGCTCATACCCCTGAATTCTGCCCCCGCACAGGCGGGGGCCCAAGTCATGTGGTAACCAAAAAAATTGTGATGAAGAATCGGTTTTATTTGCTAAAGCGTATAGCAAAGGATTTTTTTTACCCAACAAGCTGTTTCAACAGGAAAGCCGCTTTACCTCTACGTTTACGTAACGTCAATGCCTTAATAAGCCCCGGGAGCCACATCGCATGAAGCGGTTCCTCGTTCTTTTTGTGGCCATTGTGGCCGCTCTGTTCGCGCTTGAATTGACGCCGCCAGCCCAGAAATGGGTGGTGGGGCCATGGACTGCGCTGGTCGCCAAGGCCAGTTCCGCAACGGTGCAAGTTTTCGATAAAAGTGTGATCGCCTCCGGGCCTAGTCTCTATGACAGCGGCACGGGCTGGGGTGTCACCATTCAGGCGGGCTGCAATGGGGTTGAGGCCATGATCGTGCTGGCAGCGGGCATGCTGGCGTTTCCAGCCAGCTGGCGGCAGAAAATCGCCGGGATCGGGATTGGATTTATTGCCGTGCAGGCGCTGAATCTGGTGCGCATCATTTCGCTCTTTTATCTGGGCCAGTGGAATCTGGAGGTATTTCATTGGGCCCACCTTTACGGCTGGCAGGTATTGATCATGCTCGATGTACTGATTGTGTGGATGGTTTGGATCAATTGGCTGGCGCGACAAAAGAAAAAAGTCGCAATGCCCGTGGCGGTTTGACCGATGATTTTGACCCGGCGCAGCATTACCGCTTTTATGCTACGCGTCATACTGGCACTGCCGCTTTGTTTTGCCGCCTGGTATTTTGCCTGGAAGCCGCTTTCCAGCGTGCCGGTGTGGTTATCCTCGCAGATGATCGAGCTGTCCGATACGATCCGCATCGAGCGCGCCGAGGCGACCGATCATCAAATCAAGTACACGTTGCGTATTGGTGCAGACGACTGGCGCTATCGCTCGGGCAAGTCCGAGAAAGCGGTGGCTGATGTGGATGTGTCGGTATTGATTTATACCTATGGGTTGCCGTTTTTCGTTGCGCTCATACTTGCTGCATGGAGTCCGCTGCGGATAGGCCGGCTGATTGTGGCGTTGGGAATTTTATTCATAGGCCAGGCATTCAGCGTGGGCATGGATCTGCTAAAGCAGCTTGTGATCGATAACGGTGCTGCATTATCGCAGGCACTTGCTTTTCCCGCGCTGGGGCGCGAAGCGATTGCCATCGGTTATCAAATTGGCGCGCTGCTATTGCCAACCTTGGTTCCAATCATTTTATGGCTCTCCTACGATAACGGAATGCTGAAAAAACTAGTGGAAATCGCCAATCCGGGCGAAGTCAACAAAGCAAAAGAGGCGGAGGTTAATCCCCCCTCAGCATAACGTCAGAGAATGGTCTTCATGATTCATGAAGACCACTTTTTTGAATATTATTACTTGACCAACCCTTCCGCTTTCAGCGCCTCCTGCACTTTGGCGCGCGCGGCCACGCGAGCGTGATAGGCCTTCAGTACGGGCCATTTACCAAGGTCGATGTTCACCCACTGACACCAATTAAGCACGGTGAAAAGATAACCGTCCGCCACAGTAAACGCTGCACCCATCAGATATTCTTTGTTGCCCAGTTGCTGGCTGAGCCAGTCGAAGCGTTTGCCGAGTCTGGTTTTGACGGTTTCTTTTTGATCCACAGTCGCCGTGGCATCGAACAGCGGTGAAAAACTCTTGTGCAGTTCACTGGTGATGAAGTTTAGCCACTCCTGCAGGCGATAGCGCTCGATGGTGCCGTTTTTGGGCGCCAGTCCTGATTCCGGTTTTTGATCGGCAATGTACTGCACAATGGCTGGCCCTTCGGTGAGTATCGAGCCGTCGTTCAATTGCAGCGCAGGTACATATCCTTTGCTGTTGATGGCCGTAAAATCGCCTTCAGCCGTTGCCTTGGTTTTGAGATCGACTTTTACCAGTTCAACCGGCAGCCCAGCTTCACGCAGGGCAATGTGAGGAGAAAGCGAGCAGGCACCGGGGGAATAATAGAGTTTCATGAATATCTCCTGAGTAGGTTGAATAAAATTTGGCTTAAAAACTGATGTTACGCAGCGCCAAAGGTTTTTTGCCGGAAAAGCTAATGTTACAGAAAAATCTTTTTGTTTCTACATCACGTCATTGTTTCAGTAAAGAGGAGAACGGAATTAAGCCAGCCTCAACATCAAGCTATTCAGCCGCTTCACAAATGTGGCTGGATCTTCCAGATGCCCCCCTTCAGCGAGCAGCGATTGCTCGAATAGCAGGTGGCTCCAATCGTTGAATGTTTCGCCATCCCTGTCCGCATTGAGTTTAATGATGAGGGGATGAGTGGGGTTGATTTCCAGAATGGGTTTGGTTTCACTCACTTTTTGCCCGGCTGCTTTGAGCATGCGTTCCAGATTGCCCGACAAGTCATGCTCACCCACAACGAGGCACGCCGGCGAATCGGTCAAGCGATGGGTGACACGTACTTCTTTTACTTTGTCGCCCAGTACCGCCGCCAGTTTTTCCACCAGCGGTTTGAATTCGTCGGTTATTTTTTCCTGTTCCTTTTTTTCGGCTTCGTCAGCCAAGGCGCCAAGATCGAGATCGCCTTTGGCGACCGACTGCAACTTTTTACCTTCAAATTCGGGTAACGAGCCCAGCCACCATTCGTCGACTGGATCGGTCAGCAGCAATACTTCAATGCCTTTTTTACGAAATACTTCGAGGTGGGGACTGTTGCGTGCAGCAGCAAAACTATCAGCGCTGATGTAATAGATTTTCTCCTGTCCATGTTTCATGCGGCCGACGTAATCGGCAAAGCTGACGTTCTGTTCATTGTCCGCATTGGTCGTGGAGGCAAAGCGACACAGCTTGGCGATTTTGTCGCGATTGGCAAAATCTTCCCCCATTCCTTCCTTGAACACGCGGCCAAAGGCATTCCAGAATGTAGTGTATTTGTCTTTCTGGTTCTCGGCCAGATCTTCAAGCAGGCCCAGTACTTTTTTCACGCACCCACTGCGTATGGCTTCGACGTCCTTGCTTTGCTGCAAAATTTCCCGCGAGACGTTGAGTGGCAAATCATTGGAATCGACGACACCTTTCACAAACCGCAAATAACGTGGCAGCAGTTGTTCGGCGTCATCCATGATGAAGACGCGCCTGACGTAAAGTTTGATCCCATGCCTATGCTCGCGGTCCCATAAGTCAAAGGGCGCTTTGGCGGGAAGGTACAGCAGCTCGGTATATTCCTGCCGGCCCTCGACGCGAGCATGGCTCCAGGCCAGCGGGTTTTCCCAGTCGTGCGAAACATGTTTATAGAATTCGGCGTATTGCTCGTCGGTAATGTCGTTTTTACTGCGTGTCCACAAGGCATTGGCGCGATTGACCGTTTCCAGTTCTGCTGTGACGATTTGTTCGCCCTTTTCCTTATCCCACTCCGTTTTATGCATGACGATGGGCATCTGGATGTGGTCGGAATATTTGCGAATGATTTCCCTGATTTTCCAGTCCTGAAGAAAATCTTTGGCATCCGCTTTAAGGTGGAGCACCACTTCGGTGCCATGCGGGGATTTTTCCACGTCTTCGAGTGTGTAGTCGCCGCTACCTTCGCTTTCCCAGCGCACGCCTGCTGTAGCGGGCAATCCAGCGCGCCGGGTGGTCAGCGTGACTTTATCGGCGACGATAAAAGCAGAATAAAAACCGACCCCGAATTGGCCGATCAAGTGAGCATCCTTTTGCTGATCGCCAGAAAGTTTGGAGAAAAATTCTTTGGTTCCCGATTTGGCGATGGTGCCGATATTGGCGATCACTTCCTCGCGCGACATGCCGATTCCGTTGTCGGCAATCGTAAGCGTACCCGCTGTTTTGTCTATATCGATGCGGATTTTCAGTTCACTATCATTTTCGTACAATGCTGCGTTGGTAATGGCTTCGAAGCGCAGTTTGTCGCATGCGTCAGAGGCATTGGAGATCAATTCGCGCAGGAAAATTTCCTGATTGCTGTAAAGCGAATGGATCATTAGATTGAGGAGTTGTTTAACCTCGGTTTGAAAACCGAGCGTTTGTTTGGCAGTGGTCGTGGTTGTCATAGATAAAAATAAGAAAAGATTAAAATGAAAAGTTGACCTGCGCTCATTTGTGTTTTGGCGGGGTTTATCTGAGGGCATGTATACAAAATTCAAGCCTGGTCAGGCAAAATTCTGCTGAGGTTGTATGCCTCTTGTCCCAATAAGTAATATTATGGTCTCATAATCAATTTAAGGACGCACACATGAGCAGACAAATTCAGGAAGCCTACATCGTTGCAGCCGTTCGCACGCCCGTGGGCAAAGCGCCACGCGGGATGTTCAGAAATGTTCGCCCGGACGATATGCTGGCGCATGTGCTGCGCCACGCCTTGGCGCAGGTGCCCGGCCTTGATCCGCACGATATTGGCGATGTAATCGTGGGCTGCGCCATGCCGGAGGCTGAGCAGGGCATGAATGTGGCGCGTATCGGCGTGCTGCTTGCCAATTTGCCCGATTCGGTCCCCGCCGTTACCGTCAATCGTTTTTGTTCATCGGGGGTGCAAGCGGTAAGTATGGCGGCCGACCGTATTCGCACCGGCGACGATGACGTGGTGATTGCTGCAGGAACCGAATCCATGAGCATGGTGCCGATGATGGGCAACAAGATCGCGCTCAATCAGCACGTGTTTGCGGATAACGAGCATATTGCCATTGCTTATGGCATGGGCATTACCGCCGAGAAGGTGGCGCAACAATGGAAGGTGTCGCGCGAAGAGCAGGATGCTTTTGCCGTAGCCTCTCATCAAAAAGCAACGAAGGCCATTGGGGTGGGCGCATTCAAGGATGAAATTGCGCCTTATGAAATCGATAATGCTGTTCCGGATTTGACCAGCGGCGCGGTTAAACATAAAAAGAAAACCGCTGATACCGACGAAGGCCCGCGCCCCGATTCCAGCCTGGAATCACTGGGCAAATTGCGCCCGGTATTTGCGGCGAAGGGCAGCGTCACCGCGGGCAATTCGTCGCAAATGTCGGATGGCGCGGGCGCCGTTATGTTGATGAGTGAAAAAGCGCTGAAAAAATATAACGTTCAGCCTATTGCCCGTTTTGTGTCTTTTGCCGTGGCGGGTGTGCCGCCGGAAATTATGGGAATTGGTCCGATCAAAGCTATTCCCAAAGTACTTAAACAAGCCGGAATTCAGCAGCAGGATCTGGACTGGATCGAGTTGAACGAAGCCTTTGCCGCACAAGCGCTGGCGGTGATCAAGGACCTGGGCCTCGATCCCAATCGGGTTAATCCACAAGGCGGGGCCATTGCACTCGGGCATCCGTTGGGGGCTACAGGTGCGATTCGTACCGCCACGTTGTTACATGGTATGCGACGGGCCAAGCAAAAATGGGGGCTGGTGACGATGTGTATAGGTACCGGTATGGGAGCCGCAGGGCTGTTTGAAGCGCTTTAAAGTTCTGCTGCGCTTGGTGTGCGGCGTTGGAACAGGCTCAAAATCCTCATGTATATCGACACAGACACTCCGGTTTTTCGCCTATTTCCGCCTTGCCTCCCTTTCGCTTGCAACGAATTTCAACAGAACCTTGATTGTTGCGCCGCACAATCAAGGTTGACGCCAACCTATTGAATCGCGAAGACTATTTTTATTTGCGAAAGGCTATAAGCAATTTGAAAATTACTGTAAAGTAGCGTAAAAATTAGCGCCGATTTTGATCCCTTTTGAAATTGCGCAATCCAAAATTTCATATTAAAACTAACCTGAGGAGAACCGGTTCATGAAGCGTTCGCACACCACATTTCGCCCTGTGCTCAAATTATCCGTTGTTGCTGTTGCGTTGATGTGCGCCAATGGCGCTTATGCTTTCCAGTTCAAGCTGGACAATGGGCTGACGGGCAGTTTCGATACCACGATTTCTTACGGCATTTCGGTGCGCGCGCAGGGCCAGGATCAAAACCTGATTGGTATTGCCAACGGCGGCACCTCGCGCAGCGTGAATGAGGACGACGGCGACCGCGCCTATAACAACAATAAGGCGTTTGCCAACGTGCTTAAAGCTACCCACGATCTGGAATTGAAATACCAGAACTTTGGCGCGTTTGTCCGCGGGACTTATTTTCACGATTTTGAAAATCATGATCGCAGCAATTTAGGGCCAGAGGGCCGCAAGCGTGTGGGACGTGATGCCCGGATACTGGATGCGTTTGTTTCAGGGAGTTTCGATATCGCTGACCATGGTTTGCGCCTGCGTGCGGGCAATCAAGTGATTAGCTGGGGGGAGTCAACCTTCATACCCAATGGTATCAATGTGATTAACTCGGTTGATCTTTCCAAATTGCGTGTTCCCGGATCAGAATTAAAAGAAGGATTTATTCCGACCACCAGCCTGTGGGGATCGCTGGAAATTACCAAAGCCGCGAGTGTGGAAGGCTTTATTCTGGGCAATCACGACAAGATTAAATTGGATCCACGCGGCTCCTATTTCAGCAATAATGATTTTGCCTCCGATGATGCCTGGAAAGTATTTATCGGATTTGGCCGTCGTAAGGATCTGACCAACCCCGCCACCAATCCTATTCTGTTCCCTGCCATCGCGCTGAACAATCCCACGATTGCCGGCCTAAATAATGGGTTAATTGCACTCTATGGTCCCGTCGATCCAGCCGCTGCGGTATGGGCGCCGCGGGCGAGCGACCGCAGTCCGAGCGATTCTGGCCAATATGGCGTGGCGTTCCGTTATCTGGCGTCCGAATTAAACAATACCGAGTTCGGCTTTTATCACATGAATTACCACAGCCGCATTCCGCTTTTTAGCGGGATTAAAGGCAAGGCTACTTCCATCATTACCGGCGGCCCGTTAACCGCTACGCTTTGTTCAGCCGCATTGGTGGCTGCGATTGGCTCCAGTGCCTGCGATCAGGCGCGTACCGATATCAAGGCGACCTACTTTGCTGAATATCCCGAAGATATCAAGTTGTATGGCTTCAGTTTTAATACGGCTGGCCCCTTCGGTACGGCATTACAGGGCGAATGGTCCTATCGCTCCAATCAACCCTTGCAGATTGCCACCCCAGAGTTACTATTGGCTGCGCTAGGCGCGCCAAACCTTCTGACGGGTTATACCCAGATTCCTGGCGCTCCGGCTGGAGCCTCGGCTGCAGCACTGGTGCCGGACGGTACGGAGATAACCGGCTGGAAACGAGTGAAAATGAGCCAGTTACAGGCCACGGCAACGAAAAGTTTCCCCAATATACTGGGAGCCGAGCAAGGCGTAGTGGTCGGTGAAGTGGGCTATACCAAATATCATAATCTGCCGACTAATCTCAAATTCAATGGGCCAGGGGTGTTCTTGCCAGCAACGCCGTTGGGTGCCATTGCCTCAGCAGCCAATTCGGTTCAGGAAACGGGCTTTGTGACGACCGACTCGTACGGTTATCGGTTGGTGGGGAGGCTGGATTATTCCGATGTCATTTTTGGCGCCAATTTTTCGCCGCGATTTGCATTTAACCATGATGTAAAAGGGGTATCGCAGACCTTTAATGAAGGGGCGAAATCATTTTCGATTGGCGGATTGTTCGATTACCAGAAAAAACTGACTGTCGATTTGGCCTACACCCAATATTTTGGCGGGCGGACTTACTGCGGCACCGATGTGCCGGCATCGACGCAATCGACGGTAGGGGGTCAACCTACTTCGTATTGTTCCAGCGCCAATCCACTCAAGGATCGTGATTTTTACTCGATTGCCATATCGTATTCGTTTTGAGCAAAATTTAAGCAGAAAATCAAGGAGAAGTAATAATGCAATATGGTTTAAAAAACATTTTTTTATCAGGATATAAAGGTAACAATTACAGTCCTGTTCTTCATTGGAAAAATATTATTCTTAAAGGAGTTGTTGTCTTATTAGGAATGGTAAGTTTGCCTATATTTGCCGGGCAATCTGCATATTATTATGGACACGTTAATAGCAAGAATCCAGAAGTACGTTTGTCTTTAACTTTTCCAACAGCTGAAACTGAATTGACCCTGATTGTGAAACCCCTTCGGGTACCAGTCGATAGTTCTTTTTCTGTTCAAAAAAATAACAATGTCATTAAAGTTTTCTATAAACCTTTGAAAGAAGGCAAACCGCCAAACTTGCCGGAAAAAGAAGAAGTTTTTTATCTTGGAAAATTGCCAGCCGGAAAATATGCTGTAGAAGTTTACAGTGAGCAAGATTTTCGTCAGTCTTCGGTACAAGCAATAAGGGAGTTTGGGATAAAAAATCATTTGGATGTCATAGATGAATTCACTGTTACTGACCATTTTGCGACATTGGTTGAATATGTCAGCGCATCTCCAGTAGAACAAAACAAACGTTACTTTATGACTACTGACACTAAGGAGATCGCCTATTACGATTCACTTTATCCATCATGGAAGCGTACAGGATGGATGTACAAGGTATGGCCTGGGCCGTGTATAGATTGTTTTTTTTCATTCAATCAAAGTATTTTTCCTTCGCACGCAGTTGGTGTTTGTCGTTTTGAGTTTAATGACAACATATCTGGGGAGTATCGCTCTACTTTTTATACAGCGGATCCTCGCGAATGTGATTACCTGAGATCACTTCAACATACCTCAAATGCGAAAAGTATGTGGCGTTATCAAGGAATAAGCTTCTATGCTTTACCTATTAAAGGAGCTAAATGTGAAAAAGACAGCTATCCACTTTATCGCACCTCTATTTCTAGCGATATGCCTAATCATCGCTGGGTTGCACATCTTTATGCATATTCAAATATGGTGGAAGTAGGCTGGCAAGGTGAAAGAGCCTCATTTTGTGTATTACCCGATGATAATTGGGTGCTCTCATTTTAGTGAAAATATGAAATTTGTAATATTCATAAATAATCATAATTATTTGGAGGAAACAGAATGTCGAAAAAACTAACTCTTATTGCGGCAGGCGTTCTTGGTTCGTTCGTAACGGCAGTAACAGTCCATGCGCAGTCCACTGCAGCAGATTTAACCAAATTAGGCACCACGTTGACGCCGCTTGGCGCGGAAAAGGCAGCCAATGCTGCGGGCACCATACCGGCTTGGGAAGGTGGCATAACCAAGCCTGTAGCGGGCTATAAATTGGGCGGGTATTACCCTGACCCTTTTGCAGAAGACAAACCGTTGTTCACCATCAATGCACAAAATGCGGAGAAGTATAAGGACAACTTATCACCCGGCCAGCAGGCCATGCTGAAGCAATATCCCACCTATAAGTTGAATGTTTATCCGACGCGACGCAGCGCGTCCTATCCGGAAGGCCACTATAAAGAAACCCGTGAATGCACGTCTAAAGCCATGCTGGCAGCAGGTGGAAATGGCGTGGTGGGATGTAGCGGTGGCGTACCTTTCCCTATCCCAAAAAATGGCAACGAAGCGATCTGGAATGCCCTGCTGCGTTACAAAGGCGATACTTTTGCCATGAATTGGTCGCAGGCCGCCGTTACCACCTCTGGTGAATACGCGCTGGTAAAGTTTGAGTATGAGTATGACTTTTCCTATGGCAATCTATCCAAGCCCGTCGCGCAACGTGAGCCGAACAAAATTTTGAACTACTTGCAGGTTACAACGGCACCTGCACGTCTGGCAGGCCAAATCCTGCTGGTGCATGAAACCGTCGATCAGGCGAAAGAGCCGCGTTCGGCATGGACGTACAACCCCGGGCAGCGGCGGGTGCGGCTGGCTCCCAATGTGGCCTACGATAATCCCGGCACGGCCGCAGACGGACTGCGCACTAACGACGATTTCGGTATGTTCAATGGCGCAACCGACCGTTACGACTGGAAGCTGATCGGCAAACGCGAAATGGTTGTGCCCTATAACTCGTACAAAATGTCTAACAACAAAGTCAAATATGGCGATTTACTGAAAGCAGGGCATCTGAATCAGGATCTGGCCCGTTATGAGTTGCATCGCGTTTGGGTGGTGGAGGCCACGCTAAAATCGGGCACCAGCCACATCTATTCCAAGCGAGTATTTTATATCGACGAAGACAGCTGGGCCATTCTGCTGATTGATAAATACGATGGCCGTGGACAACTGTGGCGTTTTGCCGAGCAACATAATGAAAACTGGTATAACGTCCCGATGTTTTTTGGTACGATCGAAGTCCATTATGACTTGCAGGCACGGCGCTATATCGCCATGGGTCTACGCTCGGAAGAAACGCGAATTTTCGAGACCATCAAACGTTCCCCCGGAGATTACACTCCGCAAAATCTGCGCGGCACCGGTACGCGTTAGATTAATAATGCAATAAGCATCGATTCTCGGGGGGTAAGAATCTACCCATGGTAGGTATTCCTTGCCCCCGGATTTTGTTTTACCCGCGCGGCATTTCCAAAAATTTTTGTTCCATGATTTTTTTCGGCTTGTTCGTCAGGCGACTATTTTTTTTCGCGCTCCTAGGGGGGGCAGCGAGTAGTTTATTTGCGCAAGCCAGTTTTGAAACAAGCAAATCTACCCTGCTATCGAAGCAAACGCTCTCTCGTTTGCTGCTGATCGATGCGTCGCGCGCGGGCAATCGTCTGGTGGCAGCAGGCGAGCGGGGCAGCATCATTTACTCGGACGATAACGGTCACTCATGGCAGCGCGCCAAGGTACCAACGGCTCCGCTTTTAACGGCTATTTTTTTCATCGATGCCCAAAATGGTTGGGCGGTGGGCCATGATATGGTGATCCTCCGCACCACGAACGCAGGAGAAACGTGGGTACAGCAATTTTCTGCGCCGCTGGAGCAGCGTCCCTTTCTCGATGTATTGTTTCTGGATACTAGTCGCGGTATTGCAGTAGGGGCCTATGGCGCTTACTACGAAACATCCAACGGTGGAAAAACATGGACAGCAAGAAAAATTGCCGATGACGATAAACACTACAACGGGATTATCCAGTTGGCAGCGGGAAAACTATTGATTGTCGGTGAGGCCGGAACCCTCCTTAAATCAGACGATTCAGGCCAGACATGGTCAGCGCTAATGCCGCCTTATAAAGGCTCTTATTTCGGCGCCATTGCGGCAAAAAATGCCCACATTATCATTTACGGTTTGCGCGGAAAAATATTTCGTTCTTCTGACGGCGGCAATTCGTGGACTGCCGTGGATAATTCCTCGGTCGCATCGATCATGGGTTCGACACAATTAGCCGATGGCACGCTGGTGCTGGCTGGTTTATCGGGCACGGTACTGGTTTCACGCGATGATGGGCAATCTTTTGTTGCGCTGCCTACGGATACAATCAAAGCCTTCTCCACAGCCTTGCCCAGCACATCGAATGTCCTGTTGCTGTTTGGCGAAACGGGGGTGCGCGACATACCGATGAAATCTGCGGCAAAAACAATGCAGGCCATTCCCTAAACCATGACGTTTGCCAAAATCATCCAACACGTTTCGGCAGCCATATTCAATTACCGCAAACTGTGGCTGATCATTTTTGCGCTCATGACCTTGCTGTTCCTCGCCTCCGCCAGCAAATTACGCGTCGATGCAGGGTTCAACAAGATGGTGCCGTTAAAACACCCTTATATGCAGGTGTACAAAGAATACGAAAAGGTATTCGGCGGCGCCAATCGGGTGGCCATCGCACTGGTTCAGAAAGACGGCGATATCTATAACAAGGAATTCATGGACAAGCTGAAAAAGCTGACCAACGATGTATTCCTGCTGAATGGAATCGACCGGCCCAGTGTGCGTTCGCTGTTTACTCCGAATACCCGATTTATCGAGGTCGTCGAGGAGGGCTTTGCAGGCGGCAATGTCATTCCGGCTACCTTTCAAGGCACCGATGCGGATTTGCAGACCGTTCGGGGCAATGTGCAAAAATCAAATGAAATCGGGCGTACCGTCGCATCGGATTTTTCCGGAGCGCTGGTATCGGCAGGGCTGCTGGAACTTGATCCTGGCACCGGGAAAAAGCTCAATTATTTCGATGTGGCAACCAAACTGGAAGAACTACGCACCGTTTACGAAGGGCCGCGTCACAGCGTTCACATTATTGGCTTCGTAAAGGCAGTGGGCGATATTGCCGATGGCGCCAAAAGCGTCATTCTGTTCTTCGGCATCGCTTTTGCCATTACCGCGGTGTTGATGATGTGGTTTGTCAAGGACATCAAGCTGATGCTCGTTGCACTGACAGTGGCGTTGATGCCGGTGCTCTGGCTGTTGGGTACCTTGCCCCTTATCGGTTTTGGGATCGATCCCCTTTCCATACTCGTGCCCTTTTTGATCTTTTCCATCGGCGTTTCCCATGCCGTACAGATGACCAAGACGTGGGAACACGAGGTTGCGATAGGCACAGACAGTTTAATTGCGGCGAAGCGATCATTTGCCAAGCTGTTTATTCCCGGCACCCTGGCCTTGCTGACCAATGTACTTGGTTTTGCCGTCATCATGCTGATCCCGATCGATATCGTGCGGGAATTGGGTATCACGGCTTCGCTTGGCGTGGCGTGGATGATCGTGACCAATAAAATGCTGCTGCCCATTCTGCTTTCCTATTTGCGCTTGTCGCCCAAGACCCGTACTCAGGAGGCGTATCAGGGTAGCCGTATCGACCGTTTCTGGCGCACCTGCGCGGGTTTTGCAGCTCGCAAACATGCCCTGGTTATCATTGGCATTGGTGTATTGTTGGGGGTCGCGGGTGTTATCCAGGCCCACAAATTGCGCGTGGGCGATCAGGGTACTGGCATCCCGGAATTGCGCCCGGATTCGCGTTATAACCAGGATAGCGACACCATTGTCAAAAAATTTGCCATTGGTGTGGATACGCTTGGCGTGGTGGCGCAAACAAAAAATGTAGCCGGCGCCTGCACCAATTACGACATCATGTCGGTAATCGAAAATCTGGATTGGCACATGCAAAATGTGGCAGGTACGCAATCCGTCATTTCATTACCGGGGCTGGCACGGGTAATCAATGCCGGGTTTAACGAAGGCAGCCTCAAATGGCGCATGCTGCCGCGCGATGCGCAGGTGATGGCGCAAAGCGTGACGCCCATTGATACCGGAACGGGCCTCCTCAACCCCGATTGCAGCGCCATGCAGATATTGATCAATACCACCGATCATCAGGGTGAAACCATCGCCCGGCTGGTCCAGGAGGTCAAGAATTTTGCCGCTCAATGGAATAGCGACAAACTGGAATTCAAGCTGGCAACCGGAAACGTGGGCGTCATGGCCGCGACCAACGAAGCTGTTGACAAAGCCCGTTGGGAAATGAACTTCGCCATTTTTGGCGCGCTGTTTGTCATGTGCATGGTGACTTTTCGTTCGTTACGGGCAACGTTGTGCATTCTGATTCCGCTGGCACTGGTATCCATTCTCTGCGAAGCCTTGATGCCCTTGCTGGGCATTGGGCTGAAGATATCAACCTTGCCGGTTATTGCATTGGGCGTAGGCGTAGGCGTCGATTACGGAATTTATCTCTACGACCGTATCGATGTTCATATTGAAGAAGGCAAGAACCTCACCACGGCCTTTTTTGAGGCGCTGCGCGAACGCGGAACCGCGATGATTTTTACCGCGGTAACGATGACCTTGGGTGTCGCAACCTGGACATTGTCGGCGCTCAAGTTTCAGGCCGACATGGGGATTTTATTGGCGTTTATGTTCTCACTCAATATGCTGGGAGCGGTATTTTTATTGCCGGCACTGGCTGCATTTTTTTTAAAGCAGAAAAAATATTGAGTCTTCCCGAAATGGTTTGTGTGAAAAATTGTCGGCCAGCTTTGCTGGAAGCTGGTTTTCAGCCCCTGGAAAGTGCGTGGTATCTTCGTGGCCCCAAAAGGCACATGGTCATTCTTGTGTGGCGCTCCCGTCAAATCGGGTATCTGTCAGATCAAGTCAGAACGACTACAAATAAACTAATCACTGTTTCAATCTACGGAAGCACCTTGTTCAATGTAGAGAAGAAAATCGATTGCCTTACTTTTATCCTTGAAGGACGCATCAATTTTGTCGTCATTGGTGAAGCGAACAATGATTTCATATTTTCTGAAACTGCCATCGCACAACTCTACTTCCCTATAGTTTTTTACAAATGTAATTGCGTCTACAATGGTTTCGAATTCGTTTTGTTGCCCATGCAGTGGAATGAGAATAATCTGTTCGATTTGCCTATCAAGTGTCGCTTGTAACTCGGCGAAAAACTTGTCAAGTAGGGTTTGGTTGCTTTGAACAAGATGCTTTTTTAACCTAGCACGCTTCTGCGGAGTGAGGGAATCAATTTGACCAACAGTGCACTGAAAAACCTTATCTGGTGTTTCTTCGTCAAACCTGGCATCAATGCCAACCGCCCCGAATGCGGTGACTATGCTTTCATATGGGAACAATGCCACCTCAAAACCGGAAGTTCTCATTTGTGTGAGAGAACCATTGGTGAAAATGCCGGCGAGAATAACACCCAGAAAAGGTTTATCCCAATCGTATTTTTCAGCGATTGGCAATATTGCTCCCTGAATTTCCTGAGCCTTATGTCGCGGGTTTTTAGACTTGTCCGGTTCTGTAGTTTTTGAATTGTCCGCTT
>CAZRAL010000019.1:0-42635 GCA_964598005.1 uncultured Burkholderiales bacterium
AAGCCTATGCCGAGCTTCAGGCTCTGCGGAATGCGACTGCGTAACATCAGTTAATTAAAAACAATTGACGGAAAACTGCGAGTCTTCCATGGTTTTCGTTCTGGCAAAGAGTGTTTTTTTAATGGTATTACCATGGCCCTGCATCATTTTACAAAAAACACATATAGAGCTTGTTGAAACCGGCTCAGAAGTAATTTAAGCGATGACACAAAACAGTCTTTCGGAGTCCGCTACCAAAGCTACCGATGTCACTAAGCAGGCAAAAACGCCCGCTAACCAGAATATACACAGCCTATCTTTTTGGCTGACTCTTACATTTGCCGCTGTTACATTGGGATTGGTTGCCGCGTTCGGGGCGATAGTAGTCTACGTCTCCTGGCAGATCGGGCTTGCCGATATGCAGATTGCTTTATTACGCAATATATTCCTGTGGGGGGGAGGCATTGCTACCTTGATCTCCGTGCTGTTGGGCGTCATGGTTGCCAGGCGCCTGACCAAGCCGATTCGACAGCTTGCCGAATCGTTACGGGTTCAGGACATAAATTACCCTCATTGGAAGACGATTGGTCATTCGGATTATCGCGAATTCGACCAACTGTCTGATGCATTGCAAACATTAATCCAACGTTTCGGCAAACAGTACGACGATTTGTCTGTTAACGAACGAAAGTTTCGTGAAACGTTTGATCTGGTGGATATTGGATTGGCGCATATCGATAATCACGGCCGATATCTTTTGCCCAATCGTAAATTTTGCGAGATTTTGGGCTACCAGGCACACGAATTGATTGGCCGGGAATTCTTTACTTTCACCTACCCGGAGGAGCGGCAGAACGAAGTTAATTTACTGCAAGAAGTATTGGCAGGTCGTAATGAAATTCCAAAAATCGAAAAACGATTGGTCCGTAAAAACGGCGGTATTGCTTGGGTCAGACACTCTGCGGTGGTGGTGCGCGACGATAAAGGGCAATTTCTTTATGCACTGGCTGGAATCGAGGATATTTCCCAGTACCGTACCACGCAAGATACCCTAAAGGCGCTCAATGTATCGCTGAAAGCGATTGTCGAAACGTCACCGCTTGCTATTTATTCGGCTACCCCGAATGGTGTGGTGACGTTATGGAATCCTGCTGCCGAAAAAATTTTTGGGGTCACCGAGGAAGATATTCTGGGCCGCATTTCACCTCTTATCCCGCAGGCGCCAACTGAAAAGGCACTGGAAATTCGCCGCCGTGTTTTGGCGGGAGAAACGGTTCATAACTATGAAATTACCCTGGCGCGCGCTGCAGGCGCGGATATTGAAATAAGCGTTTCGGCCGCCCCGTTGCGTGGTGCCCGGCAAGAAGTTTTAGGCATTCTAGTGACCTGCTCGGATATTACCGACATGAAACGCACCGCGTTTGCGCTTGACCAGCAATTGCACTTTACCCAGGAGTTGCTGGAAGTTATTCCCAACCCGATTTTTTATAAAAATATTGCCGGGCAATATACGGGAGTCAATCGTGCCTGGGAAGAATTCTTCAGCCATAAACGAGACTGGTTTATCGGTAAAAAAACAAGCGAGGTGCTGCCCAAGGATTTTGCTGATGTTGCCGAGCGTGAAGACAAGGAGGTATTGAACACTGGGGAGCTTTCTGCAGTCGAAATCAGTGTTGCGGATGGCAAAGGCAACATACGTCAGGTGGTCAGGCATCTAAGCCGGTTTACAAGTTCTGACGGAACCCCACAAGGACTGATTGGTGTGTTGACCGACATTACTGATTTCAAGCAGGTCGAAGAAGCATTGCGCGAGTCGGAGGGGCGATTCAAGGCATTGACAGAAAGTGCTATGGATATCGTAACGGTCTTTGATGCGGAAGGCATTATCCGCTATCAGAGTCCATCCGTGGCTCACTTGTTGGGGTACGCACCGGAGATGATGGTGGGGCGCAGTCAATTCGAAATTGTTCATCCCGAAGATGTTGAGCATTTACGAACCAAATTTTTCGAATTACTCGAGAAAGGCCAAATGGATAAGCCTGCGGAATTCCGTGTTCAGGCGCGTGACGGGAGCTGGCGCATGCTGGAATCGATTGGCAAAAATTGTCTCAATTTGCCTGCTGTGAAAGGGATCATCTTTAACACCCGCGATGTGACCGAACAACGGGAAATCCAGCGGCGCATACAGCATCTTGCCTTTCATGATGCGTTGACCGGATTGCCAAACCGGGCACTCATGCAGGACCGGGTTTCCCGGGCTATCAACCTGGCCGAACGCTCGGCTAAAAAATTAGCGGTGATGTTCATCGATATCGATAATTTCAAGAACATCAACGATACGCTGGGGCATGATGTTGGAGACGATTTGTTACGCGAAGTGGCGCGTCGCCTAACTGATTCGGTACGTACCCAGGATACCATTGCCCGTCAAGGGGGAGACGAGTTTATTGTGCTGTTGGATCAGCTTGATGGACACCGCGGCGCTACCTTGGTGGCACAGAAGATTTTAGAGTCGCTGCGAGAGGTGTTTGTAGTGGGCGGACTGGAGCAGCATGTTTCGGGATCGGTCGGAATCGCTTTGTATCCAGAAGATGGACGTGATTCGCAAACGTTACTGAAGAATGCTGATACGGCCATGTTCCACGGCAAGAGCCTCGGTAAAAACACTTATCAGTTTTTTACCCCGCAAATGAATATCGCGGTAAAGCGTCGCGCGGTAATGGAATCCAGTTTACGTGCCGCTGTGAAAGAAGAGAGTTTCTCGCTGGTTTATCAACCGCAGATTGATCTTAATACTGGAGAAATTGTTGCTCTTGAAGCATTGGTACGCTGGAACAGTGAGGAAAATGGCACGGTTATGCCCGGCGAATTTATTCCGCTTGCCGAGGAAACCGGATTGATCAGTGAAATAGGCGCCTGGGTGCTGTTTGAAAGCTGCCGGCAAAATTGCGAGTGGGTGAAGATGGGGTTGCCGTTAAGGCGCATGGCGGTCAATCTGTCTGCCCGGCAACTGGGCGATAAAGGTTTTATCGACATGCTGGAGCGGGTTCTGAAAGAAACGAGCCTGGATCCCGCCTTTTTGGAACTGGAGATTACCGAAACCCAAGTTATGAAGCAGGGGGAAGGCAGCGTTCAACTGTTAAATGAAATTGCCCAGATGGGCGTGCATCTTTCCGTGGATGATTTTGGAACTGGCTATTCCAGCTTGTCCTATCTCAAACGATTGCCAATCAGTAAACTGAAAATTGATCAGAGCTTTGTCCGCGACATTACGGTCGATCCCAATGACATGGCGATTGTGGTGGCGATTATCAGCATGGCCAAGAGTCTCGGCCTCGACATTATTGCCGAGGGTATTGAAACAGCGGGCCAGCTTACCTTGTTGCGAGCCAAGGGCTGCAGTGTAGGGCAGGGATATTATTTCAGCGTTCCTATGTCCGCAGAGGATTTGCTGCCCATGTTGAAAAAACGTTCCGTTTTTGAAGAGGCCTCGATTCTGGCATCATGAAAACGGCTATTGCGCGGCGCTGAGCAGCAAAAACAAGGCCGGTTTTTTATCAAGCTCGACACAAATGGTTTTCCATTCAGCTACGGTTTGAGTCCGGATCCACTGATCTGGTGCCGTCAGATTCACGGCCAAACACAGCAACGTAGTGGAGGTGAGGCTGGCGAGCAAATCGTTCAGCAGTGCGGTATTGCGGTAGGGCGTTTCAATAAATAACTGGGTCGATTTTTTCTTCCTCGACTCCTGCTCCAGTTTCTGAATCATTCTGATCCTTGCGGCTCTTTCTTGTGGCAGGTATCCGTGAAAGGAAAAGTGCTGGCCATTCAGCCCGCTGGCCATTAATCCCAGCAGAATCGATGAGGGGCCAATGCAAGGCGATACGGGCACACGGTGAGTGTGTGCCAGGGCGACCAGTTTTGCGCCAGGATCGGCTACCCCCGGAGCGCCTGCCTCCGAGATGACAGCCGCATCCTTGCCGGAAAGCAGGGGTGCCAATAATTCATCCAGCAGGTGATCAGGTGTATGTTCATTTAATTCGCCAATGGTGATTTGCTGCAGGGGATGCAATGGTCCAATCGTCTTCAAGAATTGTCGTGCAGTTTTGGCATTTTCCGCAATGAAATAATCGAGTCGATTAACCAGCTGGATCACTTCTGCCGGCAAGGTCGCGGCAGGGGAGAAGGGTACGGTCAGGTTGGTCGGAATGAGAAATAATGTGCCTGGCCTTGTAATTTGCGTCATGCCAGCACCTGTACGCCTTCATTGAGGAGCATATTGTTCAGTGCAATCAATGGCAATCCAATGAGGGCGGTTGGATCATCCGAAGTCATGCAACTCATGAGTGCCACGCCAAGCCCTTCCGATTTTGCGCTTCCTGCGCAATCCAGTGCATCCTCGCGATCCAGATAGACCGCCATTTCACTATCGGAATAATTACGAAAATGTACGGTTGTAGAAACAACCTGGGACTGTATTTGCCCGGTTTCCGTGTTGAACAGACAAATTCCGCTATGAAATATCAATTGACGGTTACGCATCGCCTGAAGTTGCAGGATTGCCGCTGCCCGTGCCCCAGGCTTGCCGATGTGGCGCCCGTCGAGATCAGCAACCTGATCGGCGCCAATAATCAAAGCTTGCGGAAAAGTTGCCCTAGCGCTTTTTGCCTTACTGATAGCCAGCCGTAACGCTGTAGCGCGAGGTTGTTCACCCGGCAAAGGGCTTTCGTCAATGGTGGGTTTAAAAGTTTGAAAAGGGAACTGCAAACGGGCAAGCAGCTCTGCCCGGTAGCGGGATGTCGAAGCCAAAACCAGAATTTTTTTGTTCAAAATCAAAAAGTCCAGTCGGATCGCTATTGTTAAGCGGATCCCCCACATATGAGTAAATATTCAACTCCCGCCACCAGCCCCTGATAGGATCTTCACTGCGAAGCGTTTCAGAACGGGATCATAATAGCGCACCCGATAAAAAATAACTGCGAAAAGTGCCCAAAAAAATGAGATGCCTTGCTCTGCTATTAATATCGTCTGGCTGCAGAAACGTCTGGACGAGTCCAACGACAATCTCGACCAGATGATCCACGCCAGCCCGCTCTGGCAACACAAGGCAGAACTCATGCTATCCATTTCCGGTATCGGTCGATTGACATCTACGACGTTTCTGGTAGTCCTGCCTGAAATCAGCAGCCTGTTACGACGCGAGATCAGCGGCTTGTCCGTGACTTGCGTACAATCTGCCAGAATGCCAATGTCCATGCGCTTGTTCAAGCATCGGTTAAGTCATGTCGGGCGTCCGGCGCTTTTGCTGAGTCCGTTATCCTAACCCGGCGTTCGAGGGGACACGCGAACGGGCGCTTTCAATTATCATTTGGGCATCGGCGCGCGCGCGTAAATGAGGATTTTGAGCCACCGTGCAACGCCGTTATGTCAAGCGCAGCAAGCCTCGAAAGAAGTCTATTGTGATCACAGGCTTCGTTATTAGCAACAGCAGCAGAGAAACCATGAAAGAGCATCAGTTTTTTATGCTATAGGTCAACATGAGCGGTGTACTGCCGCGCCGCACTTCAGCCCGAATTTGGGACGTGGTGGCGAATTGCTGGTACAACCTGGCGAGGTCGCCCGTGTTGTTGACCGGCTGGCCGTTTATGTTGACGATCAGATCCCCGGTCTTGAGACCCAGCTTCTCGGAAAGGGTGCCGACTGGCGCGTCTTCGACGCGAATGCCTCCACTGGCAGCAGGGGCGATGCGGCCCAGAAAATTGAGCTGCCGGGTATCTTGTAAAACATTATTGAGCTCTTCGCGTGAAAGGCTGTAGGAATTGGGGCTGGGCTGGGAAACAGCGAGACGAAACCCTGCAGCCGATGGGCTAGCCGAATTTGGTTTGGCGGTATGGCTTGATACACGCTCTTCGATATTGATCCGTTCCCGTAGGCGAGCGCCTGACACATAGATGTGATCGGGGTGGACTTCAGCCAGTTTTACCCCGGGCTGAATTTCCTCTCCCAACGAGATGGCGCGATCTTTCCCACCCAGATTGACCACGGCAGCGGAGAGGGTTTTGCCATCTGCGGCGAATACGCCTTTAAGCCGAATGGTGCTGGTTTCTGAGGGTTGCATAGGCAGGGTATCCCGTGCGTCACCAAACAGGTTACGTGACTGGGCACTATCTTCCGACGAGGTGTCCGTCCTGGCGGAGAGCAGGGGCATAGGTTTGTTGTATGGTGCGAGGATTTGCCAGATCCACCATGCCAGTTGCAACCCCAGTACAACGATCAAGGCATAGAACAGCGCCATGATGGATTTATTGAATGCCGTTTCGTTCATCGGTGCATCTTGGAAAGGTCGATGTCCAGATAACGCCATGGTTCATGCGCAAAGGGATGTTTTTTGTAGCCGATCACCCAGGGATGAATCAGGATCGTTCCTTGTTTCAGGGTGTTGATGCGCCATGGATTGTAAACCCATATCAGCCTGACCATTTGTTGATAGAGCGCGGTGCGTTCGGGAGAATCCGGCATGCGTTTACTGCGTTCGTATAACGCATCAAATTCGGGTAGCGAAAACAGCGTGTAGTTGGCACCACCGATCGATTTGCTCCAGAACAGTTGCAGAAAATTTTCTCCATCGGGATAGTCAGCAATCCAGCCATAGGTAAACATAGGCATTTTGCCTTGTTGAGCAATTTTGCGCAGGTCGGGCAGTTTTTCCACTTTATCGAAGGTCATGCGAATGCCGATTGCGTCCATGGCGCGCCGCCACAATTCATTGCGGCTTTTGGCGCGCGCGTCGGGCGTGGTGGCCTGATCGATGGTCAGCGGGGCGCCATTCGGCATTTCGCGATAACCATCGCCATTGCGGTCAACATAGCCATACAGGTCGAGCAGCGCTTTGGCGCGGGCAGGATTGTATTCGAGTGTGGGCGTGCGTTCCGCCACATAGCCAGCCATGCCTTCGGCAATGGGTGAGTAGGCCTTCAGCGCCTGATTTTTTTCCACGACGCGAATTTCATCTTCTACCGGATAAGCCAGCGAAATGGCGCGCCGCAAGGCGATTTTTTCCGGCGAATAACCGCCCAGCACCGGGTCGTTCATATTGAACGTGGTGTAGGTGAGCCAGGCCACTTCGTCTGGACGCGCCGTTACGCCACGTTTGGCCAGATTAGGCGCCAGACGGCCTCCTGGCATACCGTTTTCTATAAACGGGGTAGGAAGCGGGCGAATGTAATCGTGTTCTTCGCTCAGGAAGGCCAGCCAGCGCGGCTGCTCTTCTTCGATGATGCTGACTTCGATACGCCCTGCCAGAGGCAGGCGCTTGCCTTTCAAATGCGCCACTATGGCGGCGTCACGCGGATCGTCACTGCCGATACTGGTGAAGTATTCTTCACGAAAATCGGGATTGGCTTCCAGCACAATACGTGAGGCACGGCGCCATTCCTTAAGTCGGTAAGGGCCAGTGCCCACCGGGTGTTCGCCGAATGCAGCGCCGTAATATTCGACCACTTCGCGCGCAACAGCGGCGGTGGGCGGCATGGCCAGAATATAGGAAAGGTTGTAATCCGGTTCCTTGAGACGAATGATTAAGGTGTAGGGATCGGGAGCTTCAAGTCCGGGAATAGGCCGGTCGTAATCAAACTTGCCACTTTTTTTTGCTTCGGCGGTTAATTCGTCTCCTCCCACCAGTTTGCCCTCCAGCAGAAACAGCCATTGGGAACGCAGTTTCGGGTCGAGAATGCGCTTCCAGCTGTAAATGTAGTCGGCGGCCACCAGCTCATGGCGTTTGCCCCGGAAAGCCGGATCGTCCGGAAAACGGATGCCCCGTTTCAGCTTGAGAGTATAGGTGCGGCCATCAGCGCTGATTTCCGGCAGTGTCGCTGCAGTGCGCGGCTGCAGGCGGACCGGCCGTGCCAGGTGGTCATACTGAAGCAGGGTGTCGTAAATATGATCGCAGAATGTACCGGATAATTCGTCCGATTCCACAGCACAGTCAAACGTGCGTTCGCTGGACTGGTACGCGGTACGGATAATCTTGCTCGCATCGGCGGCATGAACCATCCCGGCATAAAGCAAGGAAAGTGTGACGGCAATTATGAATTTCATCCGATGCCGCTACGTTCTAATGCAGGATGCGCGCAGTGCCTTGTTCTTCAGCTGTCGTTCCATCCGGAGACGAGCAAGCGTGGCGGATCACCATGCGCCAGCCAGCAGGCGTAAGCAGATAAACGTTGGTGGCCAATACCGGTGCAATATTGCGCGCTTCGGAAGGCAGAATGAGCGACTCGTAGAGCGAATGAATCGCCAGCGTCGGACTTTGATGCTTGCGCAGTTCGCTGACCCTGAATTTGGGGCCAGGTCCGTGACTGAAAATATCCACCCAGCTGGTGCGTATCGCTTCGAATCCGGCAAAGCGCGGGCCGTAGGGATGAATGCAAACCGTTTGATCGTCGATGGCCCAAACAGCCATCATGGCACTCAGATTGGCGCGCTCAAGCGCATCGTAAAATGCTGCCTCCGCGTCTTCCGGGGTGGGGAACAATTTTTTTTGCATGTCGCAATGATACTACGCACAACAGGCTATCTGAATAGCCATCGGCAGATCAGCACGGCAATCAGCAATGCGGCTGTCTGGGAGAGAATGAAGGAGCCTGTATCTTCAAGGCGAATGCCGGTAAAAGTAGCGGTCGTGGCGCGCGCCAGCGTCACGGCAGGATTGGCAAAAGATGTCGAGGCGGTGAACCAGTAAGCGGCGGTGATATAGGCGCCCACGGCATAAGGCATGGCATTGCGGCGGTGTTTGCTGATACTGGCAACGACCAGTAACAAACCTAACGTGGCAATGAATTCGGCAAAAGTCTGTGCCATACCGCTGCGCATTTTGCTGGATGCAGAAAAGACGGCTAAACCAAACATCGCATGCGCCGCTGCGACCCCGATCAATGCGCCAATCGTTTGTGCGGCTATATACCCGGGGACTTCCCACCATGGCATTTCGCGGTTTATTGCAAACCAGAGTGTGACAACAGGATTGAAATGCGACGAAATTGGCTCGAATACAAGGATCAGTGCAATCAGGCCCGCCCCCGTTGCCAGCGAATTTGCCAGCAAGGCCAGAGCACCGTTACCGCCAGCCAGCAATTCGGCCATGATTCCCGAGCCCACCACTGTCGCCAGCAGGAACGCCGCGCCCAGCATTTCGCTGGCGAGTCGCTGGTGATACCGTGGCATCACGTACTTTCCTGCGCAATGCGCTGTAGTGTTTGTCGTAGCGCTGGCGACTCCAATTCTTCAGTCTTTAGTGCCACCAACTGGCGAATACGATCGCGTATCGCACAAAATACCTGGTCAAAAGCTGCCCGCTTTTGTTCATCGGAGCCTTCAACGGTAGCCGGATCGGGGAAGCCCCAATGAGCGGTGGCAGGGTGCCCTGGCCATACCGGACATGCTTCTCCCGCTGCGTTATCACAAACCGTGATAATGATGTCCATGTGCGGCGCACCGGGCATGGCGAATTCGTCCCAACTTTTGCTGCGCGGGGTATCAGTTGAGTTATTCAACGATACTATTTTTTCAAGCGCAAACGGGTTGATGCGGCCCGAAGGGGCGCTACCTGCACTGAAAGCCTGAAAACGGCCTTGCCCGTATGCATTGAGCAAGGCTTCGGCCATCACCGAGCGTGCCGAATTGTGCGTGCACAGAAAAAGTACGCTACGGCGTTGCTTAGCTGCCACAACAGCTGCCCTGAGCGAGCGATTTACCGGGGACTGCTATCGCAGTCGCTTTGCCTGTGGGGACGCAGCAACCATCGGCCCCACCTTGCCTTGCATCGCCTTTATGACTGTGTTCGCCATAGAAAGGGATACTCTCCAGCGAACGAAAACTTTCCCAGGCAATGCCGGCCGGGTCCTCGACCCAATGCTTATCCGATTTGGCATAACAGCAATTAGCTTGGGGTTGACTAACGATGGCGGTGTCGGCATTTTGTAGCCGCGCATGGATTTCAGCCAATTCCTCTTCAGTTTCCGCCTGCAAGCCCAAGTGGTCCACGCCCAATTTGCTGCTGCGTTCCGAAATGGCGAAATTGACACGTGGGTCTTCGAGCATCCTGGGAACCTCTGAATGAGTTCCAAATGGCCGCGCGCTCGGTTTTCCGGGATGGCCCGCAGGACACGAAAGCCTGGCGAAGCCAAGCCGTGAACGGGGCCCCTGCTCCTCGCTGCGGCGTACCCTTCGCAAGCACCGCAACATAGCAGAACGCCCGGAAAACCAGCGCCCATGCGGGTTTTGACAAGAATAGCCCATCTTCGGCGTTATGCTCCTTGGCTTCGTATCAACGGATACGACCTGCGTCGCATGCCTTGAATCTGGACTATTCTTGTCAAAACGCGGCTCATGGAGGACTTATTCAGAGGTTCCTCAGCATAATCGCTTTTTTTAATGGAGGCGCCATGCCGAATAACGCCGAATAAAAACGGGTGCTGTGCTCGAGATCGCTTACGGCAACGTGCACGTGAAAACGTTTCATGATTTTTTCCTTTTGGGGACGAGAGATGATTTGGGCAGACTACGGGGACGGCAAACTGCTTTGGACGATTTGCCTGTGATGCATGCGCTGCCCGCGCAGCAGTTTTCAGTAAGGTCGTCGATGAGTTCTTGCATCGCCACAAAATTAGCCGCGTAGATGATCGAGCGTCCGTTCGGGGTCGCAATGGTAAGACCGGCCTGGGTCAGTTCTTTGAGATGAAAAGAGAGCGTGGCATTGGCCAACCCGAGTTTTTCGGCGATCTGGTTAACGGGAAGCCCAGAGGGACCCATTTGCACCAACAAGCGGAATATGTTGAGCCGCGACTCCTGAGCCAAGGCGGCAAGGGCGGCGATGACATTTTTAATTTCCATATTTTCATATTAATAGAAATATGGAAATATTGTAAAGAGAGATTTGAAGATTTTTATCCCATGCATAAAAATCCGTATAATTTTCATAGCGTTTCCGTGTTTCGTCGCAAACATTTTTAATCTGCGGTAACGCTTTGATCTGCCGCCAAATTTTTATATAAAAGTTTATCGCACAAGGAGTAAAACATGATCCGCTTCAGTGTCAATAGCGAAAAAATGGAGACCAATGTTTCACCTGACACACCACTGCTATGGTTTTTGCGTGACCATTTACAATTGACCGGAACCAAATACGGCTGTGGCATGGCGCTCTGCGGAGCGTGTACTGTGCATCTCAATGGTGAACCAGTTCGCTCCTGCTCAACGCCTATTTCTGCTGCAGCGGGGAAAAAAGTCACCACTATCGAGGAAATCGGCAAGACGCCCATCGGTAAGAAAGTTCAGCAAGCGTGGATCACCGAAGATGTGGTGCAATGTGGCTACTGTCAATCAGGCCAGATCATGTCTGCTGTTGCATTGCTCAGCAAAAACAAAAACCCATCCGATGCGCAAATCGATGCTGCCATGAGCGGCAATATCTGCCGTTGCGGGACTTATAATCGTATTCGCATGGCGATCAAAGTAGCCGCCGGCGTTGCGCCGCACACAGCGGCTGGTAAAGTTTAAGGAGGCGAATATGACAACGACAGTCAATACACCACGCCGCCGCTTTCTTCAATCCACAACAGCAGTTGCCGGAGGCCTGGTCATCGGTTTTTATTTACCCGATGCCAACAAACTTGCTTTTGCGCAAGGTGCTAGACCCATACAACCTAATGCTTTTTTAAGAATCGGCAAGGATGGAGTGGTGACCATCATGGTTAAACATCTGGAATTTGGTCAGGGTGTGATGACCTCGCTGCCCATGCTGGTAGCGGAGGAGCTCGAGTGCGACTGGAACAAGGTAAAGGCGCAATTGGCGCCTGCTGCGCCAGTCTATGCGCATACGATGTACGGCATCCAGGCTACGGGAGGCTCCTCTTCGGTGCTCAATTCTTGGCAGCAGATGCGCCAGGTTGGTGCGGCAGCACGGATGATGCTGGTGCAAGCCGCCGCGCAGCGTTGGAAAGTGGACGTAGCCCGCTGTCGTGCGGAAAATGGCCTGGTAATAGGGCCAGCGGGACAAAAGGCTTCCTACGGCGATCTTGCGGAAGCCGCCAGCAAGCTGCCGGTGCCGGAAAAGCTGCTATTGAAGGATATAAAGTCTTTTCACCTTATCGGCAAATCCATGCGCCGCGTTGAGGCCAAGGACAAGGTCGATGGGTCGGCGAAATTCGGTTTCGATGTTACGCCCAAGATGTTGCCCGGGTTGCACACGGCGGTTGTGGCGCATCCGCCGTTGTTCGGTGCCCGGGTGAAAAGTTTCGATGCCGACAAATTGCGCGGACTGCCGGGGATTACCCATGTCGTGCAAATTTCCAATGGGGTGGCGGTGGTTGGAAAAACTTTCTGGGCGGTTAAGCAGGGCCGCGATCTGCTGAAAATAGAGTGGGATTTCGATGCTGCAGCGAAAGTATCGACCCCTGAATTACGCCAGGCTTATCAGGATATGGCCAAGACGCCTGGCCAGGTGGTTAAAAAAGAAGGGGATCCTGAGGTCATTAAAACTGCGGCCAAAACACTGAACGCCGAATACGAATTTCCCTTTCTTGCCCATGCACCGATAGAGCCGCTCAATTGTACTGTGCATCTGACTGGAGAAACCTGTGAGCTGTGGGTTGGGTCGCAAACCCAGACGGTTGATCAAGGCGCGGCAGCCAAGGTGGCTGGCCTCAAGCCCGAGCAGGTGAAATTGAATACCATGCTGGCTGGCGGAGGGTTTGGCCGCCGCGGCAACCCTGCTTCGGATTACGTTATCGAAGCGGTTGAAATCGCCAAAGAAGTCAAGGTACCGGTGAAATTGCTTTGGACGCGTGAAGACGATATAAAAGGTGGTTACTATCGCCCGATGTACTTACATCGGGTCAATGTCGGGCTGGATGCGGCGGGCAGGATCGTGGGATGGGATCACGTGATTGTCGGGCAATCGATCCTCGCCGGAACGGCCTTTGAATCGGTGATGGTGAAAGGTGGTATCGACCGTACCAGTGTAGAAGGCGTTTCTGACTCGCCTTATGCCATTCCCAATTTTCAGGTTTCGTTACACACCACCAAGACAGGCGTACCAGTACTGTGGTGGCGCTCGGTCGGCCATACCCATACAGCATTTGTCATGGAAACCATGGTCGATGAGGCGGCCAACGTCGCTGGAAAAGACCCTGTTGCATACCGTCGTGAATTGTTGGTGAAAAATCCGCGCATGCTGAAAACGCTTGAACTGGCTGCCGAGAGGTCAGGTTGGGGATCGCCATTACCGAAAGGTCGGGCACGAGGCATTGCGGTTCACGAAAGCTTTGGTAGCGTGTGCGCACAGGTGGTTGAAGTTTCACTGGAAAAACAGCAGATTAAAGTGCATCGCGTCGTAGCCGCTATCGATTGTGGGCTGGTGGTGAACCCCCTGGGGGTTCAGGCACAGGTTGAAAGTGCTATCTGTTACGGACTTTCTGCAGTGCTGAGCGGTGCGATTACATTAAAAAATGGCATGGTTGAGCAGTCGAATTTTCATGATTATCCCGTCCTTCGCATGGAAGCTATGCCAAAAATAGAAGTTCATTTTGTTGAAGGGGGTACATCGCCCACCGGGGTTGGCGAGCCGGGCACGCCGCCCATTGCGCCTGCATTGGCTAATGCTTTATTTGCGTTGACGGGAAAACGATTGCGCAATTTACCGTTTAATTTAAGCGAGCTTAAAAATAGTTAAGGAATCATTTGATTAAGTCCCAAATGGTCGCCTATTCGATTTGCTGGGACGGGCTGCTGATTTGAAATTATGCAAAGCCTTGACTTGGAGGTATTAAGCCATGCAAGGGATTGGCTTAATCTCGGGTATCGAATCTGGTTCGTAACCGTAACGCAGACATTTGGCGCCAGTCCGCGCCCACCTGGATCACTGTTGGTCATGCGCGACGATGGAGTGCTGATTGGTTCGGTTTCAGGTGGTTGTATTGAAGATGATCTGGTCGCCCGGCGCAACGAATTTACCGCGCCAGCCGTATTACAACGCTATGGTGTAACGAGCGAAGAAGCGCGGCGTTTTGGCCTGCCGTGCGGGGGGCAGCTGGAAGTGTTGATCGAATCCGCGCCGGCACCCGCTGCGATTACCGCATTGCAATCGAAAATTGCCCAAGGCGAGATTGTGGCGCGCCAGGTCAATCTGCAAACCGCGGAATGGACGTTATGTCCCGCACAAGCCACCGAGCTGTGCCGATTTATCGATCAGGCATTTGTTTCGATACACGGCCCACGCTGGCGATTGTTGATCATCGGCGCTTCCGAGATTGGCGTGTATCTGGCCGAAATGGCGCAAGCGCTGGATTTTCAGGTGTTTGTGTGTGATCCGCGTGAAGAGTACCGCCAGATCTGGCGTGTCGCGCAAAGCCAATTCGTCGAGGGCATGCCGGATGATGCCGTTGTTGCTTTTAAAGCAGATGGACATAGCGTCATTATTGCCGTTTCACACGATCCGAAACTCGACGATATGGCGCTGCTGGAGGCTTTGAAAACTGAGGCATTTTATGTGGGGGCGGTGGGCTCGAAAAAAACCAGCGACGAACGCCGCCGTCGCCTGCTTCAATTCGATTTGAATAACGCGCAAGTCGCACGCTTGCACGGCCCGGTTGGTCTTTCCATTGGCAGCCGTACGCCACCAGAAATTGCCATTGCCATTTTGGCGGAGCTGGTGGCCATGCGCCATCGTATTACTGGTATTGCGCGTGAGCACGCAGAAGCGTGTATGGAGACAAAGGCCCTATCTTGATTGTTGGCATTTTATTGGCCGCAGGGAAAAGCACCCGCTTTGGCGCGCCCAAGCTATTGGCCCCTTTACCTGACGGACGACGCCTGATTGAAGCCGCTGCCCAAATATTGCAAAACGGAGTGGAGCAGGTTGTTGCTGTGGTCAGGCCTGATGCCGATTTGATGGCGGTGCTGAACGCGTTGAAAATAAAGGTGGTGTTGAATGAACGTGCGGATGAAGGAATGGGCGCCAGCATTGCTGCAGGCGTTCAGGCTACCGCTGATGCAACAGGCTGGTTGATTGCTTTGGGCGATATGCCGTACATCAGGCCTTCCACGATTGTACAAATGACGTCAGCATTGGCCCATCAAAAGGGGATTGTCGTGCCGCAATTTCACGGTAGGCGCGGCCACCCGGTAGGTTTTGCAAAAAGTTTTCAAAGCCAGCTATTGGCATTGCGCGGCGATACCGGGGCTAAAAGTATTATCGAAGGCCATTTTGCACAGCTCACCACGCTTGATGTAGACGACCCCGGTATTGTGCTGGATATCGATTTTCCGCACGATATAGCGAACGTTGTCGGTTGAGTGCCACCGGTATGTGGCCCATGTCATGTCGACCCGCGCAGTTTGCGGGGAGAAATCTGCTTTTATATGGCTGCACATACATAACAGCAGATTCCTCGACTTCGCTGCGCTACGCCCGGAATGGCGGCGTACATTCTTGCGTGTAGTTAAGGAACTTCTAATTTTTCTTCCGATATTTTTCGCCGGCCTCGATTCGAATTTTGAGAATATTCTGTTCCGGCGGTAACGGGCAGGTGGTGAATTCACTGAATGCACAGGGCGGATTGTAGGCGCGGTTGAAATCGAGGTAAAAAGTTTCGCCCGCCTTCGGTTTTTTCTCCACAAGCAGGAAACGCGAAGGCCGATAGGTGGTATCGCCCGCAGTTCCATCCCGGAATACAAAGAACAAACCCTCGTCTTCGCCGATGACATCGAGGCGCTGGGTTTTACCACCGAGTTTGAATTCGACATAGCCCGGAGAAGGTTCGTCTGATACCTCGTCGATAACATTGACGATGGGGATTTTTTTCCCGGGTGGATAAGCCACAAATTTCGCTTCGACGCGATAAGCGGGGTTCACATCGTACCAAATACGACCGGCGAAATTCTTGCGTACCAGCGACTCGTTATCAGCCAGCCTCAGGATGAATTTGTCATTGCGTTCGATGATATGCATGGCCATGCGGCCGAGGCTGACCCAGTCGCGATTTTCTACCGATAGGCCCATCATGCGTTCACCGGAAAAAGGTTTTTCACCGGCCATCATGGTGACGGCGGTTGCCAGTTTCAGGTGTACCTGTTTTTTTGCGGGATCGACAATCAGGGTTCCCAGCCTGTCCGGGCCAACGCCTTTTAATTCAGAAGGAAACACAATGTCGTTATCCTGGCCCGTCCCAAAGGTATTGTTGCCCGCTTTCATGGGGAAACGCCCAGCCAGTGTCAGCCAGCCATTATTACGACGCAGGCTTTTTTCAACCTGATCGCGCCATTGCTGTACGGAGTCGATATAGGCAGCCGTATCCGGGGAGAGATCAGTGGTCGGAGCCGCAGCGCAATGAAAACCAGCCGCTAAAGTGACGAGCGCAAGAAAAGTAGGGGAAAAATAGCGAAACATGTTTGCCTCCGGTATTGAGCTGAATTATATGTATTACAAGTCGTACGGCCAGGCGCGGCAACGCAGCTGGAGCGGTTTTGCTTTGGAAATGGAATAAATCCTATGAATATCCCATTTGTTGGAGCACGTAATCAGGTACCAGTTCATTCATGCATTTGAAGTGGCCCAAGGGGCATTCGCGTTTGAAGCAGGGGCTGCAATCAACCTGGAGCGAAATCACACGCGCATGCGCTGAAAGCGGTGGCGTGAAATCAGCGGAGCTGGAGCCGTATAAAGCCATAACTGGTACACCTACTGCACAGGCGATATGCATCAGGCCTGAATCGTTGCTTACTACGTGTTCGGTCAGGCTGAGCAGATCGATCGCCTCATCGAGCAAAGTCTGGCCGGTCAGATCAGTGCAGCGATGGCCGGTGAGCGAATTGATTTGTTGGGCAATGGCGCTATCGTTTTTGGAGCCGAATAGCCAGATTTGTTTGCCTTTGGCGAGAAGGGCTTCTGCCAGCCTGGCAAAATGGGGCGCAGGCCAGCGTTTGGCAGGGCCGTATTCGGCTCCCGGGCAAAAGGCAATAATCGGCCGATCCCGTTTCAGCTTAAGCCTGTCCATGGTTTTATCACGCAGGCCTTCATTGATCGAGAGGCGGGGGAATGGCAACGGGCGCTCCAGAGGCACACTAGCGGGTTGGGCCAGCCAGGCGAAGCGCTCTGCCATAAGGGGTAGTGCGGTTTGATCGAGATGGCGGCAATCCGAGAGCAACCCCCCACGTTTTTCGCCACGATAACCAGTAATCGAGCGTATTCCTGCAAACCAGGGAATCAATGCCGATTTAAAGCTATTGGGGAGTACAAAAGCGCGATCGTAACGCAAAGCAGCAAACTGTTTTCCCATGCGGCGTCGCGCCAGCAAAGCAAGCGCACCGTGTCCAAATGGATTTTCAATAACACGGTCGACCTCGGGCATGCGCGAGTAAACCGGCATGACCCACTTGGGCGCCAATACATGGATCAGCAGGTTATCGATGCGCTCATGCAGGCGCATCAGGAGGGGTTGCGATAAAACCGCATCGCCAATCCAGGAGGGGGCAACGACCAAAATTTTTTTCATCAGTCCTAATTACTTACTGATGATACGCAGAGAAAAAATGGCTTGCCTGTGAAGTGGCCATTTCGTGAAAAAATTTCCGCTTGGGTTCCCCTCTTTGAAAAAGAGGGGCGGAGGGGAGATTTGCGGTCGCTTAACCTGCGACAAGCAGCGAAAATCCCCCTCGATCCCCCTTTAAAAAGGGGGAAGTCTGGGTGTGTATTGTTGAAACCATGAAGCAATGCAGAAGCAAAATGGTTTTGCTGTAACATGGATTTTCCCTGCAAAAATTCCTTGGTGGCGAGTAACCTCAGTTACTTAATGCCCCGGCTTCAGCTCACCCATAAATTTATAGACGGTTCCACAGTAGGGGCATTTTCCATCCTGCCCGGGTTGTACATCGATATAAACGCGCGGATGGGCGTTCCATAATTTCATCGATGGCATCGGGCAGTGGAGCGGTAGATCCTGTGCCGTGACTTCGACCTGATTCTGGTCCAGTTGGATATGCAAAGTCATGACCAAAAACTCATTTGACCGGAGTCAGCCAGTGACGGTATTTGGGATTACGCCCATACACGATATCGAAAAACGCACTCTGGATTTTTTCAGTAATGGGGCCGCGGCCACCATTGCCGATGGTGCGTTGGTCCAGCTCGCGAATCGGCGTGACTTCGGCGGCGGTACCGGTAAAAAAGGCTTCATCGGCAATATAAACATCGTCGCGGGTCAATTTGCGCGTTTCGACCGATAGCCCCAAATCGGTAGCGATTTGTTGAATCGAGCGCCAGGTAATGCCATCGAGCGCTGAGGTCAATTCCGGTGTGTAAAGTTTGCCGTCGCGTACGATAAAAATATTTTCTCCCGAACCTTCAGCGACGTAGCCTTCTACATCAAGCAATAGCGCTTCATCGTAACCGTCGTTGGTCGCTTCCACATTAGCGAGAATCGAATTGGCATAGGTGCTGGCTACCTTGGCGCGCGCCATGGTGACATTGACGTGATGGCGGGCAAAAGAGGAAGTTTTGACCCGGATGCCTTTATTGAGGCCATCTTCACCGAGATAAGCGCCCCAAGGCCAAGCGGCAATGGCAACATGAACGCCTGCCCCTTTGGGGGAAACGCCCATTTTTTCTGATCCATAAAAAGCCAAGGGGCGCAGATAGGCGGCCTCCAGATTATTGGCGCGTACGACCTCGCGCTGGGCTTCCATGATGGTGGCCTTGTCATACGGCATTTTCATCATGTAAATGCGCGCGGAATTAAAGAGGCGATCAGTATGTTCTTTCAGCCGAAAAATAGCGGTTCCGATTTCGGTTTTGTAGGCGCGTACGCCTTCGAAAACCGCCAGGCCATAGTGGAGCGAATGGGTAAGCACATGCGTGGTGGCCTCACGCCAGGGAACGAGTTTGCCGTCGTACCAGATAAATCCATCGCGGTCTGACATGGACATAAACAATCTCCGAAAGTGAATTTTTGAAGGCTGTGATTATAACGCCAATGCTTTCGTTTCTTGTCACCTCCTCAAAGGAATGCTAAAAGCGATTTTAAATCAAAATATAAAGCGCTCTTGTATCGGAGGTTTAATGATGGAAATTTCAATCAAAAATGCAAGATTGTGTTATACTTAACAAGTATATAAGTTATGTGCGAGATGGGCGGTAGGCCCATTTTTTATTTGTATTGAACGATTGTGCGGTATTTGCAATGAACATCGATCTTTCGGGGATGCTTGAAAAATGTCTTGCGGGCCTAGGGTATGAATTGGTCGACTTTGAATGGTCGGCAAGAGGGTTGTTACGTGTTTTTATCGATAAGGTTGATGGTATTACCGTCGACGATTGTGCCAGGGTGAGTAATCATCTGGGGCGAGTAATGGCAGTTGAAAATATCGATTATGAACGCCTGGAAGTTTCCTCGCCCGGATTGGATCGCCCATTAAGAAAGCGGGACGATTTTCGCCGTTTTATGGGCTCGGCTGTTCAGGTGCGGTTGCATAGATTAATTAATGGCAGAAAACGGTTTACGGGAACGATTGACAACGTTTCTGATGCAGGAGTTATTTTTATAATCGATTCTGAAAAGAAAAAAATTATCCCTATGAAAACAGGTAAAAGCATTCGAAAAAATGGCAAGAAAGAAGCAAGTGCGGAAGTGCTGCATGCTCCTAAAGAAATAGCCGTGATGTTCTCGGATATTGAGCGTGCACGATTGGTACCGGATCTGTAACGATAAATAAATATCCGTTTTAAGGAAATTGCAATGAGTCGCGAAATTTTATTATTGGTTGATGCTTTGGCTCGTGAAAAGAGTGTTGCGCGTGAGACGGTTTTTATTGCGCTCGAGATGGCGCTCGCTTCCGCGACCAAGAAGCGTTTTGCTGATGAAGTGGATGTACGGGTGGAAATTGACCGTCAGACCGGTGATTACAAAGCCTTTCGGCGCTGGACCGTTGTTCCCGACGAAGAACATGAGGAACCTGCCCATCAAATTGCGATTACCGATGCTCCCCAGCATGGAGAGAATTTGCAGTTGGGCGATGTCATTGAAGAGCCTTTAGAGGCAGCCGAATTTGGCCGTATTGGCGCACAGGCAGCCAAACAGGTTATTTTGCAAAAAATTCGTGATGCTGAGCGCGAACAGATTCTGAATGATTTTCTTGAACGCGATGAGTCGCTTGTCACAGGAACAATCAAACGTATCGAACGCGGTAACATCATTATCGAATCCGGTCGCATCGAAGCCTTATTGCCCCGCGATCAAACCATTCCCAAGGAAAATCTGCGCGTTGGCGATCGGATTCGCGCTTATTTGATGAAAATCGAGCGTGGAATTCGTGGCCCGCAGCTTATTCTTTCCCGTATTTCTCCAGATTTCATCATGAAATTGTTCGAGCTGGAGGTTCCTGAAATTGAAGAGGGGCTGCTTGAAATCAAATCAGCTGCGCGTGATCCCGGGTTACGAGCCAAGATTGCCGTGAAATCAAACGATCCACGGGTTGATCCGGTCGGCACGTGTGTGGGCATGCGCGGTTCACGCGTGCAGGCGGTTACCGGCGAGCTGGCGGGTGAGCGTGTGGATATTATTTTGTGGTCTGCGGATCCCGCCCAGTTTGTCATTAATGCACTGGCACCTGCCGAAGTGAGCTCGATTGTCGTCGACGAAGAAAAACACAGTATGGACGTGGTCGTTGATGAAGAGCAACTCGCACAGGCCATTGGTCGCGGTGGCCAGAATGTGCGGTTGGCATCGGAGCTAACCGGTTGGCAGCTCAATATCATGACCGAAGAGGAAGCAGAAACGAAAAGCAGTGCCGAAACTTCCACCATTCTCGCGCTTTTCATGGACAAACTGGATGTTGACGAAGACGTCGCCAACATTCTAGTGCAGGAAGGATTTTCGACCCTCGTAGAAGTGGCCTATGTCCCGCTCAATGAAATGCTGGAGATCGAAGCATTCGATCAGGAGACAGTCGAAGAGTTACGCCGACGCGCGCGCAATGCCCTTTTGACCGAAGCCATTAAATCCGAAGAAACTGTGGAAAGCGCAGCCGAGGATTTGTTGAATATGCAAGGCATGGATGCCGAAACAGCCCATGCACTTGCCTTGAAAGGGGTGCGCACGATGGAGAATCTTGCCGATCTTGCTATTGATGAATTGACTGAAATGACGGGCATGGAGGCTGAGCGCGCCCGACAATTGATTATGACGGCGCGAGCGCCATGGTTTGCAGAACAATCCGCAGAATGAACCGCGCAAGAATTATGTTGAATCGATAATTATTACCCCGTCGCTGAAAGAACAGGTATCGAATGGCCCAATCGAATGTTGCTCAGTTTGCCAAGGAACTCAAGTTGCCAGAAGTCATGCTTCTAGAGCAACTGAAGGCTGCCGGGGTGAATAAACTATCCGTGGAAGACAGTTTGACCGAGGAAGATAAAGCGCATCTGCTTAATTATCTGCAGGAAGCTCACGGTCACAAGGAAGAAAAAAAGAAAATCACCTTAACGCGCAAGCAAACGACCGAAATCAAAAAGTCTGATGCTACAGGTAAGGCAAGAACGATACAGGTGGAAGTCCGCAAGAAACGTACTTTCGTAAAAGTCGATAAACCGGAAGCAGTGGATATTGAAAAACCGGCTGTTTCAGCACAGCCGATTATCGATGAAGAAGAAATCGCCAAACGTCAGGCCGAAGAAGAGCGCCAAATGGCATTGCTGGCTAAACAAGCCGAAGAAAAAGCCAAGATCGCTCCCAAACGGCGCGCTGTAAAGAAAACAGAGGCTGTCGATATGTCGGTGGCGGAAGCTGTTCCTGCCGCTGAGACGGATGAACAGAAACCCAAAAAACGGGCGAAAAAAACAACGTTGACAGTCGAGCCTGTTGTCAGTGCAGTCACCCCCCCGGTCGCCGCCCCCAATCAGCTGCGCGTAGGGGCACCGGTCAGTTTTCGCAAGCCGACAAATGAAGTAAAAGTAGCCCCTGCGGCGACGACTGAAGGTACGCTCCATCGACCGGTACTTAAACCCGGTGAAAAGGATACCAAGGATAAAAAGACTGTCAAAAAGGCAGTCAAACCTTCCAGTTGGGTCGACGAATCCGCCAAACGGCGTACCATTAAAACTCGCGGCGATACCAGTGGCGGACGTGAGGGCTGGCGTGGACATAAAATCAAACCGCGTCATGAGGAAAGCGAAGCGGTCAGTACGTTTCAGGCCCCTACTGAGCCCATTGTTCGTGAGGTGCTGGTTCCCGAAACCATCTCGGTGGGCGAGCTGGCCCAGAAAATGGCCGTGAAGGCCGCCGAAGTGATCAAGACCATGATGAAAATGGGCAGTATGGTGACCATCAATCAGGTACTCGATCAGGAAACCGCCATGATTCTGGTCGAAGAAATGGGGCATATTGCAAAGGCAGCCAAGTCCGATGACCCAGAGGCCTATCTAGTTGAATCCAGCGTCAACGCAGACCATGTGCTGGAAGTGCGCCCGCCTGTCGTCACCATCATGGGCCATGTCGATCATGGAAAAACCTCATTGCTGGATACGATCCGGCGCACCCGCGTAGCTTCAGGGGAAGCTGGAGGGATTACCCAGCATATCGGCGCCTATCATGTCACCACACCAAAAGGCGTGATTACCTTTCTCGATACCCCGGGTCATGAGGCGTTTACCGCCATGCGCGCGCGCGGTTCGCAAATCACCGATATTGTCATACTGGTTGTGGCGGCAGACGATGGGGTAATGCCACAAACTAAGGAAGCGATTGCACATGCAAGGGCGGCCAATGTTCCTATTATTGTTGCGATAAACAAAATTGATAAACCGGAGGCCAATCAGGAGCGGGTCAAACAAGAGCTGGTTGCCAACGAAATTGTGCCGGAGGAATATGGCGGTGATGCGATGTTTGTTCCGGTTTCGGCAAAAACTGGGCAGGGCATCGATACTTTGCTCGATTCCATATTGCTGCAGGCTGAAGTGCTCGACTTGAAGGCGGTGAAACAGGCACCTGCAAAAGGCGTGGTGATCGAATCCCGTCTCGACAAGGGGCGTGGCCCTGTGGCGACGGTCCTGGTTCAGTCGGGAACACTCAAAAAAGGTGATATGTTGCTCGCCGGGGCGGTGTTCGGGCGTGTTCGTGCTATGTTGGATGAAAATGGTAAAGCCACCAATGAAGCCGGACCTTCGATTCCTGTTGAAGTACAAGGCTTGATGGAAGTGCCGGGCGCAGGCGCTGAAGTCATGGTGCTCAACGATGAGCGCAAGGCACGCGAAATTGCCTTGTTTCGTCAGGGTAAATTCCGTGATGTCAAGCTGGCCAAACAGCAAGCAGCCAAACTTGAAAATGTATTCGAACAGATGGGAGAAGGCGCCATCAGGAGTCTGGCTCTGGTTATCAAAGCGGACGTACAAGGTTCCTATGAAGGCTTGGCTCACGCGCTGGGCAAACTCTCAACCGACGAAGTGAAAGTAAATGTCGTGCACGCCGGCGTGGGGGGGATTACCGAATCCGACGTCAATCTTGCGCTGGCCTCCAAGGCCATCATTATTGGATTTAACACCCGGGCCGATGCCGGGGCGCGCAAACTCATGGATTCCTCTGGCGTGCAGGTGCGCTATTACAACATCATTTATGAAGCCGTCGATGACGTAAAAGCGGCGTTATCCGGCATGCTTTCGCCGGAAATCAAGGAAAGCGTCATTGGCACGGTTGAGATTCGCAACGTATTCAAAATTTCCAAAGTAGGCGCAGTGGCTGGTTGTTTTGTTTTGGATGGCATGGTCAAACGTTCCAGCCGGATACGGCTGATTCGCAGCGGGGTCGTATTGTTTACCGGCGAACTCGACTCGCTAAAACGTTTCAAGGACGATGTGCGCGAAGTGAAAGCTGGCTTTGAATGCGGACTATCGCTGAAGAATTTCAATGAAATTGAAGTTGGCGATCAATTGGAAGTATTTGAAACAGTCGAAGTTGCTCGCACCCTGGCTTAGGGGGCCTTTGAAATGCGTAGGGCCATGTTAAAACTATTGCTGGGCGTATCTACAACTTTTGTGACGGGTACTGCCTTGCCTGCTACAAAGAAACCAAAGATTGACAGGCGACTTCTAGGAACATGGCAATCTGACAAAGAACGTACCGTGGCGCTTTGGAAATACAAAAAACAAATTGAGCCAGAAATACGTGAGCGTTTCGAGCGCATCTTTGGAAAGTTCAAACTACGTTTTTCGGAAACACACATCGAAACGGAGTTTGAGGAAATGAATAGGAAAGTGCCTTACTCTGTCATAGCGAGAGATTCAGAATCCGTTGTAATTGCATGGCATGAGGAGAAGAATATTTCGCTTCAACACATTCACTTTGAAGAAGACGCCTACTATGTCCTTAGCGGCTACAACGTCGAGTTCTATAAGCGTGTCGCTGACTAACAACTTGCTGGGTGTGGACACGCAACAGCAGAATGCCGTTTCGCTGCGCCCCGTTCTTTGCGCATCATCCCGGAAAACCAGGCCTGCCGCGACCGTATGGGAGTTAATTAGAGGCTACTTGAATGTCCCATGAAGCGCGCAATCGAAAGATTGCCGATCAGATTCAGCGTGAACTTGCCGAGATTATCCGCCTGGAGTTACGCGATCCACGTGTTGGGATGGTCACTATTACTGATGTCGAGGTAGCGAACGATACCTCGCATGCGAAGGTTTTTATCACTTCTTTGGGTAATGCCGCGCAAATCGAATCATGCCTTCATGGATTAAATCGCGCAGCAGGATTTTTGCGCACGCAGCTCGCTGGGCGTCTTACCATTCGTGTGGTGCCGGCCCTGAATTTCGCTTACGATGAATCCATTGATCGCGGTGTTCGCTTATCCAAACTTATCGATGATGCGGTGGCTGATGACGAGAAGCATCCGCACCAGTAATCGAATTATTACTTTCGTTTGTCCTCTTATTATCGTAGAAATCTGACTGGCGTTTTGCTGCTGGATAAACCAGCAGGCATTACCTCGAATGCCGCACTGGGTGCCACTAAACGGCTTTTTCAGGCACTCAAAGCAGGCCACACTGGCACGCTCGATCCTTTTGCGACAGGACTATTACCCATTTGCCTCGGTGAAGCAGCGAAATTTTCGCGGTTTTTACTGGATGCGGACAAAACCTATCGCGCTACGCTGAAACTCGGTACCACCACCACGACCGGCGATACCGAGGGTGAGATAAAAAAAATATGTTCTGTACAGCTTGACGAGGACAGCATTCATAACGTATTGACCTGTTTCCGGGGGCCACGAATGCAAATTCCACCGATGTATTCGGCGCTAAAACGAGAGGGTGTTCCACTATATAAACTGGCCAGACAAGGTATTGAAATCGAACGCGCGCCACGCCACATCGAAATTTATGACTTGCAATTGATCGAATGGCAAGACGATAAGCTGGTTATCGATGTGACTTGCAGTAAAGGAACCTACATCCGTGTCTTGGCGGAAGAAATTGGAGAGGCGCTGGGCTGCGGCGCTCATTTGGATGCGCTAAAAAGAACGGCAAGCGGCAAATTGCATATAAAACAGGCAACGTCCTTGGAAGAATTGGAAGATATGACGTATTCATTGCGCGATGAACTACTGTTGCCCGCCGATTCCCTGGCGCAAGAGCTTCCTGAATGGCAAGCCGATCGTGCTACGGCTATAGGCTTACAGCAAGGAGAATCATATCGCTTGCCTCTGATGATACTGCCCATAACCTCGGCTGGATACGCACGTGTTTACACGGAAGAAAAAATATTTATTGGCGTGGTACGAATCAAGCAGGATGATGCCACCCATTCGATGGTGACGGCGGAAAGGATGATGTCGGCTGTGTAAATTGAAGGAATCGTTTCTGCCTGCTGGCTAGGCACGAATAATCGCCAAGGGCTGATAGTGGCCGCGAAGAACATGGGTCGAATTGGTTCCCCACCAGTTTTCCAGAATAGTTGCGTAAAGCCGTCGGTAGTCAAGAACCGGTTCGATACAGCCGTAGTAATTCAGATGCTCAAGACGGGGTGCTTGACCATAAAGGCCGCCGCGAACATTTCCTCCTGCAACAAAATGCGTATTGGCGGCGCCATGTTCGGTGCCGCCGATTTCGTTTTCTTTTACGCGACGTCCGTATTCATCATAAGTCACGACCAGCGTGTTTTGCCAATGCCCGCGCGTGCTTAAAGCCGCTTTGAGCAGTAAAAATCCATCACCAAGCTGTTTGAGAATGTTGCCATGCAACCGCAATTGATTTTTGTGTGTATCGAAGGTGCCATTTACGCCATTATCATTGGCATCGAGGCACAAGTGAATAACCGGCACATTAACCTTGCTATCGATCAATTCGACAGCAGCGCGAAGCTGGGTGCCAAAATCAGTATTGGGAAAGGCAATCGTCGTTTGATGCTGTTCACGGATTTGTGCGGGCTTGACCGCAACAGCTTTTGCTGCCGTGGTCAGGCGCCCTTGGCAGGCCGAAATATCGTATTTCACCAGCCACTCGTTGGCGTGGTCGAGCGACGCAAAACGTGTTTGGTTGCCGCGAAACGGCCCCATCGGATCGGCTTCTCGAACATCCAGTGGCCCAAAGGCAATGCCATCAAGCCAGACTCTCTCACTGGCAGGATAGGCAATGAATTGCCGGGATAACCAGCCTGTATCCAGATATTCGTCTGCATTAGAACCGGTATAGATGATTTCCAGAGAACGATAATGCGCGAGCCGGGTATCTTCATAACCGATCCCTTGTACTACTGCCAGCTCTCCCGCCTGCCAAAGCGGCATCAACCCTTCAAGAGAAGGATGAAAGGCCTGGGTTTCAGAAATCGGCAAGGTGCGGTCGCGTGAAATAGCTAAGGTAGGACGGTACTGGCGATATAAGGAATTGGTGTAGGGAATGACTGTATTAAGCCCATCATTACCGCCCTTTAAATGGATCAGAATCAGTGTGCGGTCATAGCGGGGTAAGGAAGTATCCCTTGCGGTGGTGTCGTGCATTGTGCACGCCAATGCAAAAGGAAATCCGGTGCCGATACGGAGAAAGTGACGCCGATTCACCGGTTCGATTCCAAAGCAGATATCGGGATACGGGGCAGCCTATCCACCAATTCGCCGGCTTGCTCGATATGTCCAGGATAAAACGTCTTTGCTTGGCCCAAGGTAACCGTAAGCTACCGCAACCGACGTCATGCCAGTGGCGCAGACAGCATGCTCGTCGCAGAGTGGGTTGAACGCATACGCCATGCCGAAGGCGGTATCAGCAAAAGTACCATCAAAATCGAATAGAAAAGCAGCCGGTTTATCAGGCACGTTTGCGGCAGGCAACCATATAATTTACATCGACATTACGGCTCAGCGCGTAGATTTTGGTAAACGGGTTGTATGTTATCCCGGCCAATTCAGTCACCTCCAACCCGGCATGGCGGCACAAAGCGGCCAGTTCGGCGGGGCGAATAAAGCGTGCGTAATCGTGTGTACCGCATGGGAGCAAATTCAAAATGTATTCTGCACCGAGTATCGCAAATAAATACGATTTGGGATTACGGTTGAGGGTGGAGAAAAATACCCAACCTTCCGGTTTGGCTAACATGGCGCAAGCCTTGACTGTACTTTGCGGGTCCGGCACATGCTCCAGCATTTCCATGCAGGTGACACAATCGAATTTTTCCGGCTCGGTTTGCGCCAATTCTTCCGCTGAAATAAGCTGGTAATCCACGCTATGGCCCGTTTCCAGCAAATGCAGTTTGGCAACTGCAAGCGGCTTTTCCGACAAATCGATTCCAGTTACGCGAGCGCCCAGCGTAGCCATGCTTTCGGCCAATATTCCGCCCCCGCAGCCCACATCCAATACCTGCTTTCCCGCGAGCTGAACATGCTGGTCGATATATTGAAGACGCAGGGGGTTGATGTCGTGAAGCGGTTTGAATTCACTTTGTTTATCCCACCAACGTGCTGCCAGTGCGCCAAATTTTGCCAGCTCGCCGGGATCGGCATTGTCTATTATTTTGTCCATAAACCTAATGACTGGAAAAATGTCTGTGCCAGAGATTCGCTTTTGCCAATATTTCATCCGTATCGAGTTGGGTGAGCACGCGATTAATCATTAAAGGTTGCCCATTGACCCAGGCATGCGTTACCTGCTCGCGGCCAGCTGCATGGAAAATATGCGATACGGGATCATAGCAGGGTTGCGTTTCAATGCCTGAAAGATCAATGGCGATCATATCGGCGGCCTTGCCGGGGAGCAATGAACCAATATCGTTGGCCCACCCTAAGGCACGCGCAGCATTGAGCGTGGCCATTTCAAGCGCACGGTGCGCAGGAAGGGCCGCCGCATCACCACTCACGCCTTTTTGCAGAAGCGCTGCAAGCCGTACCTCTGCCAACATATCGAGCCGGTTATTGCTGGCCGTACCATCGGTACCTACACCGACGTTTATGCCGGCGTCCAGCATGGCCCTAACGGGCGCGATACCACTGGCGAGCTTGAGATTGGAGGTCGGGCAATGCGCAACGTGTACACCTGAATAAGCGAGCAGTTCAATTTCGAGCGGCGTTAGATGGACGCAATGCACGGCAATCAAATTAGGCCCCATCAAACCAAGACGATCCAGCCGGGTAATCGGGCGGCAGCCATGTTCTTTTTCGCTTTGTTTCACTTCCTCCTGTGTTTCCTGCACATGCAGCATGACGGGAACATCCATCTCGGAGGCAATGACTGCAATGCGTTTGAACGTTTTATCGCTGACGGTATAAGGTGCATGTGGGGCCAGCATTAGTCTCAATAAAGGGTCGGCGGCAAACTCGTCGCGGGTCGCTAACCCGCGCGCCAGATACCCTTCTGCATCGGCGGCATAGGGCGTGGGAAATTCAATGATTGCGGCACCCAATGCAGCGCGCATGCCGGCTTTACGAACTGCGCGGACTGCCGTATCGTGAAAAAAATACATGTCAGCAAAGCAGGTAATCCCGGCTCGAAGCATTTCAGCACAGGCCAGTTCGGTGCCATCGTAGACATATTCTTCGCCCAGGTGGCGTGCTTCGGCTGGCCAGATATGCTGATTCAACCAAGTCATGAGAGGCTGATCATCGGCCAAACCGCGCATGAGCGTCATGGCGGCGTGCGTATGCAGATTGATCAAACCCGGGATCAATGCGTGCTGTTCCAGCTGCGTTTCCACTGCAGCTGGAAATTGCCGCCGGGCTTCAGGCGTTGGCAGGAGCGCAATGATGCGGCCTTCCTGAACTACCAAAGCGTGATCGTGCAAAACCGTGCCGGCCGGTTCAACCGGAATAACCCAGCGTGCGGAAATCAGGGTAGTGGGCATCGTCAACATATCGTTTTATGGAAGGTTACAAAAAACAAACCCCGCATCAGCGGGGCTCGTTTTGCAGTATCGGCATTTTTATTATTTGACGCCTTTGAACTCGATGTCCACCCGGCGATTCTTGGCCCGACCTTCTTTGGTTTTATTAGTCGCGACTGGCTGGGTTTCACCTTTACCCAAGGTCGTAACCTTGGCTGAAGGTACTCCTTTCGAAATCATGTACTCTTTTACCGTATTGGCGCGACGCTCCGACAGGCGCTGGTTGTAGGCTTCGGTACCGATTGAATCGGTATGTCCGGTTGCGATCACGATTTCTATATCGACGCCACGCATTTTTTCAACCGCATCGTCAATCGAGCGCTTACCTTCCGGCTTGAGATTGTATTTATCAAAATCAAACAGGGCTTCGGCCTGGATCGTAATGGATTGTTTAACCGAAGCTGGGGCTACGCGCGGTTCCTCAGGCTTGACAGGTTCAGCAGGTTTAACTGGCTCAACGGGTTTGACTGGTTCAACTGGAGTCGTTTTTTTACCCAGGCAATCGGGATGTTCGATACTGTACAGGCTTTGCACGCATTCGCCAGAGCCATCGCGTACCGGTTTACCGGAGCTGTCCAGCAAATTGGGCACAACACCTGCGTAGGCGACTGAAGTCATCACCATAACGGAGGCTACTGCAAAAAACTTAGCAGTAATGGAATTCATTTTTTGTACTCCCAAGGGAATTAAGGAATTTTTGTCGTTACTCACGGATATGGATGAGTTCATTGGGGGGTAGTTCTTAATAAATCTAGCTTTAAAAATCATACACGATTCAATCCCCATTGAACAATGTGGGCTTTACGTTTATGCAACATTGAAGGGCATTTGGTTGTAAATCTACAACAAGATTATTTTATGGCCTGAACCACAATCTATTGTATCTCAATGCCCTATAAGACCCAAATGTGTTGTGGTTTAGTAGTTTTTCACTGGGCACTATGTTAAAATTATAAATTAATATTACTTCAAATTTATTCTAAATCAAAGAGTTGAGTGCCGTGACCGACCAGCAATTCGCCAAAGAAACCCATCCCATCAGTATCGAGCAGGAAATGCGCACGAGCTACCTCGAATACGCCATGAGCGTGATCGTGGGCCGCGCGCTTCCGGATGTACGTGATGGATTGAAACCGGTGCATCGACGCGTTTTATACGCCATGCATGAACTCTCTAACGATTGGAACAAGCCCTACAAAAAATCGGCGCGTATCGTTGGAGATGTCATCGGTAAATATCACCCGCACGGGGATACCGCGGTTTACGACACCATCGTTCGCATGGCGCAGGATTTTTCCTTGCGTTACCCGTTGATTGACGGGCAGGGCAATTTTGGCTCCATCGATGGTGATAACGCAGCGGCAATGCGTTACACCGAAATTCGCATGGCCAAAATTGCCGCGGAATTGCTTGAGGATCTGGATAAGGAAACCGTTGATTTCGGCCCCAACTACGATGGGAGCGAACACGAGCCGTTGATCCTTCCCGCTAAGTTTCCCAATTTGCTGGTCAATGGCTCGGGCGGCATTGCTGTGGGGATGGCCACCAATATCCCGCCACACAATCTCAACGATGTGATCGATGCCTGCCTGATGGTGCTGAAAAATCCGGCTATCGATATCGAAGATTTGATCGACATTGTCAAAGCACCAGATTTTCCGACAGCGGGGATTATTTACGGTATCGATGGCGTGCGCGACGGCTATCGGACCGGCCGCGGCCGCGTGGTCATGCGGGCGCGTACGCATTTCGAGCCGCTGGATAAAGGCGGGCGTCAGGCTATCATCATCGACGAACTCCCGTATCAGGTGAACAAAGCCTCGCTGATGATCAAGATCGGCGAACTGGTGCGCGACAAAAAGCTGGAAGGCATTTCCGATTTGCGTGATGAATCGGATAAATCGGGCATGCGCGCCGTGATTGAATTGAAGCGGGGAGAAGTGCCCGAAGTGGTGCTCAACAATCTCTACAAAATGACGCAAATGCAGGATACCTTCGGCATGAACATGGTCGCCATTGTCGACGGCCAGCCAAAATTGCTGAACCTGCGCAATTTCATCGATGCCTTCCTGCGCCATCGCCGTGAAGTGGTCACGCGCCGGACGGTATTCGAACTGCGTAAAGCTCGTGATCGCGGGCATATTCTCGAAGGGCTGGCCGTGGCCTTGTCGAATGTCGATGAAATTGTTGAGTTAATCAAGGCCGCGCAAACGCCCGCTATTGCGAAAACCGGATTGATGGAAAAAGTGTGGCGCTCCAAACTGGTTGAGGAAATGCTGGCGCGTGCGGCGGACGAAAATCGTGTCGACGCGTATCGTCCCGAGGGGTTGACCAGGGATTTTGGTTTGCAAACCAACGGCTATCGTTTATCGGATATACAAGCCCAGCGTATTCTCGAAATGCAATTGCAGCGCCTCACTGGCCTGGAGCAGGACAAAATCATTGCCGAGTACAAAGAGGTGATGGACCGTATTACCGATTTGCTCGATATTCTCTCCAAACCTGAGCGTGTCACCACCATCATTTCCGACGAGTTAAAGGAAATAAAGGAAAAATTTGGTGGCGGGTCAAAAGGAGGGCGCCGCTCGGAAATCGTGGCCAATGGCGCACAAATGTCGATGGAGGATTTGATCGCGGCCGAAGAAGTGGTGGTGACCATGTCGCATACCGGCTACATCAAATACCAGCCCGTAGCCGATTACCGCGCGCAAAAGCGCGGCGGTCGCGGTAAGCAGGCCACGGCGATGAAGGACGATGATTTTATTGAAACCTTATTCATCGCCAACACCCACGATTACGTCCTGTGTTTCTCTAATAAGGGGCGTGTGTATTGGGTCAAGGTTTATGAAATTCCGCTCGGTTCGCGCGCATCGCGCGGCAAACCCATCGTTAATTTGCTGCAGATGCAGCCCGATGAAAAAATCAGCGCGGTTCTGCCGGTCAAGGAATTTGCCGAAGATCGCTACGTCTTTTTTGCTACCTCGGCAGGAGTGGTTAAGAAGACTGCGCTATCCGACTTCAGCAATCCGCGCAAAGCGGGCATTATCGCCATTGCACTGGACGAAGGCGACAATCTGATCGGTGTTGCGCTCACCGACGGCAAATGCGACGTCATGCTCTTTTCCAATGAGGGCAAGGCGGTGCGTTTTGAAGAGTCGGACGTACGCTCAACCGGGCGTGATACCCGTGGCGTGCGCGGCATGAACCTGGCCAAGGGAGGCAGGGTGATCGCTATGCTGGTGGCGGAGGACGAAGCCCTCAGTGTGTTAACAGCGACTGAAAATGGCTATGGCAAGCGCACTTCTATTACCGAATACACCCGCCATGGGCGTGGCACGCAGGGAATGATCGCCATTCAAACCTCTTCGCGCAACGGCAAGGTGGTCGCGGCCACACTGGTGCGCGCGGAAGACGAAATCATGATGATAACGACAGGCGGGGTATTGATCCGCACCAAAGTCAAGCAAATCCGCGAGATGGGTCGTTCCACGCAGGGCGTCACGCTGATTAATCTCGATGCGGGCCAAAAACTGTCCGGCCTGCAGAAAATTGTCGAATCCGATGAAGAAGAGGGAGAAGAGTCATGAATACATGGAAAACATTATGGGCAGCACTGATACTGGTTATTGCAGCCGGCCCCGCACTGGCACAAACCGCGGTTGATCCCAAACAAAAAGCAGCGGTAAAAGAATTGCTGAATGCCATGGAATTCAAACAGGTAATGGGCCGAATGGCAGGCTCCATGAGCCAGAATGTTCCGCAGATGATCGAGCCCATGCTGGATAAATTTGCCAGTGGGGACAAGAAACTGACCGCCGAACAAAAAACGGAAGCCCGCAAGATGGCGATGAAAGTCATGTCCAGCGTCGCCAAAGACATGCGCGAAATTTATAACGACCCACAGGTTGCGCAGGAAATGGAAAACATCATGGCGCAACTGTACGGAAAATATTTCACGCTGAGCGAAATCAAGGCCATTACCGCTTTCTACAAAAGCCCCGCCGGTAAAAAAGCCATGAATGTGATGCCGCAAATGATGCAGGAAGCCATGCCAAAAATCATGGCCGCAATGACGCCAAGGATCACGGCAATGGTTGAGAAAGTGGCCAAGGACGTAGTAAGCGAAGTTGAAAAAAGCGATAAATCGAAAGATTAGATCTTACCTTGGCACGGGTTTACAACTTCTCGGCTGGTCCGGCTGCACTGCTGGAAGAGGTACTGCAGCAAGCACAGCACGAATTTGCTAGATTTCCATGGTGCCGGTATGTCAGTGATGGAAATGAAGGATTATGAAAATATTGAGAGCATTATTGGTTGTATTGGCTGCAGCAACGGTTCCTGTCTCTGCGCAAACATCTGTTGATTCAAAACAAAATTCAGAACAAAAAGCAGCGGTAAAAGAACTGATTGCAACAGTGGGTGACGTGCATCTGCAGCAGTTATTTAATCCTATGTTAGAAGAAATTGTTAGGGCTAACGAGGAACAAAAAATCGAATCCTTTAAGTCCCTTATCGAGCCTCTTAAAACGGCAAGAGAATATAAAGTCCGGGAAAGTAGAGGAAGACAAATGGCCGGGATAATATTGCGCCTTGGTAATACTCCACAGATTGAGGAATATATAGAGCAAATCATGGGGAATTTATATAGCAAACATTTCTCGGTCGATGAAATCAAGACTCTAACTGCCTTTTATAAGACTTCAGCCGGTAGAAAAATTTTCTTTTTCATGCTGGAAGTGAAGGATGAAGCTATTCAGAAAATAACACCGACTATGAAGCACAATATTACGAAAATAGCTTTGAGCGAAATCAAATTTGATGAAGCTGAGGAAGAAAGATTGGAAAAATTGAGAAAGTGATATTCCGTAAGCGAAACTACGATGCAAAAGTGAGCGTATCTCATTTTATCTTTTGCTAGAAAGATAGAAATAGCGATGCATTTATATAAATTTCTATAATGTCCCGCGTTTACAACTTCTCGGCTGGCCCGGCTGCACTGCCGGAAGAGGTGCTGCAGCAAGCGCAACGCGAGTTGCTGGACTTTCAGAATACCGGTATGTCGGTGATGGAAATGAGTCACCGCGGCAAAGTATTTATGGAAGTGGCTGCGGAAGCCGAGCACGACTTCCGCGAATTGCTGGCTATTCCCTCAAATTACAAAGTGCTGTTTTTGCAAGGCGGCGGCAAAGGGGAATTCTCGCTGGTGCCGATGAATTTGCTGCGCGGGCATAGCAAAGCCGATTATGTCAATACCGGCCATTGGTCGAGCGGGGCGATTCAGGAGGCGCAGAAATACTGTGATGTTGCGGTTATCGCTTCAGCGGAAGACAAAAAATTTACCTATGTGCCAAAGCAAACAGGCTGGAAACCCAATAGGGACGCGGCTTACCGGCATATTTGCACCAATGAAACGCTCAACGGCGTGGAATATTTCTGGTTGCCTGAAATCGATGACGGCATTCCCCTGATCGCCGATGCCTCTTCGCATATTCTTTCGCGCCCCATGGAGGTTTCCCGCTTTGGCTGTATCTACGGCGGGGCGCAAAAAAACATTGGCCCCGCAGGGCTGACTTTTGTGATCGTGCGCGAAGATTTATTGGGCAAGCCCCATCCGCTGACACCTTCGGTATTCGATTACACGCAGCAGGCGGCGCAAGGCTCGATGCTTAATACCCCACCTACATTTGCGGTCTATTTGGCAGGGCTGACCTTCAAGTGGCTGAAAAAGCAGGGCGGCCCTGCCGGTATCGAAAAGCAGAACATTGAAAAAGCACGGTTGCTTTACACCTGCATTGACCAGTCCGGTGGCTTTTACCGCAATGAGGTGGCAGTGGAAGACCGCTCACGCATGAACGTACCATTTTTTCTAAAAGATGAATCATTGAATGCCGCTTTTCTGGACGAGTCTGCAAAGGCCGGGCTGGCAGGCTTGAAAGGCCACAAGGCCATAGGCGGCATGCGTGCCTCGATCTATAACGCCATGCCACTCAAGGGCGTTCAGGCGTTGAGCGGATTCATGCAGGACTTTGCATGCCGTTACGGTTGATTAAGGACGGGACATTCCTGCAAATCGCGGGAATGTCAAGAATTACCCAATAACAGAGGCACTCGGGTAAACTTCGATCACTTTTTTACAAGGCCTTTTCTATGAGCGACAATCTTGCCAAACTACGCGAAGAAATCGATGCGCTCGACGCAGAACTTCTGAAACACCTCAATGCCCGTGCTGCGCTGGCGCGCCAGGTGGGCGCGCTGAAAGTGGGACAGGCCTATCGTCCAGAGCGTGAAGCCGAAGTATTGCGTCGCATCAAAGATCGGAACGAAGGCCCGCTGTCGGACGAAGTCGTGGCGCGGCTATTTCGCGAAATCATGTCAGCCTGCCTAGCACTGGAAAGGCCGATTACCGTGGCGTATCTGGGGCCGCGGGGAACCTTCAGCGAACGCGCGGCCATCAAGCATTTTGGTGAAGGCGCCCTGGTGCAACCTTATGCCAGTATCGACGAAGTCTATCGCAGCGTCGAATCTGGCGCCGCCGATTTTGGTGTGGTACCGGTGGAAAATTCGACCGAAGGCGCGGTAGGTCGTTCGCTTGATCTCATGCCGCAAACCTCACTGAAAACCTGTGGTGAAGTACTGGTACGTATTCATCATCACCTGATGGCCGGTACCATTAAACCGTTTGCCGATATCAAACGGGTTTTTTCGCATGGACAATCGCTGGCGCAATGCCATGAGTGGTTGAACGCGCATTTGCCTTACGCCGAGCGGGTGGCCGTCGCCTCCAACGCCGAAGCGGCGCGCCGGGCATCGTTGGAAAAAGATTCTGCTGCGGTGGCTGGCGAAAGGGCTGCAGAACACTATGGTCTTTCCATTCTCGCCTCGAACATCGAAGACGAGCCCAACAACACCACCCGTTTTCTGGTGCTGGGCAATTACGAGCCCGAGCCTACCGGCAAAGATAAAACCTCGCTAGTGCTCTCCGCACCCAATCGCGCAGGAGCCGTCTATGAAATGCTGACGCCCTTTGCGCAGCGCGGCGTATCGATGAGCAAACTCGAATCGCGCCCCTCAAAAGTGGCCATGTGGGAATACCTGTTTTTTGTCGATATCGATGGCCATCAAAACGATGCCAATGTGATAGAGGCCTTCGCCGAATTGCGTAAAATCGCTGGCTACGTCAAAGTGCTGGGATCGTATCCGCATGCGGTGATTTGAAAAATTTTTTCGCAAGAGCTATTTTCAACGACAACCCATTTTGCTCATTTGTACCGATGTTATGCAGAAGCAAAGCAGCTTGTTCGTGAAATGAACAAGCCGTGAAAAAGTTTCCGCTTGGGGTTCCCCTCTTTGAAAAAGAGGGGCGGAGGGGAGATTGAGAGTGGTTGTTGCAGCAACAAATCTCAGCATCAAACATTTTCAATCCCCCTCGATCCCCCTTTTCCAAAGGGGGAGGCCTGATCGTAGATGTTTGAAGCAGTCATGTGATGTCAAAGCAAAATAATTTTTTCGTGATATTTATTTTCTTGAACGGTTCCCATCATGTCTATTTGTGACCTTGCCCCTGCGTACATTCGTGCGATAGCGCCTTATCAACCCGGTAAGCCGATCTCCGATGTGGCGCGTGAATTGGGCATGGCTGAAACTGACATCATAAAACTCGCCTCCAACGAAAACCCGCTGGGACCTTCTCCACGAGCCCTTGCAGCGATTGAAAAAGCTTTGCCCGAATTGGCGCTTTATCCCGATGGTGGCGGCTATCAACTCAAGCAGGTTATATCGCGCAAATTCGGCGTCAAACCGGAACAAATCGTGCTTGGTAATGGCTCCAACGATGTACTGGAATTGGTCGCCCGCACCTTTTTGCATGCGGGCACCTCGGCCATTTATTCGCAGCATGCTTTTGCTGTTTATCCGCTGGCGACGCAGGCAGTGGGCGCCAATGGAATCGAAGTGCCGGCAAAAAATTTTGGTAACGACCTTGATGCCATGCTGGCCGCACTGAAAGCCAACCCGCGCGGCGATAAACGTGCGGATACGCGGATGATTTTTCTGGCCAACCCCAATAACCCCACCGGTACCTTTGTACCGGCTGATGCCTTGTATCGATTCTTGCAACAAGTCCCCGTGAATGTTGTGGTCGTGCTGGATGAAGCCTATGGCGAATATCTGGATACCACGCAGGCTTACGACAGCGTGCCCTGGCTGGCGGAATTTCCCAACCTCGTCATTTCACATACCCTCTCCAAAGCCTATGGGTTGGCGGGACTGCGTATCGGGTTTGGCTTTGCCGCCCCTGAGATTATTGATTTGATGAACCGGGTGCGCCAGCCATTCAACGTCAATCATCTGGCGCTGGTGGCCGCCGCTGCAGCCTTGGAAGATGATGCGTTCATTCGCAAAAGCCGTGAGTTGAACAAAGCGGGGCTGGAATTTTTGCGCACTGAATTCGAAAAGCGCGCGTTACCCACCATCCCAGCCTTCGGTAACTTCATCACCTTCAAAATCGATCGGGCGCAGGCAGTATTTCAGGCGTTGTTGAAGCAGGGCGTCATCGTGCGGCCCATTGCAGGTTACGGCTTACCCGATTGGCTGCGTGTGACGGTTGGAACGCAGGAACAGAATGAGCGTTTTTTGGCGGCGTTGGATCGGGCACGGGGGAGCGATTGAATTCGATTAACTGATCTACCTGAGGAACTATCTATACACGAAGGAGAGTTTTCTATTATTCACCGCGAAACCAAAAACGTTCTTGGCACCGTGAAGATATATCGAGCGTTTGGAGAAAGAAAACAACATTTCGCTGAAAAATTGCCGCCAGTACTTTCCCGTTGTACGCTTGAGCAAAAGATGGATTTCGTTACCCAGACGCTAATACCCAGAACACGGTGATGAACGAGACCATATTTTCTGTGGGTCCGATGTTCGATTAAAAGGCACGCCTGTCGAACGCAGACTTCATTCGCTGCCAGTCGTTACGCGCCCGATTGGCATTTCCCCTATTGCGGTTAAGCATACCGAAATGACCAGGGTGAACCTGAGCCCAAAAATTCACAGCCCCCCAAGCGAACTCACTTTCAATGGCGGATGACATGGAGTTGCATCCAGCCTGTCCGCAAGACACGCGCATTGCATTGAATGTTGCAAGTCCCATGCAAACTACAATTGCGGGACGAACAATTTCAATCTGGGGAAGCGCAAAACATCTGGCCGCGCGCAACAAATCCTGATGTGGAATCTTTCCGCTCATGCTCTCGTTCTTTACAAACGGGAACAGATTCGTCGCATAAACATCCGCAAGAGTCACATTGAAATGCTCGTGCAGTAGCGCTTCCAGGTTTTTGTTCGTCGGTAGATTGGGGGCGTAACCAAGCCGTTGAACATCCTCATTCAGTGGTTTGGAAAGCCATGAATGGGAGCTCCAATCCTGAAGCAGAATAAAAATTGCCGACTCCACGTTGCCCGCCGTTTTTGTGTAGGGAGACACATGATCACATTCGTAGGCTTGTTGGTGGTAGTCGCCGATACAATTGTAGCCAGGCCAGCGGGTACGTTTACGCTCCTCACCCAGCGCCCGTAATTCTTCGTGTTTGCTCATGTTTTTAAGCATAACCGCATTGTTGGGCATTCGGGGTTCAAGTTATTTTTAAATTTATAAAATTAGATACTGATGAGGCTTTTCAGGCATTTTTGCCTATAAAGATACGGTAGGGTAACCAATTTCTACAACAAATTTTGCAACTTCCGCAAATTCCACTTTTGGATTGATCGATGCAACGATATCAGGGGTAAGTGGATCATGCGCATAGAGACTTTCGATACTGCTTAGTGGCACATCAGCCTGAAAATATTCTCGGGCATATTGTTGATAAGCCGACGCAGGCTCAAATAAGAGCGCCAGATAAGGCAGCGAGCCATCTTCTGCACACGCTAATACGGGAGCGGGGTGAATGACTTTGTGCCAGCTCATGTCATTCGTTTCTCTCCAGTAGCAAAAAGTTGCATCATTCATCGCCAATGCGGGTTCCGTCAGAAAAGAGAAGAATGACCGGGGTAGCTGTTTGTGTATTTCCGCAGCGAATATCTGATCTCGTGCAAGGACGCTCTCATGAGCAAAGCCTTTGATGGCCGCGCCACAAGGGCTAAAAAGTAAAAACCATTCATCGCCCGAACCGTTTCGCATCGAAGCCATTTCTTCGCCTTCTCCCCAGTGCGCATCGAAACTGTAGGTTCGATATTCCCATTCCGGGCAAATAATGGCATCGAGCAGGGCCAATGTTTTGGCACGACGGCGAATCGTTGAGAGATCGGGAAGCGCTTTGGGATTAAGCTGCATAGTGATTCAAGATAGTCATGTCCAATGCGGCAGAAAGAATTAGCTATTGTCCGCTTCCGCTCAGGCGAGAAACGTTTCCGAGATGTGCTCCAATTTTGTTTTGTCGCCAGTGCCGTGCCACGTTCCACTATCGATACGGCAGCACAACCGTCGCGGGCCCAGTGCAAAGCGCTGAGCATTGATGCTCTCGACAATTTCCGTGAATGAGCGCGTTTGCAGCGGTGTACTGAGAAGATTGATTTTGGGCTACCCTCGGATTATCGCAATTTTTGATGTAGATGCCACCAATCACAAAAAATAAAGCCACTACGATCGTTTATATTATTAGTACAATGTTTTTCCATTCCTCAAGATTGAATTGAGGCATATAAAAAGCTTCTATATTTTCAATATCGTAAAATGGCGTGGCAGTAGAGTAGAAAAAGTAGCCATTCAGTCCTAATAATTTTCGTTAACCCTCAGGGATTCAGATCATTTTTCAATTTCTAAAGTCTAGGGGTGACACGATTTTTCACGATTTATGAAGTGCGCCAGATGACAACGATTTGGAGAAAACATGTCAGTCCCCGCTCTTGCAATTACTGGACTCGTCAAACATTTTGCTGGCAAATATGCGATCAATAATCTTGATCTTGTCATCCCATCAGGGCAGTTTCATGCCCTCTTGGGCCATAACGGGGCAGGCAAAACAACGACATTGCGCATTGTTGCAGGACTGTTAAAACCAGACGCGGGCCATGTTGCCATCTATGGGCATAACACTGAAAAAGATGCACAAGCAGCCAAGCGGATCACCGCGTTTTTACCGGACGATCCAATGCTCTATGGAAAATTAAATCCGTTCGAGTATCTCGAATTTGTGGCTGGTTTATGGGAAATCGATGCTTCACGCGCTGCCGTGCGCGCTGGCGAGTTGCTGAGATGGCTCGAGTTATGGGATAGCAGGCATGATTATACGGAAGGTTTTTCCCGCGGCATGCGCCAGAAACTGGCGCTGGCTGGCGCCCTGATTCATGAGCCAAAGCTGATGATTCTTGACGAACCTTTGACGGGTCTAGATGCACGTGCTGCCAAGGCGGTAAAAGATATGCTTGTCGATTTCGTTGCCCAGGGCAACACGGTGGTTTTGACTACCCATATACTCGAAATTGCCGAACGGTTGGCTGAGCGCATCAGTATTATTCAAAAAGGCAGGATCGTTGCTGAGGGTACGCTGGACGAGTTGCGTGCAAAGTCTGGCGCAGCAGGTGCGACGCTCGAGCAGGTGTTTCTGAATCTCACGGAAGCGGGTTAAAAATCCATGTACCCAGGCAACTGGCTATGGTTACTTAATCATGAACTCCGGTTGGCATGGCGTAATGTCGGCGGTAAACGACTCTGGGTTTTGCTTATCGGCGGCGGATTTATATGGGCTGCAGTTCATCTTGCCGCTTGGGGAGTATTGCATAAAGGGAAAGTGATAACCGGTACGGAGCTGAGCTCACTGACTTTCCTTACTGCTGGAGCTATATTCTGGATGTTTTTCTCGCTTATGGTTTCACAAGCGACAGCGCATGCAGTCTCTGCATTGTTCGACCGTGGCGATCTCGATTTGGTACTCGCTTCGCCACTTTCACCGCGAGTGATTCTCGCAGTGCGTGGCCTGGGTATTGCTCTCGCTGCCTGCCTTTTACCTTTTTTACTGTTGTTGCCCTTTGCGCATGCCGGATTGGTTACTGGAAAACCGGGCTTGCTGGCGATTTACCCAGTCATTGCGGCACTCGGATTGACCAGTGCCGCAACGGGTTTGCTAATCATAATGACATTGGTGCAATTGTTTGGTGTGCGGCGGGCCAAAATCCTTACGCAGATAGTGGCCGCGTTGATCGGAGCCGCCTTTTTCCTGTTGTTTCAGGCACGAAATTTTTTGTCCCATGAACGACAGAATGCATTTATTGCCTGGGTGCAGCTTGAGATCCAGCCAGGTGGCTGGTTTGCCACCGATAGTATTCTGTGGTGGCCGGTAAGAGCAATGCTTGGGGAGGTGTTGCCTTTGAGCGTAATAGTTATTGGCGCAGCAGGCAGTTTTTGGCTGGTAGCGAATCTTCTGTTTAAGCGTTTTGTGAGTGGTACGCAGGAAACAATAAGTGGCGGCCATACCAAATTGCGTAACGGTACATTGGCGCAATCCCCCAATTTTCGTAGCGGCATGATCCTGAATTTATTGGTGAAAGAATGGAAACTGCTTGTCCGCGATCCGCAAATTATTTCGCAGACACTATTGCAGATTTTTTATTTGATTCCACTCATTTTAATTGGCTTTAAAGGAGAGCACAGTATATGGCTGCTGGTGCCAGGATTTATCATGATCACCTCAATGTTGGCAGGTAATTTGGCGTGGTTAACGATCGCCGCCGAAGATGCTCCAGAATTGATTGGCATCGCGCCGATTGCCATTGAGCGCGTGCGCTGGATCAAGGGAGCGGCTGCGATCATGCCGGTGCTGGCATTGTTGCTCCCGCTGGTGTTGTATTGGCTGACCCGCGACGTGTATGGGGCATTCGTGTTGCTGTTTTGTGGCACAGGTGGGGCACTTTCTGCTGCATTGTGTCAAATATGGAATCCGCGTCAGGGAGACCGGCGCGATATGAAAAAACGCTACCGCGAAAATCGTATTGTCAATATTTTCGAGGCATTAGGCAGCCTGGGCTGGGTTGGTATGGCAATTTGTATGAGCGGTCATTGGCTGTGGTTGCCTCTGGCGCTGACATTGGTAGTACTGGGACTGGGAACAGCGTGGATACTGGGTTTTGATGCCCGGGCGCGCGGAGCACTGGTTTGAACATGCCCACTAATAAATACCAGAACGGATTAAATATTTCCATATTTAGTCGTCCCTGCAAAATTCAAATCAACAGATAAAACTGATACGGCGGCCA
>CAZRAL010000020.1:0-39093 GCA_964598005.1 uncultured Burkholderiales bacterium
AAGCGGACAATTCAAAAACTACAGAACCGGACAAGTCTAAAAACCCGCGACACTGCCGTTACATTCAAACTGAGACACTACCGTAATTATTGAGTATTCTTCGCCGATTTGCTTAGCCCCTCTGGTTTTTGCTATAATTTCCTTTTTGTAATTCTTGGAGAGCATCATGGCACGAGTTTGCCAAATAACAGGGAAAACTCCAATGGTGGGACACAATGTTTCCCATGCTAACAATAAAACCAAGCGCCGTTTTCTGCCGAATTTGCAGTATCGTCGCTTTTGGGTCGAATCAGAAAACCGCTGGGTGCGTTTGCGTTTGACGAATGCTGGCTTACGGACCATCGATCGCAAGGGAATTGAAGTGGTTCTGGCCGATTTGCGCGCCCAGGGCGTGACAGTATAAGGAGAGGATCGTGGCAAAAGGCGGACGCGAAAAAATCAAGCTAGAGTCTTCTGCAGGCACTGGTCATTTTTATACCACGACCAAGAATAAACGTACGATGCCGGAAAAAATGGAGATCAGTAAATTCGATCCCAAGGCACGTAAACACGTGATGTATAAGGAAACCAAGCTGAAATAGGCTGTAGCATTTCAATAAGCCGTTTGCCCAGTAGTAAAAATCCCGGCGATGATATCTTCAGCAGTCATGCATAAAACACTGATCAGACGGTTGTCTCGCTGTTGCTATTCGTTCAGCAGGTGATGGCACAGGTCGTTTTGTGGCATTTCAACAGCAGGAAGATGGGGTAAAGCGCCGGTTTTCCTTAACGCTGCTGCATACGCAGCGCCGCAGCAAATGCAGGCCCCAATAACCGCAATGTCTTCTCACCAGCACTGTTCAACAGCCGGGCATTTTTCAAGATGCGTTTCGTGTTCATTTTCCCTTATTGATTTTTGATGCGTAATTAAGCAACGAGTTTCTCGGCTCATATTTATAATTTCACTCGGTTTAGGGATCGCTTCACTGCTGTGGCCTACTTTTTTCGGTGAAAATACGCGCGCTGAACTCATTGGGCTCATCTCAGGATTTTTTCGCCTGTGCCTACGTCAATGTAAAAACTGGGTGCCACAGGCGAACCAGTGTGTGTTTTTTTACTTCGTAATGGCGGGAATAATCGGCTCGACGCTGCTGCAAATTTTAACCGTTGGCATATTTCACCCAATTGGACTAAATAGTAGAGTACTACTGCGATCGTCAGTCCAGCTGGCCTGCTTACTAAGCGCGTTCCAGCGTCAAGAAACTGGGCTTTCCATCGAAGAAGATTGATTACGCGGTAACATATGCTTTTATAGTGGAGAAAAGTATGCTGGTTTCCTGCGCCACACTTGCCCAGCATTTAAGTGATTCTTCGTGGATAGTCTTCGATTGCCGCCACGAACTGACCGATTTAAAAAAGGGCGAATGTCTTTACGCCGAGGGTCACATTCCTGGAGCGCATTTTGCGAGACTTGAAACTGACCTTTCCGGTGAAAAGACTGGCAAAAATGGGCGCCATCCCCTCCCTTCTCCTGCGGCCTTTACTCAATTTCTAGCCCAACATGGTGTAAGCGTGCACTCAAACGTGGTGGCCTATGATGATGCGGGAGGACCTTATGCAGCACGTTTATGGTGGCTGGCGCGCTGGATCGGTTTTGACAATGTCCATCTGCTCGATGGCGGTATTACCAAATGGATGGCTGAGGGCCGGGCACTGTCGCGCGACATTCTGGCTGCAAATACAACTTCGCTGCAAGGTCGCCCCAATTCACGAATGACGATGACGGCGCAGGATGTTCAAGCCAGATTGAACGATGAAACCATGATCTTGATCGATGCCCGAGCCCCGGAGCGCTATCGTGGCGATATCGAGCCTATCGATCCGATTGCTGGACATATTCCCGGCTCTCGCAATCATTTTTTCAAAAATAACCTTAATACCGATCTCACATTGAAAGCGCCGCATGAATTGCATGACGCGTTTCTGTCGCTGATGCAAAAAAAATCGCCCGATCAGGTTGTCCATCAATGTGGTTCCGGCGTCACGGCATGTGCCAATGTATTCGCCATGGAATATGCCGGGTTGAAGGGCTCTAGGCTCTATGCTGGCTCCTGGAGTGAATGGATTGCGGACCCAGCGCGCCCTGTTACCATAGGTAATTAATCAAACTATTAAAGAACCTGCTATGAAACATTTTTTTGTGCGTTTTGTCTATGTAGCGGCAACGTTCGTAACGCTGGGAATATATGCAGCAGAAAAAGATTACCTTATTCCAACCGATAATCTGGTGATCGACGGCATTCCGAAAATACCGCTGGAAATGGTCGATAAACTCAAGGCCTATACCGAGTTTAAGTCTTCAACCGTATTAAGCTGGCAACCGGCGCAAAGCGGCTTGTTGATCCGTACCCGTCTCAAGGATACCCAGCAGCTTCATATGTTGGCCGCTCCGGGCGAGGTTGCTGTGCCGCTCACCGATTTCAAGGATGCGGTTAGCAGCGCCGTTTTTCAGCCTTATAAAGGCGAATATCTATTGTTCGAGCGGGCGAGCGGTGGCAACGAGGTTTTTCAGATATTTCGTATGGATCTCCCCAGCAAAAAAATTACCCCGCTGAGTGATCCCGAGGAACGTGCTGCCACGCCAGCCTGGAACCGCAAAGGCAATCGTATCGTTTACACCACCACAACCATCGATCGAAATAATGCCGGGCGCCAGGCGCTAAGCAAAGTGCACATCATGGATCCACTCAAGCCGGAAACCGATAAGGTCATTGCAACGCTGGATGGGGGACGCTGGTTCGGATTTCGCTGGTCGCCGGACGAAAAACAGCTCGTCTTTCTCGAATATATTTCCGCCAACGAATCGCATCTCTGGACAATGGATATTGGCAGCGGTGAAAAGCGCCGACTGACCGCTGCGCGTATGCCTGATGCGGCCCCCGTGTTTTACGGCCCGCCACGCTACTCACGAGACGGCAAAAGCATTTATGTTGTGTGCGATCGCGACAGCGAATTCCGCCGCCTGATGTTGATTGATATTGCCAGCGGGAAGCACCGTGTGCTGACCGAACATCTCAAATTCGATGTGGATGATTTCGCCATTTCAAACAAAGCCAGGCGAATTGCTTTTATTACCAATGAAGAAGGCTCAAGTGTATTGCGCTTCCTCGATCTCGATACCCTCAAAGAGCTGCCGCGCCCTGCACTGATTCCTGGGGAAATCTCCGGCCTGCACTGGCGAAATTCTGGAGCAGAAGATGAAATCGGCGAGGAGCCTCATAAAGTCAAAGACCTGGCATTCAATGTCGCTTCCTCACGTTCGCCCGGCGATGTTTATTCTCTCAATATTGAAACAGGAAAGATAACGCGCTGGACACAGGGCAGCAGTCGTGAACTCAATCCGATGGATTTCGTCGAGCCCAAGCTGGTGCGCTGGAAAAGTTTTGATGGCCTGACGATTTCCGGCTTTTTGTATCAGCCCGATACGAAAAAATTTGCCGGTAAACGCCCGGTGCTCATCAACATTCACGGCGGCCCGGAAGCACAGGCGCGCCCCGGCTTTATTAATCGCAGCAATTATTTCATCAACGAATTGGGCATTGCCATTATTTATCCCAACGTGCGCGGCTCGTCGGGATTCGGCAAAACCTTTCTGGCGCTGGATAACGGCAAAAAACGCGAAGATTCGGTCAAGGACATGGGCGCGCTGCTCGATTGGATACGCGAACAACCTGATCTTGATGCCAGCCGGGTCATGGTCAGTGGCGGCAGCTATGGAGGCTACATGAGCTTGGCCGTTTCCGTACATTACCCTGAGCGCATAGTCGGCGCCATTGATGCTGTAGGTATTTCTAACTGGATTACTTTTTTGAACAATACCGAGAGCTATCGGCGCGATCAGCGTCGTAATGAGTATGGTGATGAGCGCGATGCGGAGATGCGCGCCTTCCTGGAAAAAATATCCCCGCTAAACCATGCCGAAAAAATCAAAAAACCGCTTTTCGTGATTCAGGGGAAAAACGATCCGCGCGTCCCCTATACCGAAGCCGAGCAAATCGTGGCCAAGCTGAAAAAGCAGGGCACGCCAGTATGGTTTTTAATGGCCAATGACGAAGGGCATGGCTTTGCCAAAAAATCGAATGGCGATTTTCTTTTTTATGCGCAAATCATGTTCATGAAAGAAACGTTGCTGAAATAGCTGATGTTACGCAGCGGCAATGCAGTTTCCTTGTTGAAGTGTTTTTCGATGAAAACTTTTCTATCTGCTTGTGCATTCACGAATTTCCCCGCCTGCGCGGGTGCAGGGAGCGCCTCGTTTATATCGTTGCTTATTTCAAATTGGCGCCGAGGAACCGCTCCACACGACTCCAAAAATCGAACACATTTTCATCTTTATTGAAGCCGTGTCCCTCTCCAGAATACACCACCCACTCATGTTTTTTGCCTGCTTTTTCCAGCGCATCGCGCATGCGCTCGCCGTGTATCAAGGGCACGCGCACGTCTTCCGCACCCATGGCAATCATGATGGGGCCTTTGATTTTGTCGGCATTCCGCGCCGGTGAGGTCAATTCGAATTGTGCTTTGTCGATGGTGCTGTCGCCGACAAGGCGAATGAAATCGGTTTCCAGATAATCGCTTTGTTGCGCGATATCCGACCAGCTTACTTTTTGAAACAAAAATAAATCCGATACCGCAACATAGGCAACACCGCATTTAAACAGCTCCGGCTCCTTCACCATCCCTTGCAAAGTGGCATAACCGCCATAGCTGCCGCCAAAAAGGCACATGCGGCTTTTATCGACGATCCCTTCCTTGACCAGATGCAAGGCGCCATCGGTAATATCATCCTGCATGGCGAGGCCCCATTGTTTGTGCCCCAGGGTATCGTGCTTGCGCCCGAATCCGGTCGAACTGCGCGGCTCCGGCTCGAGCACTGCGTAACCGCGCGAAGCAAAAAATTGCGCCTCGGGCAGCCCCCATTGCACCCCACCATAACCACGTACCTGCGGCCCACCGTGAATATTGATAACCAGCGGCAGGTTCTTGCCGCTGCTGCCTTTGGGAATCGTCAGCCAGGCGGGGATTTCCACACCGTCACGCGTTTTATAGGTAATAAATTTGCGTGGCGACATGAGGTCGGCGCTCAGCCATTCACGTTGTTTGACTAAAGGTTCGATGGTGAGCTTTTCGCGGTCGAACAAGTGATACATCCCGGGATCGGTATCCGAATAGGCAAATATCAACATATTTTTTTGATCACCATCTCCTATGGAAATGGTATTGAGCGTACCCGGGAACAAAGCGTCGATCTGCTTTTGCAGATTTTCCATTTCCACATCAAACCATTTCACGGCTGGTTTTTCAGCGCTATAACGTATGCCGAGCAATTTTTTTTCGCTGCGGCTAAACAGCAACCCGCCTTCAACATCAATCAAGGGGTGCTCAAATACCAGATCGCCCAGCTTTTTGGTTTGCGTATCGAACTTAAAAATGGCCTGCTTGTCGCGCCCCACATTGGAGGAAACATAAAGCGTGCGATTGTCATAATCGAAGGCAAGGGGTTCGAATGCATCGCCGCCTATTCTTTGCGGGTATTCGTAAATTTTTTCCCATTTTCCGTCCTCGCCTGTGCGATGCCAGACCGTCGCCATCTGCGGACTATTCTTGTCCTTGCGCTCTTCAAGGCGGGTAGCTACACGCGGCACCAAATTACGATCGAGCACCCACTCGTGGGTGCGCCCGGGGCTATCAAAAGACAACAGCTTGAATTTTCCGGTTTTGGTATTCAGCCGATACACATCGTCGCTATCGCGCGCGCGTTGGTTGCTTAAAACAATCATATCGGCTGAGTCATCGTAGGTGCGGCTGAGCGGAATGATTTTGGTATAACTGATCGTCGAGGCGGTGACCATGTTTGACGAACGCAGGCGGCTCAGGTCATAGAGTTCAGTGCCATCCCAGTTGATCGCCCACTGACCACGATAATTGAATTTTCCGCTGACATCCTGTCCATCGGCGATACGCATGAAAATACGCTGGTTGTTGATCCACGAAATATCTGCCACATCGACCGAATCAAAAGCAGTAATGACCTGACGGGTACGTTTGGCGAGATCGATTACAACCAGATTGTTGCGGCCCTTGAATGGCACCCGGGCGGCCAGCTTCTGTCCATCCGGTGACATTACCATCTGGACAAATTCCGGACGCTTGAAAAATGTGGGAACCGGAATTTTTCCCGCTTTTAAATATGCAGCCTGATTTTCCGCTGCTGTGGCTTCGCTCTTTTGCTCGGCCATACCATGGGCCGTATAAACAAAAAGAACAACCAACAAAATAAAACAGTACTGATATTTATTCACGGCTCTGTTCTCCGAATCATGAGTATGAAATTCCTGATAAATCCTGCGTACAAATTATCTTTTACAGCATTTTATAACACCGACTTTAGCAATGTGCCCATCTCGGCTGGATTGCGCGTCACCTTGATGCCGCATTCCTCCATCACCGCGAGTTTTTCCTGCGCGGTACCTTTGCCGCCGGAAATGATGGCGCCGGCATGCCCCATACGCTTGCCGGGCGGCGCGGTGACGCCGGCGATGAAGCCCACCACCGGTTTTTTCATATGGTCTTTGACCCAGCGCGCGCAAGTTTCCTCGGCGTCACCGCCGATTTCGCCCACCATGATGACAGCGTCGGTTTCCGGATCATCATTAAACATTTTCATGACATCGATATGTTTCAGGCCATTTACCGGATCGCCGCCAATGCCAACGCAGGAGGATTGTCCCAAGCCCAACTGCATTAATTGTCCCACTGCCTCGTAAGTCAGTGTACCGGAGCGCGACACCACGCCGATGCGGCCTTTTTTATGAATATGGCCGGGCATAATGCCGATCTTGATTTCATCTGGCGTAATGACGCCTGGACAGTTCGGCCCAACGAGAATGGTCTTCTTCCCTTCCATTTTCCTGCGCGTGCGGATCATGTCGTGCACTGGAATGCCTTCAGTGATACAGATCACCAAATTGAGCCCTGCATCCACGGCTTCGTCGATAGCCGCCGCTGCAAATGGCGGCGGCACGTAGATCACCGAGGCTGTCGCGCCAGTCTCGGCTTTGGCTTCTTTCACAGTTTCGAAGATGGGGATGCCTTCGTAGTGCTGTCCGCCTTTTTTGGGCGTCACACCGGCGACGAAGCAGTTGGCGCCATTTGCATATTCCTTGCACATTTTGGTGTGGAACATGCCGGTCTTGCCGGTGATGCCCTGCGTGATGACTTTGGTATTTTTGTTGATCAGGATGCTCATGCTTTTTCTCTATCTCTTAGTCGTTTTTATCAGGCTGCCAAAATGGTATTGCTATTCGTCGTTCCCGCGAAAGCGGGAATCCAGTGTCGTTCAAGCCGTTAATGTCAAGTACAAATCATTCCAGTACGGATTGACTTCTTCAATCAGCCTGATTTTCCAATCACGATTCCATTTTTTGATGCGCTTTTCGCGACTGATTGCACTTTCTGCTGTTTCATGAAGCTCAAACCATACCAATTTATGAGTGCCATATTCCTTGGTAAATCCTTTTACAAAACCTTCTTTATGCTCCCAGATTCGCTTTGCCAAAGCCGAAGTCATGCCTATGTAAATCGTTCCATTGCGATCGCTTGCCAACATGTATACGTAGAACTGTTTTTCCATGTTGTTAAACGCCACTGGGTCCCCGCCTGCGCGGGGACGACGGCTGTTATTTCCCCCTCGCCGCCGCAACCACGCGTTCAGCCGCTTCCGCCATATTGTTGGCTGAAATAATCGGCAGTCCGGAATCCTTGAGAATCTGTTTGCCTAGCTCTTCATTTGTTCCCTTCATGCGCACCACCAATGGCACCTTCAGCTGCACCTCGCGTGCGGCGGTGATGACGCCATTGGCGATCACATCGCATTTCATGATGCCGCCGAAGATGTTGACCAGGATGGCCTTCAGGTTTGGGTTCTTGAGCATGATCTTGAAGGCTTCCGTCACTTTCTCGGTGGTGGCGCCGCCTCCCACATCGAGGAAGTTGGCGGGGGCGCCTCCGTAGAGCTTGATCACATCCATGGTCGCCATGGCGAGGCCAGCCCCATTGACCAGGCAGCCAATGTCACCATCCAACGAGATATAGGCGAGATCAAATTTGGAGGCCTCGATTTCCGCCGGATCTTCCTCGTCGAGGTCGCGCAGGGCAACAATTTCGGGGTGGCGATACAAGGCGTTGGAATCGAAGTTGAGCTTGGCATCCAGTGCCAGCACCTTGTTGTCGCCCGTGTAGATGAGTGGATTGATTTCAGCCAGCGAGCAGTCGCATTCGTCGAACGCCTTGTAAAGCAATTGCATGAAGGCAGCACCCTGGTCGATCGCCAGTTCGGGAATACCAATCTTGCGTGCAATATCTTCTGCGGCTGCAGTGGGCAAGCCCTTAAATGGATCGATGGCAACCTTATGAATCTTCTCTGGATGCTGCTCCGCGACTTCCTCGATGTTCATGCCGCCTTCTGAAGAAGCCATAAGCACAACGCGCTGACTGGCACGGTCGACGACCATACCGACATAGAGTTCTTTTTTGATGTCAGCGCCTTCTTCAATCAGCAGGCGCTTCACCGCGCGGCCTTCAGGGCCGGTCTGAGGGGTGATCAGTGTCATGCCGAGGATTTTGGAGGCGTAATCGCGCACCTCGTCAATCGACTTGGCGACTTTGACGCCGCCCCCCTTGCCGCGGCCACCCGCATGAATCTGAGCTTTTACTACCCAGACTTTGCCACCCAGCGTTTCAGCGGCTTTGACGGCTTCATCAACCGAAAAACACGGAATACCGCGAGGCGTAGCTACACCGTACTTGCGCAAGATTTCCTTGCCCTGGTATTCATGGACATTCATGGAAAAACCCTCTAGAAAAAAACAGAAACCGTGGAATGAATATCCACGGCAGGCCTTATTTTACCAGTCTCACACTAATGATTTTCTGATTCGTTACTTTTACCCTGAATCGGCGCGTGGCCGATGTACCATTTTGGATAGTAGCGGGCAACAACGGGCGCATCGCGGGCCAAGGCATGGCAGCGATCAAGTTGATACGGTTGCGCGGCGGGATCCTGATGCCCTTGCCCGGCCATGGTTTGAAAGGCTGTAGTGGCCAAGGCCCCAATCAACTCTGTGATATGTGTGCATCCTTGTATTCCGCCCAACAAGTCCTGTACGCGATGATTAAAGCCTGGCCGGATGGCCAAGCCAATCAATTTTTTATAAGCAGGGCCAATTTGGTCGCAAAATCCGGCATAGGGCATGGCCTCGGTAAACGCTTCCGCATCCATTATGGTCAAGGTTTTGTCTATAGTGATGCGTAACCACATGGAATGAATGGGCTCACCTGCCGCCCGATATCCACCGGATACCTGTAGATCAAAATCTTTTACATCGGTAAGGTGGCCCTCGATGTCGTAAAGGCCATCTTCGCGCTTATACCCGCGTATCTCGATGGTACGCCGGTGCAAGGGCTGGCGAACAGCTTGGGGTGCGGAAAGCGGCATGACGCAGGACTAACCCGTTTGTCTATACGTTCTGATTGCGGCCGCAAAAGCAGCGCCGTTCTGAAAACGCTCGTCTGCATTTTTGGCCAGCGCATGGTCGATCAATTCTTTCATCCATGCTGGCAGCGCCGGGTTATATTCCAGGACATTGGGGTGTTCTTCGTTGGCAATCTTGAACATCAATTGCGCCATGGATTCACCTTCAAACGGAAGCCGCCCACAAGCCAGCTGATAAAGCATGACGCCCAGCGAAAACAGATCCGAGCGACCATCGATTTTCTTTCCAGCCAATTGTTCGGGCGACATGTAGGACGGCGTGCCCAACACCATGCCAGTCTTGGTTTTGGAAGAGTCCGTTACGCGCGCAATACCGAAATCGGTTACTTTGACAATATCGGTATCGGTGTCGTACATGATGTTGGCGGGCTTGATATCACGATGCACGATGCCCATGCTGTGCGCATGATTAAGCGCATCGGCGGTGCGCTCGATGATCGATAACACTTTGGGCAACGGGAGCAGACTGGGCATTTTGGTAAAAGGCGTGAGATCCTTGCCCTTGAGAAACTCCATTGCAATATAGGCGAGATCGTGTTCTTCGCCGGCGTCGAAAATGCGCACAATATTGGGATGGTCGAGCTTGCCTGCCGATTCGGCTTCGCGGAAAAAACGGTCTTTTGCTTCCTGCAGTTCGTCACCTTCAAATTCAGCTGATAGCGCCATGGTTTTGATCGCCACCTCGCGGCCAATCTTGGGGTCCTTGCCCAGATAAACCACACCCATTGCCCCTTTGCCCAGCTCCTTTTCAACCTGATAGCGTCCCAGCATGGGCTTCTCACCGCTACCGGATAACACCATCGTCGCGGCATTGGAGCGCGCTGCTGACGAACCGCCAAGAATAATGGTTTCGGACATCGCCTTGGCGCGATTCATGCGTTCAGCCACATCGCGGAATTGGGGATTGTGTTGATTGATATACATGAACGCCGATTCCGCCTTGTTGAACTGGCGGCGGCGTTCAAAGTCCAGCGCGAGTGAATAAATATTTTCCAGTAACTGTTCATCCACCGGACACTTGCGGAATTTGTCAAAAGCCATATCCAGCTGGCCTTGCTGTTGAAACGCCAGGCCGAGCATACGATTGGACTCCGCTCCCGCCGCATCGGACTGCTGCTTACCGCGCTCCGTGATCAAAAACCGCTTGGTCGTCAGCAACAAATGACCAATGACCAACAGCGATGCCGGCAACATCAACTTGACCCAAATGCCCGGCCCCGCCATTAAACCGAAATGTGCGCCGAACAAGGCAATAAATAAAATCGCTGTAATGATTGCGCTTTTGCCGGCAGTCAAGCGCGGAAACAGGGCGACCAGATAGGCGGCAATCAACACAAATGCGAGCAGGGACACCCACAATGCCCATCCTGGCGTACGGAAAAACTGTTGTTGCAATATCGACGATACCGAGTGCGCCAGCTTTTCCACGGGTGTCAAAGGACCGATGGGCGTCACTTGCAGAGCGCCAATACCGGGGGCTGTCGCGCCGATCAACACGATTTTGCCTTGATATTTTTGCGCAGGAATCTTGCCAGACATCACATTGAAAAAAGAATCAATGGCGATAGCAGGCCGATCGCCATTACTCTTGTAAAAATAAGGCAGCATCAACCCGCGTTCATCAGTCACAATTCGAAGCGTTCCCAACGACACGCTTTCGCCGGGCGTCACGCGAACATCCTTGGCATCCAGATTAAGGCTTTTGGCCGCTACCATCATGGCCAGTGAGGGATATTGCTGGCCAAAATAATTGACCAGGGTTGCGTCACGGCGCGTACCGCCATCTGCGTCCAATACCGAACTCAGATGCCCGACACCCGTCGCCACGCTGCCCAACTCCTCGATGGGATACAGCGCGCCGGGTTGTCCATAGAGAAACTCCCCTGGGTCGGCTGCGCCCCCGCCAATAGCACTGCGGGCGACGTAATCAGGCAACGGCTTATCCGGGCGACCCACGGGAGATTCAAAGGTTAAATCGAACAACGTGGCTAATACCACATTGCCCGCCTTTTTGATGCTTTCGGCAAGGCGGCGATCGGTATTGAGCACTTGCTCGGCTTCGCTTAATACCGCGCCAAACTGGGCGAAATCCTCTGTTGCAGGTACTGCAACAGGTGCAGTAGCCGGCTTGTTTGGAGTAGAGGAAGAGGGGGAGATATTTTCCGTAGCAGGTACGTTGACAGATTTATTTTTGTTATAGATTTCCATCAACTTATTGATGTAAAGCAACCCCGGGTCCTTCTGCGGCTCGAAAAAAAACACCGTATTGCCGATCACCTTTGCATTGGCCTCGGCAAGTTTATCAATCATCCTGGCGTGAATATCGCGCGGCCACGGCCAGCGACCAATATTAGCGATACTTTCCTCATCGATAGCGATAATGGCCACCTTATCACTAGGTGTTTTTGTGGTGAAATTAACGCCCCAGTCGTAGGCCTTGGTCTCCACGCCCTCGATCAATCCGGTTGCGCGGTCGAGGATAAATACAGCAACCACGATAATGATCGCCAAAAACCAATCGGTCTTCCAGAATCCTTCTTTTTTCACGCTTCCCCCTTCGGTTTGCAACAGACTAACCAGTCTCGCTTGGCCAAGTTTTGCGATTGTAACAAGAAAGCCTTTCTTATCTGTTTTTTCACTGCGACCGTTTCAGGCAGGCAAGAAAAAATGTATCAGGTCTCTTGACATCAGTTATAAACAGTTGTTAACTGTGCTTGCGAACGTATTTTGCAAGATAAAAATTTTTAATTTGGACTCAAGCATCCTATATTCTGGAGACAACACCCATGAAAAAGAAAAATGTCGGCTTTACGCTAGTGGAAATTGCTATTGTGCTCGTCATCATCGGCTTGCTGCTCGGCGGTATTCTGAAAGGGCAGGAACTCATCAACAGCGCGAAAGTAAAAAGCCTGGTCAACGATTTGAAAGTGACGGCAAGCCACGTCTATGCCTACCAGGATCGCTTCAAAGCCATGCCGGGTGATGATCCGCGCGCCGATACCAATCTCAGCAGCGGAACAAAGGCTTCGACTCCCGCCGCAACATTGGGCAATGGGCGCATCGAAGGCACCTGGAATTCGACCGCCGCTACAGATGAATCGTTTTTGTTCTGGCAGCATATCCGTTTGGCCAATCTGGCGACGGGCCCGACCGCCGTCGCCGCTGCCGATTATCGCCACTTGAATTCCGAAAATGGTAACGTAGGCATCACCGGCGCCGCCGTCCTGACAGCCCCCACACAGCCTTTCAACGGCGCCTTCTTTGTGTGTACCGGCAATATCAGCGGCCGCTTTGCCCGCCAGATTGATCAGACCATGGACGACGGCAATCCCGCAACCGGCGCGGTGCGCGTCCTGACCGGTAATAATGCTGCTACCGCGGCAGATGCCGTGGCTTTGGCTGCAATTACCGGCGCTAATGAGAGCGCTGTATTTACGGTCTGCGCCTCTTTTTAAGGGTCAAAAACACGATAGTCACGGAAACGCCACGCATTCTTGCGTGGCGTTTTGCTGTCCGCATCCTAATAAAAATTGACCTTACTCTGATTTCGTCAATACTTCCCCCTATTCCACGATAAGGCTGGCTGAACGAGCCTTCTGGCGTGCTTTGTTATAATTCGCGCTTCGTTCCGCCCGATTCTTCACAGAAAATCGGTGCTTTCTCCCCCTATCCACGCTTTTAGCAGGAGTCTTGCATGGCCAAAATCAAGGTTAAAAATCCCGTCGTCGAAATGGATGGCGATGAAATGACGCGGATCATCTGGCAGATGATCCGCGAAAAACTCATCCTCCCCTACCTCGATATCGATCTCAAATACTACGATTTGGGCATGGAGCACCGCGATGCGACCGACGACAAAGTGACCGTCGATTCGGCGATGGCGACCAAGCAATATGGCGTCGCGGTAAAGTGCGCCACCATTACGCCGGACGAGGCACGCGTCAAGGAATTTAATCTCAAGCAAATGTGGAAAAGTCCGAACGGCACCATCCGCAACATTCTTGACGGCACCATTTTTCGTGAACCAATCATCTGCAAAAACGTGCCGCGACTGATTTCGCATTGGGATAAACCGGTGGTTGTCGCGCGTCATGGTTTCGGCGATCAATATCGCGCCACCGAACATAAATTTGAAGGCGCCGGCACGCTCAAGCTGGTATTCACGCCCACTGACGGTTCGGCACCTGTGGAAAAGGAAGTATTCAAAGCGCCGGGAGCGGGCGTGGCCATGGCCATGTATAACCTTGACGAATCGATCAAGGGTTTCGCCCGTGCCTGCTTTAACTATGGCTTGCAGCGTAAATATGCGGTCTATTTGTCGACCAAAAATACCATCCTCAAAGTTTATGATGGCCGCTTCAAAAATCTGTTTCAGGAACTTTTCGATGCTGAATTCAAGGCAAAATTTGACGCGGCTGGATTAACTTACGAGCACCGTCTGATCGATGACATGGTCGCTTCCAATTTGAAATGGAGCGGCGGTTACCTGTGGGCCTGCAAGAACTACGACGGTGACGTGCAATCGGATACGGTGGCACAGGGCTATGGCTCGCTGGGTTTGATGACGTCGGTCTTGATGTCGCCTGACGGCAAGACGGTCGAATCGGAAGCCGCCCACGGCACCGTCACCCGCCACTATCGCCTGCACCAGCAGGGCAAGCCCACCTCGACCAATCCCATCGCCTCCATTTACGCCTGGACCCGCGGATTACAAGCTCGCGGCCGCATGGACAATACACCGGAAGTGGTGAATTTCGCCCGGACCCTGGAAAAGGCCTGTGTCGATGTGGTGGAAAGCGGCCGCATGACCAAGGATCTCGCAATACTAATCCGCCCGGATCACCCCTACCTCACCACTGAAGAATACATGCACGCCGTGGATAGCGAATTGAAAAAACGTATGGCCTGATTTTGTTTTGCGCAAGGAAGGGGCTTGTTTGGAAGACCTTGCCTGAAAAGCATTGAAACTTTGTTGCGCTGCCGTTCTCTTACTTTCCCGTTCTTAAAGCCGATCAACTTATTTTGGAGCCCGTCATGAAACCAACCATTATTGCCACTCTACTCACTACCTCCGCGCTCTTCTCCGGCGCAATTTTTGCTGCGGCAACCGTAGGCCAGGCCGCACCCGACTTTTCGCTGGCTGACGTCAATGGAAAAACGGTCAAACTTTCCGACTACAAAGGAAAGCACGTTGTGCTCGAATGGAGCAATCCGAATTGCCCGTTCGTGCAAAAACATTACGACAGCAACAACATGCAGTCACTGCAAAACAAATACGACGCCAAGGATACCGTCTGGCTCACCATCAACTCGACGCATACCAGTCATCACGACTACATGAGCAACGACAAGCTCAAAGCCTTTATCAGCGATAAAAAAGCGTCCCCTGATGCTTACCTAAACGATGCGGAAGGCCAGGTCGGTAAAAATTACAATGCGCAAACCACGCCGCACATGTATGTCGTCAACCCGGCAGGCATGCTCGTCTATGCCGGCGCAATCGACGATAAACCATCAGCCAACAAGGACGATGTCAAAGGCGCGAAAAATTATGTGGTCGCGGCGCTCGATGAATCGAAATCAAACAAGCCGGTCTCGATGGCCAGCACCAAGGCATATGGGTGCGGCATCAAGTACAAATAAGCACGCAACGTTGTAACACCATGTCGCACCAAAAAACCAGGCAGCAAAAATGGCAAAAGCAATTTCCTGAAGATACGATTGCCGATGAATTCGCTGCCTGGGCCACACAGCAACCTTTGGTGCACGCAATCGAAAGTGAGTTTCAGGGAGACTGGAACCTGCTGGCGTTCACATTGAGAATTTCAGACCGAGCCAATGTTTTCCAATTGGCCGACTTCTATAACAAAATTATCGACCAACTCCAAACGCGCTTTTCGGAATCGAAATCTTCTTCTACGTGGTCAGTTGGAATTTACCGCAACGAAGAATTGATCGAAGCCCTCTCTTCCACCGATAAACCGCGAAAAATTTGTACGGTTTGCGAACAATCGTGCGACAAGGAACAATCATGCTGCCCGTATTGCATGTCGCCATTTCCTGATCGCGCTTGATTCAGTGTTGCCGATGATCTCTATCGCCCGCGCGCGCCCGATTTTCGGCGCACGCCTGCATGTCCAGCCAGCCCGCCAAAACTGCCGCCCGGTTTTGGGCCTTTCGATGCGGTCACGCCTGATCTGGGTTTAGCCTGCGCCTGCCCGGAACGCCTGCCGCGCTGTTGCCCGCCCATCACAATAGGTTCAGCCTTGATCGTGGGATCGACTTCAAAACCGGGGATCACTTCCTTAGGAATCGAGCGTTTAATCAGTTTTTCGATATCCTTCAAAAAAGCCAGTTCGTCGACGCACACCAGCGAAATCGCTTCACCCTCTACCCCCGCACGGCCGGTGCGGCCAATGCGATGCACATAGTCCTCGGGCACATTCGGCAACTCGTAATTGATTACGTGCGGCAATTCCACAATATCGATTCCGCGTGCGGCAATATCGGTCGCCACTAACACGCGTAATTGGCCGCCTTTGAATTCCGCAAGTGCACGGGTACGCGCGCCCTGACTCTTGTTGCCGTGGATCGCGAGTGCCGGAATACCCGCATCGTTGAGCTGCTCGGCCAGCCGGTTTGCACCGTGCTTGGTGCGCGTAAATACCAGCACTTGGTGCCAATCGTTTTGTTTGATGAGGTGGGTAAGGAGGTGGCGCTTTTTGTCGCGATCGACCGGATGAACCTTCTGCGCAATCAGTTCGGCGGTGGCATTGCGGCGCGCCACTTCGATCAACGCGGGCGCATTCAGCAAGCTATCCGCCAGCGTTTTGATTTCGTCAGAAAAAGTGGCGGAAAACAACAGGTTCTGGCGCTGCTTGGGTAACAAGGCCAGGACCCGTTTGATGTCATGAATAAATCCCATGTCGAGCATGCGATCGGCTTCGTCGAGCACCAGAATTTCGATATGCGAAAGATCGAGCGTACGTTGTTGAACATGATCGAGCAAACGGCCCGGCGTGGCGACAAGAATATCGACCCGCTTTTTCAACTGCGCGATTTGCGGGTGAATGCCGACGCCGCCGAACATCACCATCGAATTGAGATCGACGTACTTGCCGTAGTCGCGCACGCTTTCCTCGACTTGCGCGGCAAGCTCGCGCGTAGGAGTAAGAATCAACGCACGAATGACCGGGCGCACTTTCGACACCGCCTTTGGCGGGGTGGTTGAAAGCCGCTGCAGGATAGGCAAGGTGAACCCAGCCGTTTTGCCGGTTCCGGTCTGGGCACCCGCCAGCAAATCGCCACCGGAAAGCACGGCTGGAATCGCCTGAGCCTGAATCGGCGTGGGAACGGTATAACCTTTTTCGGTAACTGCGCGAAGAATGGGTTCGGATAATCCGAGGGAAGCAAAAGACATGAAAATTCCTGAAGAGAGTATCGGCCTGTCGCCGTATCAAGGCGCCAGTCAGGGTAGGCCAAGGAGGGTAAATGGGAAAGGGCTGCAGAAGCGAAGACTGGAATAGACTATGCGGCCTGCATGCAGGATAACACAGGCACGGATTGAAACTGGCCAAGATACCGTGGTGTCCGCCTCTGGAAAACGACGTCTCTATGTATTAAAACATAAACGATTTCACCAACGTAAGATCGCTGATCTTGCGTAAAGGAATCACAAAACTTTCACGTTTTTCACGCGCCGTATTTTCGTTAAAGATCAGCGTCACCTGCGTGGTAATCACCGGTTTCTCGCGCGTCGATTCGTCGAAGTGATAGCCGCCCGGCCCCAGATTGCCCCAGTAGTTCACATAGACATGATAAGCCCCTCGCAAGGGTGCGGTAACCGAAAACATTTCCGGGCCGGGACCATCGACACTATCCACATCAAGCCCACCACCGCCCGTTAACACTGGATGTGCCCAAAAGGCATGCTGCCCATCGGGCGTGATGACGTGCAGATCGACCTCGGCTTCCGGCGCGTCCCAGGAAAGAACAATGCGCAGTTGCGCCTGAGTCAGGGTGGCGTTGGCTTCATAAAACTGGACGCGCTTGCCGGATTTGCCGTTATTAGCGCGCACCTCGATACTGTTGGAACCCCTACCGAATGCGTAATAACGGCTGAAACGTCCGTCTTCTCCCGTATAAAGCGCCATTGAATTACCGTTCACAATCAGGGTTCCAGGCATGCGCTTTTTACCGACCGTCTGAATATGACCTTGAATCAGCATGCGCTGTTTTTGCGCGCCGCGATCGATGGGCGGAGTCGGATAGGCTACGCCGCGTTGCTCGCTACGATCGGTTAGGCCGGAGTAATTCCAGCCACCACGCGGCAGCTCCAAGCGTATGGCGTCGTCAGCCAATGCAGCCACACTGACTACCATCATGAACCCTATCCAGCGATAAAAATTCATGGATAGCTGAACGATTTGACAAAGGTGAGTTCGCCCGCCTTGCGCAAAGGCACCTGCACAATCTGGCGTTTTTCGGAGATCGTGGCTTCCTGCGTCACAATGGCGACCTGAGCTGTGGTGACTTCCTGGTTATCGCCGCCACTGCCGTAATAATTTACAAATACGTGGTAAACCCCTTTCGGCGGAGCGGGGTTGGCGTAAATTTCCGGCCCGTATCCGGTGGTGACATCGATATCGAGCGCACCGCCATTTTGGCCTACCCGATTGCCGTAAAAGACATGAACACCATCGGGCGAAACCACGTGCAAATCAAGGTCGGTGCCATCGCTATCCCAGGAAAGCACAATGCGCATTTTGGCGGCTGGTCTGCCGGAATAACTGTCAAAAAATTGAACGCGTTTATGCTGACGGCCATCCGGTGTACGTACCTCGATACTGTTGGAGCCCCCGCCAAACGAATAGGGGCGCTCGAAATTACCGTTTTCCTTGAGCGAAAGTGGCATGGCCACGCCATTCACAATCAATGTAGCCGGTCTCTTTTCCTTGGGAAGTTTGGCAATGTGTCCTTTGATCAGCGCCTGCGCGGCCTGGCCTGCCGCATTGACCGAGGATGCGGGATAGTGCACCTCCTGACGAAAACCAGCAGCTTCGCCTTCGCTAAAACGCCAGCCACCACGCGGCAGCTCCACATTGATTTGAGCGCCCGCCTGTAGTGGAATGAAAACAATCATCGCCAGCAAAAAAAATCTATGCATGAATCAACTCCCAATCAAACGGCGTGCAAGACGCTCGATATATTCCTCGTCCGACCCGTTGGGATGAAAACGAAAGGCCAAATGCAGATATTCGTGCGCCAGCGTGGTACGTTCGTCGAGACTGCGCCAGCCCCGGGCATAAATACGGAGGCGTAACTGATCGGAAAAGGGATGCGCGCTGTCGGTCAATGTGCATACCTTGATGGGCTGCCCCAGTGTTTCGTACCCGGGCTCAGCGCGCAATTGCTTTTTCCAGACCGGTGCGGCCTGCCCCAACCATTTTTCTGCCGCCTCCATGCGCGTGCAATCCTCTCGTCCATTTAATGCCCCCAGACTGGCTTTGGGATAAGCAGCGGAAAGAATCTGCTCGAAATCCCGGTTCGTCTTTTCCTGCGCCACGGCGTCGTGCCAGGCCAGCCGGTTCACGCCTCCGGTATCGCGATGATATTGAACCGGTACGCCTTTCAGAACGATCTCGTCGGTAAACCATGCCGCCGCGCGTGCCGCATCAGTGGGCGGATTGGCGCTGACGCGCTGGGTGCGGCTCGAATCCTCGATATGCCAGCAACCGTTTTCAAACCGGGCGTTTTGCAACAGATAACTGCGCGCCGCAATCGCCAGTGCACGCGCCGACTGCACATGGGCGGCGTTGCCTTCGCGATCGATCACACGCGCAATGTAATCGTTAAGCATGAAGCGGCCGCTGATCGCAGGCACCGGATCATCGCGTAGCGATAATTGGCCGCGCGACGTAATGGTGAGCCAGTTGCCGTTGCGGAATTCCAGCCGATAACTGCCATTCAACGTGCCCGGTTTCGCTTGCACGGCCTCGCTTTTATGCCACACCGCACGCAGGCCATAGCGCGCAAAAAAATCGACATCGACACAACTTTTTTGCTCGTCTATCCCTTCTCCACCATCCTGCCAACGCAACGGCGGAAGGGCCGCTGCAAGCGGGGCGGCCCAGGTTGTCAGCGCGGATCGACTGGAGCCCCGCGCGCCGAACCAGAACGGCGTCCCATCCGCCAACCAGCCTGCTGCGCCGCCAAAGGCAATGCCTTTTTCGCGATGCCAGGTAAAGGTCTTGTAGCGCACGCCGCTGCCCAGTTGCACCCAGGCGCCGCGGCCATATCCTTCCACACCGGTTTCCAGCAAGGCGCGCCGTGCCTCGGCTCTGGCCTGCGGCGTAATCATGGCCAGCGTCTGTAACAACGCGTCCAGTTGGACTTCGGTATCCGGCGTCAAGCGTTCCAGTGCCAGCAACCAGGAGGTGGACGCATTTTTATCAACCCTGTTCTTCCAGTGGTTTCGCCAGTCGTTTGCAGTAATGTGCAGACGGGCGGGCGCATAGTAGGGCGCACATGAGCGCGCCAGTGCCGGGCCACGGCTTACACTTTCGCCCGGCTCACAGCAATAATGTTCTTCACTCGCGGGCGCGGAACGCTTGTCGGCACACACGTAAGCGGGTTCCTCGCTACGGCGTTCGGCTAAATAAGCAAACACAAACAATTTCCACAGGCTACCCAGCGGCACCTTTTGCGCTGCAGCCTCGCGACTCGCGGCGACCGAGCCATTGGCCGTCAGCACCCGTACACTGACTTGACCCTCGCGCAGCCAGGCGACCATGGCCTCGTCCGCGGCATAGGCGGGATGGGCTGCGCCTATCACCAAGGTGCAGGCGCAAAGGCTAGCGAATATCGATCCGCGCATGCGGCTTTTCCTCGAAGGCTTTTTGTTCGGGTTGATACATGCGGTAGTAACGTACTGGTGGCAATACAAATTTGCCACTTTGCGATATGCGTACCAGATGTTTCACCAGCAGTTTGCTATCCAGCACTTCAACCGGTACGGCATAACCATCGGAGCGTGATTCGTAGCGTGCCCGCTCCAAAGGCTGCGTCTCGCTGCCGGGCATGCGGGTGGTAATACCCCAGGTCGTGCGTTCGGCCATGGCTCCCGGTGGCAGCGGCGCTTCGAGAATGCCGAAACGTAGTGCGGGACCGGACAATTTTTTCAATTCGATCACATCCAGATAAACTTCATCGGTTTCAAGCGTGTCATCAGCTTTCACCAATTCGAGGTCGTAATGGGTTGCCTCGGTAGAAAATTCGTAGTTGACCCGGCCCCGTACTGGGGGCGTGTCCGGGGTTGTTTTATTTGCCTTGACCACTGCTTTATTGCTGTTGTGATCGTCGTTGCGGCTCAGGCGATAGAGACGACGTTCTACCTGAACCGGCAAAGTCGAAGTTTCGGCCTCGCGGCTGTCGAATTGCGCGACGGCAACCAAACCGGCCGGTGGCGGCTGGGGCAGTTTTATCCTGTTAGGCAAGGTGCCATTGGGCCAGCGGAACAGTTGTTGACCGGTTGCGGTTTCAATCGCCTGCCACGGTGCATCGAGATTGATCGAGGGAACGGCCGCACGCAAAAAGCTGTCGGCATTTTTTGCCGAAGCGCCCCGCAAGGCGCGATAAGTCCAGGTCAAAGTCAGTGCGCGGTCGATGGTCGGCATTTCAGCCCGCACATTTTCCAGTACACGCTTGGCGTCCTGCGTGGTCAGGCGGCCGGTCAGCATCAACAAAGATTCACCAATGGGCAACTTGACCGCATTCAGTTGTGCCGCTGCTTTTTCCAGCAAGGGCGCCATGCCCTGAGGCAATTTGCCTTGCACCGTTTGCACGATATGTGCGATCAGCAAGGTCGTCATGGCGGCAGGAATATCGCCTTCGTCTTGAGCCAGCACCATGCTGGTAAAGGGGGAGGGCTTGGCTGATTTTTCTCCTTTAGACGTAGATGGCGCAGAAGATGCCGCCAGTTGCTCTTCAGCCAGCGCTTCGGCCAGCGAACGAACTGGCAGCCCCATTTCCTGCATCCACGACAGCATCAAGGCCCGATGCCAGCGCGAACGCTTGACACCTTGCTTGCGGTACACCTCGATCAGCCGATCCCAATGGCCAGCGGGCATGTCCAGTTTGAGCGCGCGGCTGGCGTACCAGTCGGCGTAATAGGCATAGGTCGTCAGCAAGGCATCGGCATCCTTATCCGGCGGGCTCCACCAGCCAAAGGTGGCCTGTGGCCCGGCCAGTTGCGCCAAACGGAAGCGGCTGCTGTGTAACCGTTGGGTCAATTGGCTGTCCAGCCGCTGGTCGCTGGGCAACAACGATTGCAAGGCGAGGCTATAGGGCAACAGCCGGCTTGCGGTCTGCTCCACGCACCCATAGGGGTAATCGATCAGATCGTCCATCAGCCGGCGGAATTGTAGCGCCGTCGAATCAGCAAACTGTAAGCGCACATTGCGCGCGTCGGCGGGCAGGTTCAATGCTGTTTCCTGAGCGGCGATGGGGATATTCAACGAGCGCGGGCTTTGCCATTGCGTCGGCAAAATTTTGAGTGGTACCGCCAACGCATCGATCACTTTTCCGCCATTGGAAAGGGTCAGGTTGATCTCTGCCTGATTGGTGGCCGCTTGCAGCGGCAGGCTAAGGAAGTTGGCGCCCGGTTTGACCTTGATGCTATCGCGCCGCTTCAGGCCCGCACCAGATGCGGCCAGCTCGACCGTGGCATCACTGTTACCCTGATTGAAAATGGCCACGCTGGCGTTGGGCGCATCCTGCATGCGCATCCAGGTGGGGCTGGTCCATTTCACATAAAAATTCTTGTCCGAACGCACGTGGGCGATATTTTGACCGACCATGCCTGCAGAGTCCGCCGCCCGCACGGTCACCCGCCAGCGGGTCAGCGAATCGGGCATGGTGAATGAAACGCGCGCGTGGCCGTTTTTATCGACGCTCACCACCGGTTGCCAGAGCGCCGTGTCTTTATCTTCACGGCGCGGACGTTCGAGAACCTTGATGGTGCGCTGATGCGTCTGGCGCTGCGTGGGCAAGGCAGGCTTGGTGGGTGGCTTGGCTAGATCATAGCCGATGAAGTTCAGGCTGGCCGAGGTGCGCACATTGTTACGCCGCGGATGATAGAAAAAATCGAAGACATTGGGCGCAATTTCGGGCTGCAATACGTAGATCATTTCATCGACCACACTGACCGTCAGTTGTGCGCCCGCTGCGGGTTTGCTGCCCAGTTGCGCCGTCAAATCGAGGGTCACCGTTTCGCCCGGCATATAAACGGATTTATCCGCCTTGACGGCGATGTCGATACGCGGCTGCGCCACCTTCAGCCCCAGATTCTGGAAAACATATTCCCCATCCTTGGTATACACCACCGAAAAGGTAATGTTGGGCCCATAGTCCTCGCGAACCGGGATCGAGGCACGCCATTGCATGGGGGAAAGCCGAACCGCGCGCACCCACGGTGCGCCGCCGCTCATCAATGCGGTTTTTTCCACGCGGTCGCGCTCCAGCGTAAACAGCGCTTGATCAACTTTTTGCGGGAAAGTAATCAATGCCTGTGCTGTTTCACCCGGTTTGTATTGGGTTTTATCGAAAACCATTTCCACCGAGCCTTGCGGCGCACCGATACCGGGGCCGCTAACGTAATGCGATGTTGCGCCGACGATATTCCCTCGGGCATCGCGCAGCGAAACAGTATAGGTGCCCGGCTCCTGAAAGGTCAGGGAAAAATCCTCGCCTGCTTTCAATGCACCGGAGGCACGCTTGCGATTCTCCAGCCGCACCCATTCCCACGAGGCGACCGGTGCCGTATCGATTGTGGAAAGCGCACGCATGGCAAAGCGGACGGCTTCGCCGGCTGCGGAAAAAGCGCGCTCGCTTTTGAGCGCATAGGTGCCCGCGCCGCGCTCGACCAGTATTTCCCTTGTGCTGCGCACGCGATAGGCCGCGCCATCGGTCGCCAATACGGTGATGACATAACGGCTGGGCTCATCGGCAGCCGGTAATTCGAAAGGGGCCATGCCTTTGGCATCGGTTTCGAATACCGCCGTGCTGAGCTGGACCGGGAATTGCCCGGCGTAGCCCAGGTCGCCCTCGATCATGCTCAGGCGCTGCGCGCGCACCGAGAGTTCAACCTTGGCATCGGCCACCGGCTTGCCATCCGGGTAGACCAGCTGGATCTGGCCCTTCAGCGCTTCCCCGATTTTGAAATCGCGTTTTTCCGGCAACACATTGATTTCGAAATGCGGCTTTTGATATTCCGCCACCCGGAACGCCGCCCCATACGCATCGCCTTTATAAGTGAAGCGCAATTCGTAACCGCCAGCCACGGCGTTATCGGGCAATTGAAAACTGGTGTCTGCTCCATTTTGCGGGGTAATGCGCAAATTTTGACCCGCGACCGGAAACCCGTTGGCATCGAATACTTCCAGTTTAAGATCGGCAGCCTGAATGACACTCGATTCGCGGGCGGAACGAAAGGTGCGACCGAGAAATTTTACAAATACGGTATCGCCTGCGCGATACAACGGACGATCGGTCACCGCGTATAGCTTGGTGTTGTAGATTTCGCTGTCGTAGTAATAATTTTCTGCAATGAAGATGCCGCCTTGTGGGTCCTCACCGAAAACATAGGTTTTTTCCGGGGCAGCCCGTTGAAAGAGCACCACGCCGCGCTTATCGGTGCCACTGCTCCCCAATACACCGACCCCATCGCTCCACACCACCTCGGTTCCACCAACCGGATTGCCTTTATGGCGATTCGCCGCCCAAACCAGCATTTGATTCGACGATATCTTGGTCACCGCAATCGTGTCGGATACAAATACCAGCGTCACCGCGCGATAGTCGCCGACCATGGCTTCCACCAGATACAGCCCAGGCTCACGCTGGCCGAGCGGAATCAGCACATTGCCTTTTTGCGGTTGAATGAATTCGCTGCTGCTGCCGGAAAGTTTGACCCCGGCTGGCGGTTTGATCGGTTGGGCAAACTGCACCGGGTAACGGAAACTGTCTACCAGAATATGCGCCTTCAAAGGCCGGTACTTGGGATGCAATTTTTCCGGCGGACTGCTTTGATTCACCAGTGGATGCGAGCGCACCCCGGGCGCTTGCTCGGTGACGGCCTGCCGCGCCTCCGGAGAAAAAAGCGCGCGCCAGGCGCTGCGCGATTCCATCCACCAGTTATCCCAGATTCGTGTCAGGGCATTGGCCAGCCCGGGGCCAGCATAATCCCCCTTGACATCGATGCGGTGCAGATTTTTTTGCCGCTTGAGAAAATCCAGCGGCTGCTTGACCCGATAGACGTAAATGTCCGCGCCGCCATATTCCGCTACGGCGCTCATGTCCTGCGCTTCCAGCCGCACCATCGCAGGCTCGTTGGCGCCATACGAGGCATCGCTCAATAAAAAGAAAGCACCGCCGCGTGTGCCTTCTTCCGCTTGGACAGGCTGAATCGCAGCAGCCGACAGGAGGCATGTGGTAAGCAGACCGAGAAGAAAATTTTTCATGATCATATTTAGTGTGAAAGAAAGTTTCTTTTATCGTCAGAGGTGGTGGCAACCACCATGATCGTTAGGCAGAAAGAAAAGCAAGCCGATAAAGGCCTGCGAAATTGGGGTTGTGCGCATCGGGATGCCAGCGCGTATCGGTCCAACGCAGCAAATCGGGCAGCGCGACAGCGCGCAAGCCGTTGTCGCTACGCGTGTTGCTGCCGGTGTGGTAGGCAATGAACGACCCCATCCACACCATGAGATGTTGCGCATCGCCCTGATCGAAAAACAGCAGGTCGCCGCCGCGCGCCAGATTGCAATCCTTGGCGATAAAGCGGGTGTTTTCCTGAATCAATTCCAGCGCACCGACATAGGAAGAAGTCGAGCCATCGGCCAAACGCCAGCGATGCCGTATCGCCTGTTGCGCACTGCCCAGATCAAGATCCGGCGGTAGCGGCAGCCCGGCAAGACCATTGGCGCGTTTCCATTTTTCATCATGCTCACGCAAGGCTTCCGCTACGGCAAAGCGCACCAGCCCCGCACAATCGCGATGTTGCCAGCGTGGCGTGGGCCCCGCCTCTAACTGAGCGGCCACCATGCGCTGCATCCATGCGCGAAAAATACGCGACTGCGCGGGATTTAACACAGCAGATGATTCAGCAGCAGCCCACGGCGCCATGAAAGTTGCGCAAGCCCCCATCGTAAGTTGCAGCCACGCGCGGCGATTCACTTGCTTTCCTCTGCAGTACGCCATTCGACGCGCTGCCAACCGCTTTGCATGTCGGCTTTGGCTGGCAACTCCAACCGATAGGGCGGATATTGCGCCAGCGCCTTCATACGCGGTGGCAAGTGGGTTTGTGCTGCCGCCCGCAAGTTTGCATCGCCCGGGCCGGAAAGCGCCGCCAAGGCTTCTTTTTCAGCCATTGCCGACAGCGGGCGCGGTGTAATCAGCGCCAGCGTCGCTTTTGAGGTGGGCAGTTGATCGGCCACGCTGGGATTTTTTCGTGCAAGGGTATCCAACGTCAGATTGACCAGTGCATCATCAGGCGAAAACACCACATAGTTGCCTTGCGCGGCCAGAGCAGGCTCTCCCGCTTTTTTTGCAGCCTTGCCACGGCTGGCAAGTTGCCACACCACCGCTTCTTCTCCCTTTTTGGCAGCGGGCCTGACCGTTTTGATCAAACCTGTCATCGCTTCCTCTTCACTATCTTCATTATCTTCGCTATCGGTGGCTACTTCCTCTTCTGCTTCGTCTTCTTCATCCTCTCCTTCCTCTCCTTCCTCTTCATCACCATTCTTTTTCGATGCCGAGGAAGAAACTGTTGACGACGAAAGCGCCCACTGCGCCAGCGCGCCTAATGCGGCATCGCGCTCCGGCAAATTCTTTTCCAGCCGAACGATAAACACAGGAGAATAAAGCGTCGATTCGCTATACCAGCACGCCAGCGCTGAGCCTTTTAGCGCAGCAACGGCTTGGGTGTTCAAAGGCATCAGTTCCTGATTACCCTCATGAACAACCTTGGCGGCGGCCTGCCAATCGATGGGCAGTAATACACAAGCGCTGGGATGGGCTGGGGCTGCCTTCCACAATTCGCCATCTCCCCAGCTGCCACCCATTCGATCTTTGGGATCGATCCACACCCGCGTCGCCCAACTGCCGCCAAAATCGAGGCGCAATCCGCCGAAGCTGGAAAGAAAAGAGGTATAGCCCAGCGTCAATGCGGGCGCACCGATCACAATCGTATGCGCGGGCTGGACAGATTTGGATGTACCTGGCTCTTCCAGCGCAAAACGGCGAGCCAGCGTTCCTTCGTTCTCCAGCCATGCCACCACCGCCTTCTCCGCTTCAGGAACCAGTTTGTTGCCATGATCAAACAATAATCCAGGATTGGACAATACGACCACGCGCTCGCCTTGACTGATCAACAGCAAGGTCCGGCGCGGGTTCAATTCCAGGGCATAAATCGAGGCTTTGCCATTCTTGGTATCGATTTCGCCAGCCGATTTCAGCTGGGTATCGTTAAGCGCCACCTTGGCAGCTTGTTGCATCACTTTGGCCAACATATTGCGGCGCATGACCAGCGCAAAATGCCGTAGCGCGCCTTTGCCATCGCGCCACAACGCGACTTCGGCCGGCTCATCCAGCGCATTCGAGAGAATGCGATCGCTCCAATCGAGCTGATGTTCATAGGCGATGCGTTTTATTGCCCCCTTGAAACCAAGCCGGTCTTCGTGCTGTTCATAGTAGAAAACCAGGTCTTCGGTCAGCACATCGCGTACCAGCGGCACGGTGAGCAGGTCGCGCGGCAAACGCGACAGACTATTGGTGCGGATCAGCGCATCGGGCCGGTTTAGATCGGCCATCAGCCGGGTATTGAGATAACGGAATTCCTGCAGATGAAAGCTGCGATAAGCTGCTGCACTGGCCAAGGCCGTAACTGTAAGGCCAGCGATAATCCATAAGCGACCCATTTATTTCCCCTGTTCACCCTATTCGCCCGATACAACGATGCTACGTGGGCCGCACTGTTTTCACAAGATCCGGGCAACGAAATCATCTTCCTGTCAGGCAAAAAACAGGATTGGGCCACAATTGGAATACGTACGGCCCGCGCGTGCGCGGGCGTATGAACGAGTATGAACGATCAACCGCTATTGATATGAAGGGCGGATGGCCTTCCTTTTTACTTGGCTTTAAGAGAAAGTATCCACTTGACCAATGTTTTGATGTCCTCGTCCTTGACGGCGCTATTCGGCGGCATGGGAACATTTCCCCACACCCCCGAGCCGCCTTTTTTTATTTTTTCGATTAACCGGGCTTCGGTTTCCTTGCGTTGCGCCTCTTTCTCGCCTTTATGTTTAACCGCGATATCCAGATAAGCCGGCCCAACAATTTTTTTGTCGATCAAATGACAGGACATGCATTGATGTTTTTTGGCCAACTCTTCATTGGCAAGAGCCGCGCCCGCTGCCAACAGGGATCCCAGAACAATTACCAAGCTGATCGTGCGTTGATACATAACGTCCTCCAAAGCGAATTATCAATCAAACCGGTGCGACTATAGTGCGTTTCAGACTGACACGCAACGCAGCAAGAGGTCACGTTTATAGATTGCCCCATATATAATGGCTTTTACGTTTCACGCCATGGAGAATGTTATGCCGCTCGCCATCGTTGCCATTTTAATCCTGATCATGAAAATAGCTGAAATCGGCCCCGTAGCCAAATGGTCGTGGTTATGGGTATTGGCGCCTTTTCTGGTTCTGTTTCTTTGGTGGGAATTTATTGCCCCGGCGATTGGCTGGGACAAAAAACGTGCTGCTGCCAAAATGAAACAGGATGAGCTTGCAGAACAGGAACGAAAGAAAAAGAACCGCGGATTTTGACCGTCGCCGTTTGGTCTGATTTTTCAGACAACGTAGCCTCTATGGGCATCAGCTCCACCTTGTCGACACCTATTTCTGTTATCTTCGCGCCATGCTGAAAGACGGCATCGATCTCAATTCAATTAAGCGCGCGCTGGTCGTTAAATTACGCCATCACGGCGATGTGCTGCTGTCCTCCCCTGTTTTCCATACTCTGAAAGCACGTGCCCCGCATAGTGAGATCGATGCATTGGTGTATAGCGATACGCAAGAAATGCTGTTTGGTCATCCCGCACTTTCGCAATTACATACGATTGACCGCAGCTGGAAACAACAGGGAATTACGGTGCAAATTAACAGCGAGTGGGCGTTATTGCGTACCCTGCGCGCACGCCGTTATGACTTGATTATGCATCTTACCGAGCATCCGCGGGGGGCCTGGTTAGCTCGGTCGATTTCACCGCGTTATTCCGTGGCACCGCTTGTCAAAGAAGGTAATCAAAATCGCGCTTCGCGCTGGTGGAAGTCCAGCTTTACGCATACTTTTCCGCTTCCGCGCAACACCTTCCGTCATACGATCGAGCAAAACCTGGATGCGCTACGCCGCATTGGCATTCATCCCACGGCTGAAGAAAAAAAGCTGATCCTGATTCCCGGCGCAGCGGCTGAAAGTAAAGTCGATCAACTCATGGCGCAGCATGATATTTCAGCAAAATCGTTTATCCATATTCATCCAGCCTCGCGCTGGTTTTTTAAAACCTGGCCTGCGGAAAAATTTGCTGAACTGATTCGGCTGCTCACCCAGCAAGGCGAACGTGTGGTGTTGACTGCCGCACCTACCGCCGATGAACGCAGCATGATGACCACCATCAAGACCCATCTGCAAGCCCCGGTGGTAGATTTAAGCGGTTTGCTTTCGTTGAAGGAACTGGCGGCGCTGACGGCGCGCGCGCGCGCCTTTGTGGGGGTCGATTCCGCACCCATGCACATTGCCGCCGCCATGCAAACACCCACCGTGGCCCTGTTTGGCCCTTCCGGTGAAAAACATTGGGGACCGTGGGGCGTTGCGCATCGCGTAGTCGCTTCGCCGTATTCTTGTCGCCCGTGTGGAAACGATGGTTGTGGCGGTTCCAAAGTCAGCGATTGCCTGGTTGAACTGCCAGTCGCGCAAGTCCACGAGGCGCTGAATGAATTACTCGCGTCAACATTGACTGCTATTCCCTTTTCAAATCAGAAATGACACGAAGGCGAGCTACAGGCAGGTTGAGTACTGCAGCAAATCAATCATGAAAATTGCGCTGATCCGCGCCAAATACGACCCCTATGGCGGTGCTGAAAAATTTGTCGAAACCGCCATCGACGCGCTGGCCAAAGAAAGCATATCACTTACCATTCTGACGCGGCAGTGGCCAAAGCACGTCGATTCAACCTCCAAAGTGGCTCATCAGCTCGTTAACCCGCCCTATTTCACCACAGCCGGCCGCGATCGCAGTTTCGCGCAGGCCGTCTGCCATTTACTGGCGCGCGAAAAATTCGATTTGGTACAGGCACACGAACGCATTGCGTGTTGTGACGTCTATCGTGCGGGTGATGGCGTGCATGCCGAATGGCTGGCCCAGCGTGCGCGGATTTCCAGTCCCTTGCGCCGTTTTTTCACCACACTCAACCCGCATCACCGTTACGTACTCAAAGCCGAGCGCGAGCTGTTCTATTCGCCACGATTAAAAGCGGTGATCTGCAACTCGCAGATGGTGAAGCAGGACATCATTCGTCATTTTGCTGTGGACGAATCGAAACTGCATGTCATTTATAGCGGTGTCGATAACCAGAAATTCATGCCTGACTTGCGTAAAGAATTGCGCGTGCCCTGCCGCCAGCAACTGGGCATTCGACCCGATGCGCCTATCGCCCTGTTCGTCGGCTCTGGCTTCGAACGCAAGGGACTGGATGTTTTTTTGCGCGCCGTCGCCACCCTTCCCGAATGGCACGCTGTGGTGGTGGGGAAAGACAAGCATTTGCCTCGTTATCGCGCGCTGGCCAAAACTCTAGGTCTGGCGGGTCGCTCTACCTTCACCGGTGGGGTAAACGATGCGCGGCCTTACTATGCAGCAAGCGATGTATTCGCATTGCCTACCTTATACGATCCCTTCCCCAATGCCTGCCTGGAGGCCATGGCCTGTGGCCTGCCTGTCATCACCAGCCAAACTTCAGGCGCGGCGGAGTTGATCGTAAAAGGTGAAAATGGTTTTGTAGTCGACGCGCGCGACGTGTCTGCGCTAAGCGAAGCGTTATCCCGCGCGCTGGCCCAGCCCGTCATGGGATGGGCTGCGCGCGAAAAAGTGTTGCCTTATACGCCGCAGGCAATGGCGGCTCGATACGTGGCGCTTTATCGTCAGCTATTGTGCTGTTGATTACCCCGTTGCTTGCGATGCAATAAGACACGGAAGCACGCGTAAAATGCGCGTACCCCTTGTTGCTTTTACTCTTATACCTTCATGCCTTTTTCCAGACAAGACCGCCTGCTATACCGCCGCCTGCTGGGCCAGGTGGCGCCCTATCGCTGGGCCTTCGCGGGCAGCGTACTGGCCATGGCCATAGGCGGCGTGGTGGAAGGTTCATTCGCGTGGTTCCTCAAAACCATGCTCGGTTCGCTATTCGTAGAACGTAACGACACGTATGCCGCATTGGCGGCGTTTGGAATCGTAGCGGTATTTTTTGTGAGTGGGTTATCGCATTTTGCTGCAGGCTATGGCATGCAATGGGTCGGCAACAAGCTGATCCTGAATTTACGCAATTTGATGTTCAAAAAATTGCTGGAAGTGCCGGTTTCCTACTACCACGCCACCACAACCGGAACGCTGATGTCCAAAGTCACCCACGATGTGGTGGGGCTGCAGGCGGCAGCCACCACAACGTTGAATGCACTGGTGCGCGGCAGTTTTACCTTGGCTACCTTGCTGGTCACCATGTTCGTGCTCAATTGGAAACTGACGTTGATTACGTTTGCCACCGTCCCGCTGCTGGGTTGGGTGATCAGCATTTTCGGCAAGCGTTTGCGCGAGATCAGCCGTGCCAGTCAACGCGCCAATGCGGGCATTACCGATGTACTGGAAGAGACCATTGCCAGCCATCGCGTGATCAAAATTTTTGGCGCTCAAGACTATGAAGCCACGCGCTTCGATGCAGCTGCCAATCGCATCCGCCGCCTCAACATGAAGCAAAGCGCCGCAGCGGCGGCCTCTAATCCTTTTACGCATCTGATCGTTTCGATCGCCATTGCGATCATCGTTTATGTAGCGGCCAGCCGTCGTTTTGGGGCACCCATGGCGGTAGAGGATTTTGTGGCCTTCATTGTCTCGGCTGCCGCCCTGGTGCCGCAAATCAAGGGGTTGACCAGTGTCAGCGAGCAAATCCAGCGCGGGTTGGCCGCCGCCGAAAGTGTATTTGGCTTGATCGATTCCCCTGCGGAAACGGATCATGGCACCATCGTGCTACCCCGCGCACGCGGTGAAATCGTTTTTCAGGACGTTACGCTGTATTACCCTGACCGCCCGCAACCTGCGCTGGAGCACCTCTCGTTAACCATCCGGCCCGGTGAAACTGTTGCGTTGGTTGGCCCTTCCGGCGGCGGCAAAACCAGCCTGATCAATCTGATCCCGCGTTTTTTCACTCCCGGCACAGGTGGCATTACGCTCGATGGGCACGATTTACAAACGATTCGTTTGCAATCCCTGCGCGAGCAAATTGCACTGGTTAGTCAGGATGTCGTGTTGTTCAACGATAGCGTGGCCGCCAATATTGCTTACGGGCAGACAAAATCAGTTTCCCAAGCTGATTTGGAGCGCGTTGCACAGGCCGCGCAGGCACTGGATTTTATTCGCGCCTTGCCGGAAGGATTCGCCACCATCATCGGCGAGAATGGCGCGCGTTTATCGGGCGGGCAACGTCAACGTATTGCCATCGCACGCGCGCTGCTCAAGGATGCGCCGCTTCTGCTGCTGGACGAAGCCACTTCGGCGCTCGACAGCGAATCGGAGCGCGCCGTGCAAAGCGCACTGGAAACCTTGATGAAAGGGCGCACCAGCATTGTGGTTGCACATCGACTGTCCACCATTGAAAATGCCGATCGCATTATCGTCATGGCCGGGGGCCGTATCGTGGAAAGCGGAACACACAGCGAATTATTGCGTGCCCAGGGTTTATACGCCGGCCTGCATCGCATGCAGTTCTCGACAGCGGCATGAAGCGCCTGCGTATTTTGCACACCGAAGCCTCGCTGGGCTGGGGTGGTCAGGAAATTCGCATCCTGACCGAGATGCAAGGCATGGCGGCGCGCGGGCATGAACTGACTTTGCTGGCGCCAGAAACTTCGCATATTTTCAGTGCCGCACAAAAACGCGGTCTCCATGCCGAAGCATTACCCATCGGGCGAAAAAACCTGACCGGTTTGTTGGCCCTGCGACGCTGGCTGAAGCAGCATCCCGTCGACATCATCAACACCCATAGTTCGTCCGATACCTGGCTGGCCGCGCTGGCCTGCGCCAGTTTGTCTGTAGCCCCGCCACTGGTGCGCACCCGGCATATTTCAGCACCCGTGCCCAACAATATGACGAGCCGCTGGCTATACCGCCGTGCTACCGCCTATGTGGTGACCACTGGAGAAAAATTACGCCAACAGCTTATTCGTGAAGTCGGCCTGGCTGCCGACAAAGTGGAATCGGTGCCCACTGGCATTGACCTCGATCTTTATTCGCCCGGAGATAGTGCAGCGGCGCGCGCCGCGCTGGGTCTGGATCCGCAGCGTTTCATCGTCGGCATCGTTGCAACGCTGCGCAGCTGGAAAGGTCACCGTTATCTGGTCGATGCACTGGCAAAATTACCGCAAGACATCATGCTCGTCATCGTGGGCGACGGCCCGCAGCGCAACTCTTTAACGCAGCAGGTCAACCAATCAGGCCTGAATAACCGGGTTGTTTTTACCGGCAATCGCGAAGATGTGACATCGCTCATGCAAGCCTTCGACCTCTTCGTTTTACCTTCCTACGCCAATGAAGGCGTTCCGCAAGCGCTGATGCAGGCCATGGCCTGCGGCCTGCCGGTGATCAGTACACCGGTTGGCAGTATTGCGGAAATCATTACCGACAACGAAACCGGTTTACTCGTCGAACCGCAACAGGTTGAAGCCTTACGTCAGGCCATCGCGCATTTGGCGCAGGACTCCGCACAACGCACCCGGCTGGGCGCACAAGCCCTGACGCGTGCGCGGGAACGATTTGGCGAAGCGCGCATGGTGGATCGCATGCAGGCCATTTTCCAGCGCGTCATCGATTCATCACCGCGATAGCCATGTCGTTCGTTCCTTCGGATCACGATCATCCACTACGTCTCGCGGGGCCGCTGTGGGTGACTGCTGCGGCCATACGTCATCGCTTTTTTTCACTTCGCTCCCGCCGCAAGCCCGATCACCCCGCGCGCATCCTGATTGCCCATCAGCTTTTGCTGGGCGATGCCTTCATGCTTACGCCGCTGCTGGCCAAGTTGCGCCATCGCTACCCTGCTGCCGAAATCGTACTGGCCTGCCCCTGGGCGCAGGCGCCGCTGTATGCATCGCGCCCTTATGGCGTGCTCGCATGGCCCTACGACGCCAGAGGCCGTGGCTCCATCGAAAACCTGTTGACCCAAGCAGCAGCCAGCGGCGGCTTCGACCTTGCGCTTATTCCCGGGGAAAACCGCTACGCCTGGTTTGCCGCCGCGTGCGGGGCACGCTGGATCGTGGCGCTGGCCGGCGGCGCCGCGTACAAAAACTGGCCGCTCGACGAAATTCGCCCCTGGCCGCCTCAACTGGAGCCGCTGCCGGATGTTTTCGCCTCTTTGATCGATGGCGAGGCCCCACCCGCCTATTCAACGCAGGACTGGGCTGCGCCCGCGCACCAGCCCTTTACCCAACCCGCCACACCTTATTGCGTACTGCACGTTGGTGCCTCGAATCCAAACAAATTATGGCCCCCGGCACATTGGCTGCGATTGGCCACTGAACTACACGAACGCGGCTACCACATCATCTGGAGTGGGGGGCGGCATGAAACCGCGCTGGTCAACGCCTGCGATCCATCAGGACGTTTTGCCAGCATGGCGGGGCAACTTGACCTCGCCCAGATGTGGCAGCTGATCGCAAACGCCGCGCTGCTGGTTGCGCCTGATACCGGCATGGCCCATTTGGGTCGGCTGGTTGCCACGCCGACGATTGCCATCTTCGGGCCGGGACTGACGCGCCTCGTCGGTGGCGACTTTTGGCGCAATCAACCTTTTCAGGTTGTCGTGCTCGACGACATGACCGCGCGCTATCAACTAACCTTGTTCAAGCGCAGTCTACCGTGGCTGCATGATCATGAAGCCGCACGTTTGACGGGCGCAATATATGGTCGCGGCTTTCAACCGGTACGTGATGCGGCCCTGCATTTTTTATCCCGGTAATGCCGTCCAGCCTTTCCATCTCTATCGTGGTTTATCGCACCCCGGCTGCGCACATCGAAGCCACACTGCAGTCGCTGCACAGGGCCCTTGAACAAGCCCAGCATCGTGGGGCGCTGGCTACGGCAACGCTCTTTCTGATCGATAATGAATCGACTGCCCGTCATTCCGCTTACTCATCTCTTCTGCAACCACCACTGGCAAGCGCCCATACCTATGCCACGCAACTTGTTGCCGGGCACGGCAATATCGGCTACGGCGCGGCGCATAACCTTGCACTCGTTCGCAGTAATGCAGATTACCATCTGGTTCTGAATCCGGACGTTACCCTCGATGCCGAGTGCCTCGCCCATGCGCTGGATTATCTGCAGTCCCATCCGCAAACCGGCCTGCTCAGCCCCGTGGCCTATGCGCCCGATGGCGCACCGTTGTATCTGGCCAAACGTTACCCTTCGCTACTAATACTGGCCTTGCGCGGATTTGCACCCCGCTGGCTGCAAATGTGGTTGCAGAAAAAAATGGCGCGCTATGAAATGCGCGATATTCCCTTTGACCAAACCGTATCTGATTTATCGATTGTGAGCGGGGCCTTCATGCTGATGCGCCGCAACGTATGGGAGCGCACGGGGGGGTTTGATCCGGCATTTTTTCTCTACTTCGAGGACTTTGATCTGAGTTACCGGATCAGCCGGTTTTCCACTATCACCCGCCTGAACTCATGCCGCATGGTGCATGCTGGCGGGTACGCCGCACGCAAAGGGCTTAGCCATATCGGGATGTTTGTACGCGCGGCCTGGCGTTTCTTTAATAAACATGGCTGGCGATTTTTTTGAGGATAGCCATAGGCAATTTGTAATGTCTAGCAGGAACACTTGTTCTCTGTAAATCAATGAATTATGCGATTTTACCGACGGGATTGAGAGGAAATTCGTATTTTCTGTAACTGTTTTGTAGCGTCATTAGTGCTTGGATAGTATCTAAACTATTTGAGTTTTAAATTTTGAATACCGGAAAAAATCTATATAATTCAACGGTCGGGGTGTAGCGCAGCCTGGTAGCGCACCTGCATGGGGTGCAGGGGGTCGGAAGTTCGAGTCTTCTCACCCCGACCAATCTTCAAAACAGTTACAGGTAATACTGTTTGTTTTTATTCTCACACTTACCCGAACATGGCAATTGCAACTTGTAAAAGAAAAATAAATTAAGCTTTTTGCCATAATAGGGTGATTGCCAATGAAACGTACTTCCCAATCACAATTGCATACCGCCCCTTACGTTTAATCGGCAAATGGGTGCCGCAGCACGATTGTTTCCTCGCGATCCGGACCGGTTGAGATGAGGTCGATAGGCGCACCGACCAGTTGTTCGATACGCTTTAAATAAATTTGTGCATTGTCTGGCAGTTGATTCCAGCTTTTGATGCCAGCGGTATTTTGTTTCCAGCCAGCGTGATCTTCGAATACAGGCTGGCAATGTGCAATCGATTCCGCGCCGTAGGGGAGGATATCTACGGTGGCTCCATTGAGCCGGTAGCCAGTGCAAATACGCAATATATCCAGTCCGTCCAGCACATCGAGTTTAGTAATGCATAGTCCCGAGAGGCCGTTGATTTGCCCAGCGCGTTTCAAAGCCGCAGCGTCGAACCAGCCGCAGCGGCGCGGCCGCCCGGTGACCGATCCATATTCGTTGCCACGTATGCGCAGCCGCTCGCCTGTTGCATCCTCCAGTTCAGTAGGAAAGGGGCCTGAGCCTACGCGGGTGGCATAAGCCTTGGTGATGCCCAGCACGTAGCTGAGCGCCTGCGGCCCCACGCCCGCACCCGCAGAGGCCTGACCCGCCAGGCAGTTGGAGGAGGTCACGAAAGGGTAGGTACCGTGATCGACATCGAGCAAGGCCGCCTGGGCGCCTTCGAACAGGATGCGCTTGTCTTGCGCCATCAGCGCATTCAGTTGTGCGGAAACATCGGCAATCATCGGGCGCAGCCGGTCGGCATAGGCCAAAGTTTCGTCCAGCACTTGCTGAAAATCGACCGGTTTGGTTTTAAAGTAATTCGTGAGCAGGAAATTATGATATTCGAGTACTTCCTTCAGTTTTTCGGTAAAGCGTTCGCGCGCAAACAGGTCGCTGAAGCGGATGGCGCGGCGTGCAACCTTGTCCTCATAACACGGGCCGATCCCGCTGCCTGTGGTGCCGATCTTGCCGGCACCCTTGGCAATTTCGCGCGCCTGATCGATAGCGACGTGATAGGGCAAAATCAGGGGGCAGGCTTCGGAGATACGCAAGCGATTTACTACATCCAGACCAGCTTGCTCCAGTTCACCGATTTCCGCCAACAAAGCGCTGGGGCTTAACACGACGCCGTTGCCGATAAAGCAGGTGACGTGCGGGTGGAGGATGCCCGAGGGCATCAGTCGCAGGATGGTTTTTTTACCACCGATCACCAGCGTGTGCCCGGCGTTGTGGCCGCCCTGAAAACGCACCACAGCGGCGACTTTATCGGTCAGCCAATCGACGATTTTTCCCTTGCCTTCATCGCCCCATTGGGTGCCGATGACGACCACATTCTTGACCATGTTTTTTTCCTTAAAGATTTTTGCCTGTTATTCCAGTGTAACGACTTCCCATTTGCCCGCGATGCGTTTCAATTCGCGGTTGCAATTCAATTCGTGGTGATGCACTTCGTGCCCCGGCAGTCTCGCGACGACGATTTCGCCACGGGCGCGCAGCGCACGTATGGTTATTTGCAACTCTTCATCAACCAGTGCCGGATCGGGCGCCAGTATGCCCGGCGCGGCTTCGACATCGTGAATGAGTTCGAGTATGGCTTTAAGGTCGAGGCTGAAGCCCGTGGCGGGCCGAGCACGACCAAATACGCGGCCGATTTCATCATAGCGCCCGCCGCGGGCGATGGCATCTGCCGCACCTTGAGCATAGGCGGCAAAAGCCACGCCGCTTTCATAGTTGAAGCCACCCAGTTCGGCCAGATCGATGCTAACCGTAATTCCGCGACGGGAAAAATAGGCGGCGATCTGTTCCAGTTCGGTAAGGGCGCGAGTCAGTTGTGGATGCGCTGGCAGAATGTCAGCAGCATGCACCAATACATCGGCATCGCCATAAAGCGAGGGTAGGGCTTGTATAGCGTCAGCGTGTTTGGGTAGCTCTTGCGTCAGTTTTTTCAGGCTGGGGATATCCTTGGCTTGCGTGGCATGAAACAATGCTTCAGCCTGAGCAGCGGGAACCATGGCCTCATCGAGCAGGGTGCGAAAGATCGCCGAATGTCCGATGTCGAGTTGAAGTTCGCGAATACCCAGGGCTTGCAGCACATCCAGCATAAGTTGCTGTACTTCGATATCTGCTTCCAGTCCTTTATGGCCATAGAGTTCTGCACCAATCTGGAAAGGCTGGCGGCTGCGATTCAATCCCGCTGGCAGGGTATGCAGCACACTGCCCGCATAGCATAAACGGGTAACGCCTTGCTGATTTAACAAGTGCGCATCGATGCGTGCCGCTTGCGGGGTGGTATCCGCACGTACACCCATCATGCGGCCGGATAATTGATCGACCAGTTTGAAGGTTTTCAAATCCATATCGTGCCCGGTGCCCGACAGCAGCGATTCCAGGTATTCCAGCAACGGCGGCATAACCAGTTGGTAGCCGTGCAGCTGAAACAAATCCAGTACCTGACGGCGTCTGTGCTCCAGTTTAAGCGCCTGCCGGGGCAGCAGGTCTTCGATATGTTCGGGCAGTAACCAGGAAGGCATGTTTATTTGATCAGCATCAACAAAGCCAGCCCCAGCAGCATGGCGGCAAACCCGGCAAAACGCAATTGACCGTCGGTCATCTCGACGAGGCGGCGGAAAGTGTCGCGCCATAGTTGCGGCGCCACAAAAGGCATAATGCCTTCGAACACCAGCATCAGGGCGAATCCAGCCAGCAAGATATCAGACAATCAATGGTTCCTTAAAATCAGCAAGCACAAAAAACGGCGCGAACCTGTATGGGACGCGCCGTTGCGGGATTATACGCGAATGCCCATAAGGTTTAATATCTTTGTATATTTTTGGAATGCCGAGCGGGTTGAAAGGACATCGCGTGCAGGATGACGATACTTAGTCGTCCCTGCAAAAGCCCTGACAGCCGCGCCAGCGTTAGCGTTCATGGCGA
>CAZRAL010000021.1:0-38301 GCA_964598005.1 uncultured Burkholderiales bacterium
GTAACCCCGCCCTTTGGCAAGGCCCTACTGTCAGATCAAGTCGAAACTACTACACGTTAACGATGAAAAGGTAACGTGATGATGGGCCGGGCGGCCATACGCTTCACCATATCCTGCTTTAATACCCCTGCTGCAAACAAGCCGAGGAATATATCGGCATCATCGATGATGACCTCACCCAGCATGCGCGCCGCAGTTTCCCTGACGTAGCGGGCCTTGTTGTCGGCCATTTCTTCTTTGCGGTTTTGATAAACCACGCCGACGATATCGGTGACGGTAATATTAGACCTCTTTCGAAACTTGCGACGCTTGACATAACAGCGTTGCACGGGGGCTCAAAATCCTCATTTACTCCCTTGTAAACTCCAGTTTTTCGCCGCTATGCGCTTGCCTTCGCTCGCGACTCCCGGCGAGTAGGCCAAAGCCAGATCGGGCTGGGTGGCAAGCGGCTTAGTGGGAGTAACTTCTATTTTGCCAGGGCTGGGTTTGCGGTGGTATTCGAGTGCGGCTTGTTCGATACCGGTAGGCATTTTTTGTGGAATCAGCCTGAATCAGCCATTCTATCGCCTATAAAAAGTTTTCATCAAGTTTAGTATGCTGTGTTAGCAGCCTTTCTGCTGAGTGCAGGGTGGAAATTATGAAAATCTCTGAAACAGACTTGACAAGATAAAATAAATAACTAAAATGATAGTTATGAAAACACGTTACATGCGTAATTTGCCAGATCACTGGGATACCGTTGCCAGGGTGTGCATTGCGCTGGGCGATTCGCACCGGCAACGAATATTGCTGCTGTTTGAGCCGCGCGAGCGGCTGAATATCAAGCAGATTTGCGAGATTGCGCCACTATCCAGAACCGCAGTGAGCCATCATTTGCGTGTACTGAAAAAGGCCGGGATTTTAAAAAGCGAAAAGGAGGGGAAAGAAGTGTATTTCTGGATCGATAAATTTTTTGTGAAGTATGCATTAGAAACATTGCTGGACTTTGTGCAACATGAGTATTGATTTTTTTGGACATAAATAACTAATTTAATAGTTTTATTATCAATAAGGAGCAATCAATGAAAACGATTAAACAAAAATTGGCGATTGGGCTTTGTGCCTTGTGTGTGATTCAGGCCGTGCAAGCAAAGGATAGCGAGCCTTCGGCCACGGCTTCGGCGCTGGGCTCTGAGCTGGTGGTGCTGGGATCGGCTGCAACTTTGTCAACCCTTGCTGCATCGAGCGCGCTGGTGATCGCTGCCGTTGAGCCGGTCGGTGAATCGGTGACGGTAGTGTTGAAATCTGCCTCCGATGCGGGTGAAATATCGATCCACGTAGCCCGGGATGTGGTCAAAGAAGTAGGGGTATCGGTAGGAAATACGATTTCAGTGGTTTCCGAAGCCACAGGTTATGCGCTCGTCGCATCTGGCAAGGTGCTGGCATTTATTCCCAATGCACTGGGCAAAGAATTGTTGCATCACTCCAAATCAGTCGTTAAAAACAAATAGGGAGCACAGCATGGTCAACTATTTAATGCGGATGACAGCGCTCATATTGACTGTCGCTACTACTGCCGTTTATGCGGGGCAAACTTGCTCGGAAAAAACACTGGCTACGAGTGAAATTCAGCAGGCATTCCGTGCAGCCAACAAACTTCGGCAAACCTTGATCGATAACGACGTACAGGTGGCGCTGATTGCGCGCATCGGACAGGATTTAAGCAAGTACGGCTTGCGCTACTCTCATGTTGGGTTTGTGCTGCGCGATCATCCCAAAGGAAAATGGATCGTTATTCATGAACTGAATCGTTGCGGCACCGGTGAATCGGAGATTTACGATGAAGGATTGGCCAATTTTTTTCTGGATGACATGATTGGTTTTGATAGCCTCGTGGTGATTCCGGATCGTGAGAAACAGCGCCGATTGGTGGCCACTTTCTCATCGCAAACTCCGGGAGCACTGCATTCATCAGCCTACAATATGCTGGCTTATCCCTTCTCTACAAAATATCAAAATTCGAATGGATGGATTCTGGAAGTACTCTCTGCCTCGCTAATGGAAAAATCGATGCCAACTCGCAGCAACGTTCAAGACTGGTACAAGATGAATGGATATGTCCCCGCAACGATCAGGCTATCAGCGCTGGAACGTTTGGGGGGCCGCTTGTTTCGCGCCAATGTGGCGTTTGACGATCAACCTTTTGGCGAACGAATGAGCGGACAAATTGAATTTGTGTCGGTCGAATCGATTGCTGATTTCTACACCGGAAAAATCGACAAGAATGCGAAGAAAATGGCTCTAAAAACAGACTAAAAGTCTGGTAAACAAACCGCTATTCGGCGGGCGGTTAGAAGTATTTTTGATGAAAAAACAAATCAAGAAGGGAGATCAAAATGAGGTTATATCGTTTTCTGTTTATTTTTATGTTGTGCACTGTTCAATCTGTTTACGCGGGCTATTTGCTCGATCTCAAATCGATTACGCTCGATACTTTTTTTGGTAAGGAAATCAAGGATGATTCACTGCGGGCAGCCTTGGGTACGGTTTTAAATTTATCCATTGATATTCCAAAAGATTATGTACTGATAGAGCCGGATCAGGTGCCAAGTGCGCTACGCGATTATATTTTTTGGACAGATCCAGCTGTCTTGCAAAAAGGAGAGCGAACGAATGGCCCATCTGCGCCCAAAGGCTTTCTGTATGGTGGCTATATCTCGCAGCATGATCACGTGGATTACGATAAACAGCTCGATATGTTTATCGGTTTAGAAGATGAGGTCCATTTAAGAATGGCCGAAAAAAAATATCAGGATTTTTCTTGCATAAGGTACGAAGTAGACGACTATCCCATTTTGTTGTGTAGAGGAACGAAAGCAAAGACCGGCAAATACCGTTTGTGGGCCTATGTTGGGACCAATTTAGGGAAAGATCTTCTATTCATTTCATTTCAGCCCCCAGGGAACAGCCATATGATAGGAGATATGGTGTGGGATTCGCTGGTTAAAAATTTGAAGAAAAGCAGCAAACACAGCAAGCCGTGGAGCGCCAGGATTGTCGATTTCGGCATTTATGAAGATCTAAAAGGAAAAAAGGAAGCCGATTCAAATATGGCAGGAGGAAGGATAACCGTATACGGTACAAAATTAATCAAGGAAACCGATCAAGTATGGGCGCATAGGGGATTGAGCTTTGGTTTTCGCTATGTGCTTCTCGATGGACCTGATTGGGATGCAGATGTGGTCATCAAGGTCAAACATCCTTCTCCGCTAGAAGACCCGGAAACAAAAAAGAAATTTTCTACCAGTGAATGGAGCCAGAAAGTGCGCGTTGGAAACATGAACTGGAATACGGGTTGGAGTTTCGAGCATGATTGGGAAATCGTTCCCGGAGAGTGGCTCATAGAACTCTACGTTGGCGATACCAAATTGGCCGAGAAAAAATTCTTTGTTAAAGATGCAAGGGAGTAGTAGTTATCTTTTATCAGAGCGTAATCGAGCGAGAATAAACTCAGTGGGCATCGTACAAAAATGAATAAACGCCAATTTCTAACCGGCCTTGGTTTGGGTTGTTTAAGCGGCATGGTCAGGGCATTTCCCTTTCACTTCGATAAAAATGCACCGTTGATGAACCCGTGCCTCGATCCCCTCCCCGCTGCCATGCAAAACTATGCGCTGGTGAAGGCGGCATGGCAAGGGTTAGCTCCCGAGCGGGTATGGGATACTCATGCTCATTTGCTGGGTAACGGTGACTCCGGCAGCGGTTGCTGGATCAATCCACAAATGGAATCCCTCGCGCATCCGCAGCAGTTCCTGCAGCGCAAATTTTTTCTCAACGCTTCCTGCGTTTCGGAAAAAATGTCCGAGCTCGACGAAAGTTATGTCGCCCGCCTCGTCAAGTTGCTGGCCGCCTTTCCGTCAGGGGCAAGTTTATTGCTTTTCGCCTTCGACCATACCTATCAGGAAAATGGCGAGCGTCTTGATGCGCAGACAGCTTTTCATGTGCCCAATCGCTATGCGGCACAGATTGCCAAACGCTACCCGGAGCGTTTCAAATGCGTGGCATCCATTCATCCCTATCGCAAGGATGCCGTGGAAGCGCTTGCAGAAGTCGTGGTCAATGGTGCCGTGGCGATTAAATGGCTACCGTCGTCGATGGGCATCGACCCTGCCTCTGCGCGCTGCAACAAGTTTTATGAAGCCTTGAAGCAACACAACCTGCCGCTGATTACCCATGCGGGAGAAGAGCGAGCGGTAAAGGGTGCGCATCAGCAGGATTTTGGCAATCCGCTGCGGCTGCGTCGCGCCCTGGAGCATGGTGTACGGGTCGTTGTGGCGCATTGCGCCAGCATGGGGGAGGATAGGGATATCGACAAGGGCCCCCACGGCCCCTATCGTGAATGTTTTGCGCTGTTTTCCCGGTTGATGCAGGAATCACGATACGAGGGGCGCTTGTTCGGCGATATTTCTGCTTTGCCGCAAACCAACCGGGTTGGTTATTTGCCCCGCATCGTTGAGCGCACCGAATGGCATTCGCGTCTGCTGAATGGGTCGGATTACCCTTTGCCCGGCGTGATGCCGTTATTTTCCATCGATCTGCTGGTAAAAAATAAGTGGTTGAAAGCCACTGAAGCGGCGGTGTTGAAGCAGATTCGTGCCTACAATCCCCTGTTGTTCGATTTTGTGCTGAAGCGCAGTGTACGCATCGATGGACAACGTTTGAGCGATGCCATTTTTGAGACGCGGCATTTTTTTGAACGCAACCCTATACAAAGAAAAAACCATGAGTGAGCCGCAGACCCAAAACCAGTTTGAACTGCTCACCCAGCGCCGCTTTGCACCATTTTTCTGGACCCAGTTTTTAGGCGCGGGCAACGACAATATTTTCAAATTCGCCTTTACCGTTTTGGCGACCTATCATGCGGCGGAATGGGGCGGGCTGGATGCAAAACTGGCCGGGCCGGTCATCGGTGGCTTGTTTATTCTGCCATTCGTGCTGTTTTCAGCCACCGCAGGACAACTGGCCGATAAATACGATAAGGCGATGCTGGCGCGGCTAGTCAAGAACATGGAAATTGTCTTTATGCTGGTCATCAGCGCCGGCTTTGTATTTCAATTGGCTGCGTTGTTGTTTGTGGGCGTATTTTTGATGGGCTGTCACTCCACCTTATTCGGGCCCGTGAAGTTTGCCTATTTGCCGCAACATTTGTCGGACGCTGAATTGACCGGCGGCAACGGCTTGGTGGAAATGGGAACTTTTGTCGCCATTTTGCTGGGCACCATGCTGGGCGGAGCGTTAGTGGCCATTCCGGGTGCAGGGCCGACTTATGTGGCTGTTGCCGCTTTGGTGGTAGCGGTGATTGGGCGTGTTGCTGCGGGATGGTGGCCGGCTTCACCGCCACCCGCACCGCAATTGAAAGTTAACTGGAATCCGGTTACCGAAACCTGGGCCAATCTTGAAATCGCCTACCGTAATCGCACGGTTTTTTTGTCGCTTATCGGCAATTCCTGGCTATGGTTTTTCGGTTCGATTTTTCTGACCTCGTTTACTGGATTTGCCAAGGAAGTACTGGGCGGCAATGAACAGGTGGTGACGCTGTTATTGGCGCTTTTTTCGGTAGGCATAGGGGTAGGGTGTGTACTGTGCGAAAAAATGTCCGGGCATAAAGTCGAGATTGGGCTGGTTCCATTCGGATCCATCGGCATGACCTTGTTTGCGGTCGATCTGTATTTTGCTTCTCGCGGCAGTGCATCGGGTGCGCTCGTTGGTGCAGCCGAGTTTATAAAGTATTGGCAAAACTGGCGGGTTATGGGCGATCTTTTTCTGCTGGCCATGTTTGCGGGCTTTTATAGCGTGCCGCTGTATGCCTTGATGCAATCACGTGCCGAGCCGGCCTATCGGGCGCGCATCATTGCGGCCAACAATATTCTCAATGCCATTTTCATGGTGGTGGCTTCACTGATGGCCGCAGCGTTGTTATCGGCCGGGTTGACGCTGCCAGAGCTTTTTCTGGTGGTGGGCATCATGAATGCAGCGGTTGCGCTCTATATTTATCGGCTGATTCCCGAATTCCTGATGCGCTTCATTGTGTGGATGTTAATCCACACGTTTTACCGCGTGGAAAAAAAGGGCCTTGAAAATATCCCCGACAGCGGCCCTTGCGTACTGGTTTGCAATCACGTCAGTTTTGTCGATGCACTGGTCATCGGCGGATGTATCGCACGTCCGGTGCGATTTGTAATGGACCACCGGATTTTCAAAATACCAGTATTGAATTTTGTGTTTCGCACCAGTAAGACGATCCCCATCGCGCCCGCCCGTGAGGACGAAGCGATGCTGAATCGTGCCTATGAAGAGATTGCCAGAGGATTGGAAGCTGGCGATGTGATTTGCATTTTTCCCGAGGGGCGCATCACCGAGGATGGCGAGATGAATATATTCAAATCCGGCATTCGGCGCATTGTCGATAAAACCCCAGTGCCCGTAATACCGATGGCGTTGTGCGGGCTGTGGGGGAGCTTTTTCTCGCGCTGGGGCGGCAAGGCGATGCGTTATCCACGCGGTGTTTTTTCCCGAATCGCGCTGGTTGCAGATACATCCTGGCCGCCAGAGCAGGCGACGCCAGAAGCGTTGCAGGCGAAGGTTTTGGAACTACGCGGGGAGTGGAGATAACCAGAGTTCTCCATGAAAACCAATTCTCTGGCTATAAATCACCCTCGTCATTCCCGCGAAAGCGGGAATCCAGTGACTTTGTTGGTCAATCGTTTTTGCAAAAATTCAAAAACGCCACTGGGCCCCGCTGCAGCCTGCCCTCGAATGCATTAGTCGGGGGCGAGGACGACAAATTTTTTGTGCTTGTATAGACCTGCGTCAAGCAAAAATAAAGCAACTTTCTTATGAACTGATGTTGCGCGCTGCCAAGGATTTTTTTGCCGGAAAGACCTATGTCACAGAAAACAGCTTTGTTTCTACAATCTACGACCAGACTTCCCCCTTTTCAAAGGGGATCGAGGGGGATTTTCGGTGCTTGTCGCTAGCTCAATGACCGCAAATCTCCCCTCCGCCCCTCTTTTTCAAAGAGGGGAACCCAAGCGGAAATTTTTTCACGAGATAGCCATTTCACAGACAGGGCGTTTTACCTCTGCGCAACATTAGTGATGAAAACAAGTTTTTGGTGAAATATAAAACGGGAGGCAACCATGTGGTTTGTCGGAATTATTTTAGGATTGTTAGCGGGTGCAGCTGTGTTTGGATTCGAAGGAGCGTTACTCGGCGCCTTTTTCGGTTGGTTATTGGGCATAGTGATAAGCCAGAAACGTCGATCTCCTAACGCTCATGAAGAACGTTTGACTAAGATCGAACAGCGCCTTGCTCTTATCGAAACACAGCTTGATTCAACCGCCAAGAATCGACTGTCGAATGAGAAAGTGGAACCGGTGCAGCAGGGTCAGCTGGTTGGCTCCGCCGCTTCTTCTACTGATTCTCCTCCAGTACCATCATCTGCTACGGGTTCGGTGACGGTTGCAGCGGAAATGGCCGCCGCGGGCTCGATGCCCGAGAGCAAAGAAGTGAAACCGGTATCCCAGCCACATATTCCACCGTCTGTGCAAGCCACTCCGGTACCGTCCTCAACGTCAACGTCAACGTCAACGCCAGCGCCTGCACCTGTACCTGTACCTGTACCTGCACCTGTTGCCCCCGCTTCCGCGGCTACGGTGAAAACTGCGCCTGCGCCCGCTGCGCCTACCGTGCCGGCCGCGCCCAATCCCATCGTAGCCTGGTTTACCGGCGGAAATACCATTGTGCGGGTGGGTGTGGTTATTCTTTTTATCGGCGTGGCTTTCCTGGTGAAATATGCCGCCGAGCGGGATTTTATTCCTATCGAAATGCGCCTCGCCGCTACCGCCTTGGGTGCGATGGCTTTGCTGGTTGTCGGCTGGCGTCTGCGTGAAAAGCGCGCGGGTTATGCGCTGACGCTGCAAGGCGCGGGGATCGGCATTCTATACCTGACCATTTTTGGTGCGTTCCGGCTTTACCACCTGTTGCCCCCGGAGCTGGCCTTTGGCCTGCTGGTGCTGATTGCCGCGCTGTCGGCGGTGCTGGCGGTACGGCAGAATGCGCTGGCGCTGGCCGTTGCCGGGACAGCAGGCGGTTTTCTTGCTCCGGTGCTCGCTTCGACGGGCAGCGGCAATCACGTCATGCTTTTCTCGTACTACGCCGTTCTCAATGCGGGTATTTTTGCCATTGCCTGGTACAAGGCGTGGCGTCCGCTCAATCTGCTCGGTTTTATTTTTACTTTTGTCATCGGGCTGACGTGGGGCGCACGCTATTACCGCGCAGAATTGTTTGCCAGCACAGAACCTTTTCTGATTCTTTTCTTTTTGTTCTATGTGGCGATTACCGTCCTGTATGCCCTCAACCAGGACGCCAACGCCACCCCGCGTGTGGATGGCACTCTGACGTTTGGTACGCCCTTGATCGGTTTCGGGCTGCAAGCCGCGCTGGTCAAGGACTTTGAGCATGGTCTGGCATTCAGCAGCCTGACCTTGGCAGTGTTTTATGTGAGCCTCGCCTATTTCCTCTATGCTCGCCATCGCGATTCTTTGCGCTTGCTGGTGGAAAGCATGCTGGCACTGGGAATCATTTTTGCCACGCTCACCATTCCGCTAGCGTTGGATGCACGCTGGACGTCGGCATCCTGGGCGCTGGAAGGCGCAGGGATTATCTGGCTGGGTATACGGCAGCGCCGCTTGCTGGCCCGTCTGTTTGGCTTGTTGTTGCAATTGTTTGCCGGCGTGGCATTTTTAAGCGCTATGGATGGCCGCCAGGGTGAATTGCTGCTGGTAAACCCGATTTTTATCGGCGCCAGTTTGCTGGCGATTGCGGGGTTGATAATCAACGCGCTGTTTTCCCGCCATGCTGCTGTGATCAGCAAGGGAGAAATCTTTTTACGGCCATTGCTATTCTGGTGGGGATTGGGCTGGTGGTTGTTTGCCGGGTTGAACGAAATTGACCGCTTTGTCACGGGTAACCATGAAATCAGTGCAGCCCTATTATTTTTCACGGCAACTGCGCTTGTTTTCAGCCTGATGTGGCGTCACCTGTCGTGGCGCGAGGCGCAGTGGCCGGTATTGCTCTTCATGCCGGCCTTGATCCTGATGGCTATCGTGAGCGCATTTGAACAAAAACATTTTTTCGCCTACTACGGCTGGCTGGTATGGCCGCTTGCTGTTATTGCGCATTATTGGCTGCTGCATCGGCACGACCCTGCGGAACCCAGCGGTGCACTAGGCAGACGTCACGCGTTGGGCGTCTTGTTGCTGGCCGCGATGGGCAGCTGGGAATTGCACTGGCTGGCGGAAGAATACAATTTGGCGCACAGCGCTTGGTCAGTGGCCTCATTTATCGTTGTTCCAGGGCTGTTGTTACTGGTCATATCGAGCTCGCGTGTAGCACGGTACTGGCCCATGGTGCGCTATGAAATGGCTTACCTTTCTGGAGCCGGTATTCCGCTCGTCATTGGTCTTTGGTTGTGGATGTTTTACGCCAATATTGTGCACGATGGCAGCAGCACGCCGTTGCCTTACCTGCCTTTGCTCAATGCCATTGATCTGGGACATTTATACGCCTTCATGGCGATAGGCATATGGGGCGTGCGAACAAGAAATGAAGCTATGCCGTCGCCAGAAAAAGCAGCAGTATATGGACTTGCCGGGATGACGATTTTTGCCTGGATGAATGCCATCTTATTACGTTCGCTGCATCATTGGGCGGGTATTCCTTATCAATTACCAGCATTGCTGGATTCAATTCTGGTCCAAATGGCGTTGTCGCTATTTTGGGCGGTTATGGCGTTGACGCTGATGATTTTTGCCACGCGTAAAGGAAAACGCGCCGTCTGGATCATTGGCGGCGTGCTGTTGGGCGTGGTGGTGGGCAAACTCTTTCTGGTCGATTTGTCGCATATTGGCGGAATCGAGCGCATCGTCTCGTTCATCGGTGTGGGCGTATTGATGCTGGTGGTCGGTTATTTTTCGCCGCTGCCGCCCAGAGAGGAGGAGCGTGGAAAATGAAAAAAATAAGTGTGGCGCTGTGCAGCTTGTGGGCATGGTGTAGCGCGGTGTTTGCAGAAGTGCCGCAGGATTATCGCTACAACATTCCGCTAACCGTACAAAATACGGAAGGGCTGCATCGACTGGAAATTCCCTTAGCCGTCTATTCCGGTGCTGCGCGGGCCGACCTGCGCGATGTGCGTCTGTTTAATGCACAGGGGGAGAGAATGCCCTTTGCCCTTGCCAATACGGCAAAAAGTGAAACTGAAAAAAAGTCGTTTGTTGAACTGCCCATTTTTCCGGTTTATCGAACAGAGTCAGCCCGTCACTCGCCGAGCGAACTTCAGGTGACCTTGCGGAAAGATGGGACGCTGCTCTCGCTTTCCTCTACTTCTAATGCTAAAAGACCGCAATCGCCCATCGTGGAAAATTATCTGCTCGATGGTAGCAAATTGCAGGCTCCTTTCAGTGCATTGGTGCTGGATTGGGCCTCCAGCGCGGCGGTGGATAAAGTAGAGAAGGCAGAAAAAACAGAAAAGGCAGAAATAAAGCGTGTCGATGTCGACATCAGCGACGATTTCAAATCGTGGCAACGCGTGGTGTCAAACGCGCCGTTGTTCGACCTCGAATTCGGCGGCGAAAAACTGGTGCAAAAACGCATCGAATTTCCGGCTACCCGCGCCAAATATGTGCGCCTCTCCTGGGGCAGCCCCGCCCTGGAGTTAAAAAGCGTACAGGCTGAAATGGTGACGAGTGAAACCCCGCCACCGTTTAAGCAGTTCACCGTTAGCGCGACGCGTGGCGCCAAGGCAGGCGAGTACAACTTTGATCTGGACGCACGCGTGCCTATTGAGCAAATGCAACTGGTACTGCCACAGCCCAATACAGTGGCGCCGACTGTGTTATTTTCGCGACCGACCGAACATGCTGAGTGGCGTTTGGTCACCACGGCAACGTTTTATCGCTTGATGCGCGATGGGCTTGAAGTCGTCGCGCCTTCAACAAAAGTAGGAGGCCGCAATGACCGCTACTGGATGATGCGCGTGGATCAAAAGGGCGGTGGGCTGGGAGAGGGGCTGCCCCAGCTCATGGTTGAGTGGGCACCCCGACAAATTGTCTTTGTTACGCGCGGCACAGGCCCTTACTGGCTGGCCTATGGCAAACACGATGCTGAACGCGTGGATTTTCCGTTATCCCATTTGATTCCTGGGCACCAGACCAATGCAGAATTCAAGCTGCCCGTTGCGCAAGCGGGGGAGCCTATCAAGGGAAAAGGTACCGATGATAATGCGTTACTGTCATTGCCTGTGTTTGGTGAAGTGGATCGCAAGCCAGTTTTCTTATGGGCCATTCTGGTCATCGGCGTGGCGCTGATCGGCTGGATGGCGTGGCGACTCGGTACCCAGATCAAAACCTCAGGTACCGATCATAAAAATGAATAACTGATATTACGCAGAGACAAAACAATTTGCTGGTGAAAATGGCTCCTTCGTTGAAAATTTTTTCCGTAATAGAACGCAGTAGTGGTTATTTCAAACAACAACAGTTCCCCTCTTTGGAAAAGGGGGGCGGAGGGGAGGTTGAGAGTGGTTGTCTTAATGTCAGGCATTTTCAATCCCCCTCGATCCCCCTTTTTCAAAGGGGGAAATCTGGTCGTGGGTTGCTGAAATAGTGATATGAAGCCAAGCGGCTTTTCTGCAAAAACAGCTTTCCAGTGAATAATTAAGCGGTTTGCAACAAACTTAAGGAACCTCTGATTAAGTCCCACATGGCCGCGCGCTCGGTTTTCCGGGATGAGATGCAAGGCGCGGTGCGCAGCGAATGGTCAATCCCCTTCGCAAGCACCGCAACACAGCAGACCGCCCGGAAAACAAGCGCCCATGCGGGTTTTGACAAGAATAGTCCATCTTCATCGTTATGCTCCTTGGCTTCGTATCAGCAGATACGACCTGCCGATGTTGTCAACTACCATGCCTTGAATCTGGACTATTCTTGTCAAAACGCGGCTCATGGAGGACTTATTCAGAGGTTCCTTAATGCTTCACACGCTTTTTGAATGCGCTTACAGGCATCTTCTAGAATCACGGTGCTGGTGGCATAGGAAATACGAAAGTGCGGCGACAAGCCAAATGCCGCGCCATGCACCACAGCGACTCCCTGTGCTTCAAGCAGATAGCCTGCTACCTCCTCATCATTTTTCAACACCATCCCCGCTGGGGTTTTGGCACCAATTAATCCCTGGCAACTTGGGTAGATATAAAAAGCACCTTCTGGCTTGTGACAGTGCAAGCCCTGTACTTCATTGAGCATTTTTACCACCAGATCGCGGCGCTGCTTGAAGGCGGCATTGTTCTTTGCGATGAAATCTTGCGGCCCATTGAGCGCTTCCACGGCGGCCGCTTGACTGATGGAAGAGGGGTTGGAAGTGCTTTGACTCTGGATATCCCCCATGGCCTTGATTAATCTTTCTGGACCGCCTGCATAGCCGATTCGCCAACCGGTCATGCAGTAGGTTTTGGAAACGCCATTCATGGTGAGGGTGCGGTCATATAGCGCAGGTTCGATCTGGGCCGGCGTAACGAATGTGAAATTATCGTAAGTCAAATGTTCGTACATATCGTCGGTGAGTACCCAAACATGGGGATGGCGCACCAACACGTCAGTAATGGCCTTCAACTCGGTATGCGTATAAGCCGCTCCGCTGGGATTGGACGGCGAATTGAGAATGATCCATTTGGTTTTTGGCGTAATGGCTTTTTCCAGATCCGCTGCTTTCAGTTTGAAACCGGTTTCCTGTGTGCAGGGAACAATGATCGGTGTGCCTTCTGCGAGCAATACCATGTCGGGATAGGAAACCCAGTAGGGTGCGGGAATAACGACTTCATCGCCCGGTGAAAGCGTTGCCATCAAGGCATTGAAAATAACCTGTTTGCCGCCGCTACCGACCGTGATCTGTTTGGTGGTATAGGTGAGGCCATTTTCGCGTTTGAATTTCGCAACGATGGCTTCTTTCAATTTTGGCGTGCCATCGACCGCCGTATACTTGGTATCGCCCGCCTTGATCGCCCTGATGGCGGCTTCCTTGATATTGTCGGGAGTATCGAAATCGGGTTCGCCAAAAGACAGGGCAATGACATTTTTGCCCTGTGCTTTCAAGGCATTCGCCTTGGCGGAAATGGCGATGGTGGCGGAAGGCTTGATGCGCCCAAGCCGGGTGGCGAGAAAGTTGGAAGAGGCGGACATGTTTTTTTCCAATGGGGTCAATGGTAGTTGCTGCGGTGCAGCACGATTATACTTTTTTATAAATATGTTTGTACTGTCTCCCGCCCGATGCGGGGCGCAAATGCAGGCAGGATAGCGACTGACTACTCTATGGCATAATTTCATTACCTGCCCAAGAAAAATATGCGCATTCTTCTCTCGAACGACGACGGTTATTTTGCTCCCGGGCTTGCTGCACTCGCTGCTGCTCTTAGCACGCTTGCAAAAATAACGGTTGTAGCGCCCGAGCGCGATCGCAGCGGCGCTTCCAATTCGCTTACCCTGGATCGCCCCCTTTCACTACACCGCGCTCCAAACGGTTTTTATTATGTGAATGGCACACCGACCGATTGTGTTCACATGGCTGTGACCGGGCTGATCGATTTTATACCGGACATGATCGTCTCGGGCATTAATTCCGGCTCCAATATGGGGGACGATACGGTTTATTCGGGCACCGTTGCAGCCGCTACTGAAGGATTTTTGCTGGGAATTCCCGCTATTGCTGTTTCTTTGGCCGGGAAAAAGCACGAGCATTTTGAAACTGCGGCCGCCGTGGCTGCAGACCTGGTAAAACGTTTCCAGCGCCAGCCCATCAAGCTACCCGTCCTACTTAACGTCAATGTGCCCGATATTCCCTACACGCAACTGGCTGGCTATGAAACGACGCGGCTCGGCAAGCGCCACAAAGCCGAGCCGGTGGTCAAAGCCTTCAATCCGCGAGGTGAAACGGTGTACTGGATCGGTGCAGCGGGGCCGGCTGCCGACGCGGGGCCGGGTACCGATTTCCACGCCATTGAAAATGGCCGCGTTTCTCTCACGCCTTTGCAGGTGGACCTCACCAATCTCCAGCAGATGAATGCGGTGCGCGAATGGATGGAACGTTGAACACTCGGTTTGAAGGCATCGGGATGACTTCGACGCGTACCCGCACGCGCATGATCGAGGGCTTGCGGGCCAGGGGAATTAAAAACGAACGTGTGCTGGCCGTGATGTCTGAGGTACCTCGTCATCTGTTTGTCGATGATGCGTTGGCGCCGCGCGCGTATGAAATCGACAAAGCCTTGCCGATCGGTTTTGGGCAAACTATTTCCACCCCGGAAATCGTGGCGATCATGAGTGAATTACTCTGCGAAAAAAATATTCCCCAACGCGTGCTGGAAATTGGTACCGGTTGTGGCTACCAAACGGCTGTGCTTGCTAAACTTACCAAGGAAGTCTATACGGTGGAACGGATTGCGCCACTGATGGACAAGGCGCGTCGTACCTTGCGCGATTTGCGCTACCTCAATATCATTTTTAAACACGCCGATGGTCATTTCGGTTACCAGGAGGGTGGGCCCTATGGGGGTATTGTTGCCACTGCAGCGGCCAGCCACGTGCCTCAGGCGCTGAAAGATCAATTGGCGGTGGGAGGTCGGCTGATTTTACCGGTGGGCGCAGATACCCAGCGCCTTTATGTTATCGACCGTAGCGAGTCAGGGTTTGAAGAAAAAATCGTTCATGATGTGCGTTTTGTACCCCTGCTCTCAGGGGTGGCTTGATATTTTTATGAGAGTTGACGATGTTGCGTATTCTTGATTTGCGTTATTTATTTGCCTTCGTATTACCCTTGTTGCTGGTGGCATGCACCTCGCCAAAACCTGCACCCGTCGTCGATCGGCGCCCTCCGGAACCACATAAAATTGAGCAGAAACCGGAGGGCACAGCTATTGCAGAGAGCGCAAAACCTGGAGAAAATCCCAGGATTTATACTGTGCAAAAAGGCGACACGCTGATTAGCATTGCTTTGCAGCATGGTCTTGATTATCGCGAGTTAGCAGCGTGGAATAATCTGGAAAATATCAATCTAATTCGTGTAGGACAGAATTTACGCATCGTCGCACCCGACGCTGGGCCTGTTGTGCCCGCACCAGTCTCTGTACCTGTGGCTGCTGGTTCGCCAGCGCCCCAACCCGGGCAGCCTGTGGTTACTCCGTTAGGCACCTCTCCGCCACCGCCCGTGGAAGTATATAGTGGACAAAATTCGGCTACTTTTAAAGTCGAGCCACGAGCCACCCGCATCCCATATTCAGACGCTGCGTACGCCAAGGCTCTGGCAGAAGCTTCAGCTGTTTCTGTCACTTCCATTCCTGCTGCTACGCCTGCGCTAGGAACGCCCCCGTCTACTTCACCCTCTGCGCCAATTTCGGCTCCCGCTCCCGTTCCTACCCCAAGTACTGTTGGTGATGAAGGCGTCGAGTGGTCGTGGCCCATTCAATCCAAGGGAAAAATTCTTTCCACCTTTACCGATAGCAATAAAGGGATCGATATTGCCGGCACGCTCGGCATGCCTGTCCTCGCCGCAGCCAACGGCAAAGTGGTCTATAACGGTACAGGTTTGCGTGGCTACGGGCGGTTGGTCATCATTAAGCATACCAACATCTGGTTGTCAGCTTATGCACATAATGAAAAGGTGTTGGTTATGGAAGGGCAGGAGGTCAAGAAAGGCCAGAAAATTGCCGAAATGGGTTCCAGCGATACCGATAAGGTCAAGCTGCATTTTGAAATTCGCAAACAGGGCAAGCCGGTTGATCCGCTCAAATTTTTGCCGCCGGCATGAGTATCAGCAGGAGCATTATCGCTAGCCTGATAGTGGGCTTGATCGCTTGTCTCTATCCAGTTAAAAAAAGCGTGGCCAGCAACGTTAACTACAATCTGGAACAAGGAAAGTTAATTGCGTCTTGCGAGTTTGGCGAATGCAAATTAATCGTTAACGGCGAGCCTGAAAAAACGTATTCTGCTTATGGTGGAGTAGATTCGTTTATTTCATACTTGGGTAGTATGGAAAAGGGCATTTTTTTGCTTAGTGTGTACCAGGGTGATGGTTGTCCTGAAGCCTATGTTGTCTTACATATTGTTAATAACAGCGAATTTTATTTTTCCGAAGAATTCGGAAACTGTAATAGCCTGGCAAGCATGGCTTTTGACTACAAGGGGATTTTATTCAAATTCCCCAGTTGGAATACCCGCCATTTTTCCCGTCAGGAAGAAGTCTATTTCTATTCCTTTAAAGAAAAGAAGCTGCATTTTGTCAATCCCCGCAAAAAATCGCAGCAAAGTGCTGGTCGAAAGCGCCCCTAAAAAACTAATTGAAATGCAGGATTTTTTATCCTGTGAGACCAGCTCATTGAACTACTTTACTGTTCTTTACCTCACGGCGCAGCACTTTGCCGACATTGGTTTTCGGTAATTCATTCCAGAATTCGATGATTTTTGGAATCTTGTAACCAGTAAGATTTTCCTTACAATGCGCGATTACCTGTTCTTTGGTCAGCGTTTTATCTTTTTTCACGATGACGACACGCACCACTTCTCCAGCCTTTTCATCTGCAGCGGCAACCGCGCAAACTTCCAGTACACCGGGGCATGATGCCACTACATCTTCGATTTCGTTGGGATACACATTGAATCCTGAAACCAGAATCATGTCTTTTTTGCGATCGGTGATCTTGATATAGCCCTGTTCATTCATGAAGCCGATATCGCCGGTTTTAAAAGCACCATCTTTGGTCATTACCAGCGCTGTTTCTTCTGGCTTTTGCCAGTAGCCCTGCATCACTTGCGGCCCCTGAATGCAAATTTCACCTAGCTGGCCAGGAGGTAAAATAGCCTCACTGTCATCGCGGATGGTGATAACGGTTGAGGGAATAGGCAGCCCAATGGTGCCGCTGTATTCGTTCATGGTGGGGTTGATACACGCTCCCGGTGAAGTTTCGGTCAGGCCATAGGCTTCGACAAGCGTTTTGCCAGTTATTTTTTTCCAGTTTTCGGCGACGACCCGTTGCACGGCCATGCCGCCGCCCAGTGAAAGTTTTAACTGGCTGAAGTCGAGATGTGCAAAAGTTGGTTCATTGATTAAGGCATTGAATAAGGTATTGACACCAGTAATGACGGTAAATTTTATTTTCGCTATATTGGCTACGAAGCCTTTGGTATCTTTAGGGTTGGGAATCAGAATATTTTCTCCCCCGATGCTCATGAACATGAGGCAATTGGCTGTCAATGAAAAAATGTGATAAAGCGGCAAAGGGGTCACAACAATTTCTTCACCACATCGCAATTCCTTATTAAACCAGGTTCGTGCCTGTAACAGATTGGCAACGATGTTGCCGTGCGATAGTATGGCTCCCTTTGGGACTCCAGTCGTTCCGCCGGTGTACTGCAAAAAAGCTAGATCGTTATGGGTGACAGTGACAGGTGCAAAATGACTCGCTGCGCCTTGCGTCAGCGCAGCTTTAAATGAGATCGCATTGGGTATATTCCAGGCAGGCACCATTTTTTTAAGATGTTTTACTACCAAGTTAACCAGCATTGATTTGGGGAATCTCAATAGATCACCCACTTGTGTGGTGATGACGCATTTGATGGATGTACTATCAATAACCTGTTCCAGGACATGGGCAAAATTTTCCAGAATCACAATCGCCTTGGCCCCGGAATCATGTAGTTGATGTTCCAGTTCACGCGGTTTGTATAAAGGATTAGTGTTGACCACAATCAGACCCGCGCGCAGGATGCCAAAAAGTGCGACGGGATATTGGAGCAGATTCGGCAGCATGATTGCCACACGATCGCCTTTTTGCAGGCCTACTTTTTGCAGATAAGCGGCGAAGTTACGGCTTTGTTGCGCGATGTCAGCATACGTTAAAGAGCGCTCCATGCAGGTAAAGGCGCGCCTGTCATGAAACTGAGCGCACGATTTTTCCACCACGGCATTGATTGACGAATATTCAGAAATATCGATCTCCGCTGGCATACCTGTGGGGTAGGATTGGAGCCAGGGCTTTTGTTGCATATCGATCAACGTAATCTCCTCAGTAATTTATGGTCTCAGTAGTAATGTATGTATTGGATTTTATAGATAAATTTATCCAATAAGCGCCACTTTTTCAATTCGCAGGATTGCTATCTAGATGCATTGTTTTTTTACCAACACTTGGGACATAGGTGACGCGGTCAATTTCTCCCATTATTTGTCATCGTCCTTTTCCTTTTTTAGCATTTTTTGCTGAGTGAATTCAGCTCCAAAGCCAATGCTAACGAATTCGCCGACATAGGTGGTTCTAGTGAAGGATTTTCCATCCTCATTCAAATACCAGGTGTCAAGATAGTCGTCCTGGTTTAGTGCTGAGAAACCATTCGCTTCAATCTCCGTGGAAAAATGAATCGTTTCATTGGCGGCCGAAATGGCGCTTACGGGGAGCATGGTACAGCCCAGCCATAGTATCGATACGATTGAGAGTTTTGACACGGTTGTTTTAAGAGTGGTTGAGTTTTGCCAGCGCTTCCCGAATGGCGGGCAGGGCTGCCAACGTTGCCTCTTCACCACGACGGATGCACATACGCCGGTAAGCATCGCTGATTCCGGCGTAGTAACCCAGATTGGGGTGGATAAAAACATCGGCGAATGGTTTTTCAAGCGTGATCTTGCCCGTGCGCATTTGGTCCCGGGTACGCCATTCCTGGGGCACTTCGGTGGGCGTTGCCTCCAGATAAGCAGATACATCGATAGCAATGACGATCTGTGCGCCGAGATCGCGTGCGGCGCGGATGGGAACAGGTGTGGCTTCGTCGCCATCGTAATATTCCACGCCATTAATACGTACCGGCGCAAAGCGGCCCGGCAAGGCACTAGAGGGGCGTACCGCAGCGGCGGTATTGCCGTGATTGAAAATTGTGAGCACATTGTCGCTGCGCCGGGCGGCAGCTACGACCAAGCGGCGCTTTAGGTTCTCCAGTGGTACTGAGCCGATCAAATTTGTGATGAAGCCTTCAATGGCGCTGCCGTTGCCCGTTAGCCCCGAGGTGGAAATGCCAATGAAACGTTTGGCGTCGAGCTCCAGCGCAATCGTCTCGATTGCGCTGGCTTTCAGTCCTGCCGTATAGAGTGCACCGACCATGGCGCCCACGCTGTTGCCAACTACCGTATCCGCCTCGATGCCGTTTGCTTCCAGAACTTTCAGGACGCCGATATGCGCGAAACCGCGAGGGCCGCCGCCGCCCAATACCAGGGCCACGCGTGGGCGCGCCTGGGAGGAATAAGGGGTAAAGGAGGGGGCATCAGCACCGTTATATTCCGCAATGGTTCCTGCACAGCCGCCGAGCAGTAAAACGATGATGAGAGATTTAAGGAACTGTGACGACATCGTGATCTACATGAGCCTGATTTCGCGCAGGCGCTGCATCAAATAATCGTGCGAAGAAATGGATGCAGGGTAGCGGTTTGGATGAGTAGCATCGATACAACTCGGTAGTGTTTCGATGACCCAATCGGCATTGGGATGCAGGAAAAAAGGGATTGAATAGCGGGGTTGTCGGCGTTTTTCACCTTGGGGATTGACGACGCGATGGGTGGTGGAGGGCAGCCTGTGATTGGTCAACCGCTGCAACATGTCGCCAATATTGACCACGATAGTATCGGGAACGGGTAAAACCGGTACCCATTCGCCATCCTTAGCGAGTACTTCCAGCCCTTCCGCGCTCGACCCCACCAGCAAGGTAATGAGATTGATGTCTTGGTGGGCGGCTGCCCGTATCGAATTCGTATTGTCGCTGGCAATCGGGGGATAGTGAATCGGGCGCAGGATGCTGGTGCCGAAATTTATTTTGTCGTGAAAATAATCGCGTGACAGCCCGAGATATAACGCCAAGGCTGAAAGAATATGCGCTCCCAATGTATCGAGTGCTTCGAACAGGGCATAACCATGGGCACGAAATTCAGCAACTTCCTGTGGCCATAAATTGGGCGGGAGGACCTCGCGGTATTTTTCATAACCCGGCTTGGAAGCGACTTCCGGCCCGATATGCCAGAATTCCTTGAGGTCGGGATATTGGGAATCCTTAGCGGTTTCGACGCCAAAACCAGTATAGCCACGACGCCCTCCGGTGCCAGGCAGATGGTATTTCATTTTGATTTCGGTCGGTAGTGCAAAGAATGCCTTAAAAACAGCATAGGCCCGATCCTGTAATTCTTGTGAAACCCCATGGTTGCGAATGCCGCAAAAGCCATATGCCTCATAAGCGCTTCCCAGCTGCTGCACGAAACGGGATTCGTTGCGGGAAAAGTCGCTGTAATCTAGGGTGGGGATATGTTTCATCGCTTATCCTGATTTTTATTTGAGTGTCGTATAAATTACAGTAGTTTCGACGTGATCTAATAGCCGCATAGGTCAAATCGGGTATCTGTCAGATCAAATCGAAACAACTACAATTTTAACTGACTCTTCTGGAAGATCATGTTAAGGAACCTCTGATTAAATCCTCCATGAGCCGCGTTTTGACAAAAATAGCCCAGATTCAAGGCATGTGACGCAGGTCATATCCGTTGATATGAAGCCAAGGAGGCCCCGGCTTCGCGGCCTGTGCTGCGCGAGGCTGTCGCTACGCCGGGGCAATCGCCTTGCCTTTCGGGTCGCATCCAAAGGCACTGAGCCCTCAGCGCCTTTGGAACCTGCTCCGCCTGCGGCAAGGCACGCCGAAGATGGGCTATTCTTGCCAAAACCCGCTTGTGGTACCGGCAAGCCTCTGGCTTGCCGTGGGCCGAAGGCTGGCGCAGTTGTCAAACTCGCGGGCGATCTGCTATGTTGCGGTGCTTGTGAAGGGGATTAACCATTCGCTGCGCACCGCGCCTTGCATCTCATTCCGGAAAACCAAGCGCGCGGCCATGTGGGACTTAATCAGAGGTTCCTTAAAAAAGAGATTGGATGGATCACCTTAATGATTTTCCAGCCCAATAAAATTCACTACCAGCAGACCAATTTAAACCACCTTCCACAAATCATATTGACCTACTAAACACCATTTCTGAGCGCCTACTTAGTGGCGAAAAATTGCCGCAAATCAACTTGGCCGTGCTTGCTATGCGGCAACTCATAGAATTGGGCCAACCCGAAAAAATGATATCCCGACCTGATTGGGGAGTCGCCCCATAAATGAAAAAGAGCAAGCAATTTATTGACGACCGATTAGATAAAATGAAAAAGAGTTTGAAGAATTCACGCTGAGCGCAAGGCGTGTCTATCTTTTCGAAAGGTCTCAGCAAATTTATACTGATTGTACAATTAGCGTACGGAAATCATCCAGATAGCGAGATCTGCCGGATTTAAATGATAAAACTTAATTTTTAAACAGCGCAAATACAAAGGAGATTCAAATGAAAAAAGTAATCAATTTAATCGCATTTTTTTGCTTTTTTTTGGACAACATATGCAATCAGTACTCCGCAGTCGGGGTTATGGTGGAATCCTAACGAAAGCGGGCGCGGATATGGGATAGATGTGCAGGGGGATATTGCGGTCATCACCACTTTCGCCTATGACAAAAATGGGAAGATGCAGTGGTACTACAGCGACGGCAAGCTAACCAATAATGGAATGGCATGGAAAGGCGCGATGCTAAAAGTTGATAACATTTTTACAATAGGCAGCTCTGCATACGCGGACGTTTATAATTTTACTGAAAAGGCAGCAGCAAACGAGGATGGAAACGGGGTTGTGGTCGACCCAATAAAACGGGCTGGAGCAGAACTTAAAACAAAAGGTGCGCTCGCAGGTTATGTCGTTGCAGTTCAAACGGATGCTACATTTACAAAAACATTAAATCTGTATGCCTTCAAACTGGATCTTGACGAAGGCTCTGGCATATGGGTCTCCCCTTCAACTAATAATAGTTACAATTTAAACGTTCACAAAATTCAACATCCTAACGGGCTAACAAAAATGGGGCCGCTAGGCACCTCAAACGTAGGTGTGGTGCAAAGCACTGGCAATCATGAGTTGCTATCACAAAAACTGCTGAGTGAAGAAAATAAAGCTCTCGCCGCTGAGATGGCCGATATTGCGGCACGCATGATAAAAAATATAAAAGACGCTGCCGCAAATCAATAATAGACCTTGGCAAATGCCCCGGCTACATCGTTGACCACATCGAACCGCTATACGTGGACGGGGCTAGCCATCCGAGCAATATGCAATGGCAGATCAAAAATGAGGTGAAGATTAAGGATTGAGATGAAAGACGGCGATGTGCATTTTGTATAATGTGAACATCAAACTGCGTTTCTTGTGGGAATTGTAGCCTTTATGGTGTCCTGATACGCCTCATGTTTTGCTGAAAATTGGCGTTTGGATACGGTTGACTATGAAGCCAGATTGAAATATTCGCGCGCACTCTTCATGCGTTCGATACGTTGCAACAGAATATCGAAGTGTGTGCGTTCTTCGGCAAAATTCAGACGATCATTATTAACGATCAATAGGGGCGCATCGTGATAGTTATAAAAGAATTGCATATAACTCTCCGAAAGACGCAACAGGTAATCCCGTGAAATGCCCCTTTCCATCGCGCGGGCGCGGCGGTGAATACGGGCCAGAAGGACGTCGACCGACGCTTGCAGATAGATCACTAAATCGGGTTTGGGAGCTTGGGGCGACAGGTGATCGTAAAGCTGAGTATAGAGTGCGAATTCATTGTCGTCCAGCGTCAGGCGGGCAAATAACCGATCTTTTTCCAGTATGTAATCAGTCACGGTACGACGCGCAAAAAGATCGGGCTGTCGTAGTCTGGAAAGTTGATTGATGCGCTGAAACAAAAAAAACATCTGAGTGGCCAGCGCATGGCGTGACATGTCACGATAAAACAGGGGCAAAAACGGGTTGTCCGCAGCTTGTTCCAGCAGAAGATTGCTATCGAAATGCTGTGCAAGCAGTTGTGCCAGTGTGGATTTGCCGCTGCCGATCGGGCCTTCTATCGCGATGTAAGGATGTTTCACTATTGCTCCCGTTCCGTTTTTGAACAGAGCCGTTCGATAGTCTGGCTTTTCACATTGGCAAGAAAATTTTTGGCATAACCGTGGCCGGGAATCTGTATATCGGGACTGATTTCTAGCAGCGGAACCAGTACAAAAGCCCGCTCGCATAAGCGCGGGTGGGGGATGGTGAGTTCCAGCTTATCGATCTGCCAATCGTTGAAGGTCAGAATATCCAGATCGAGTGTTCGCGGCCCATTTTTTATTTTGCGTACCCGCTGGTGCTGCGCTTCAATCGCGCGCAAGCGTTCGAGAAAATCGTCTGGGGACAACGTGGTTTGTAGGCGGACCACGGCATTGATAAAGGGGGGTTGATTGAGCCGGCCTAGGGGGGCCGTTTCATAAAAAGAGGAAACCTGCTGCAGAGTTGTTTCGGGAATGCGTTTTAATTCATGCAATGCCTGAGTAATTTGAAAAAGTGGATTGTCGAGGTTGCTGCCGAGACCAACATGAACGGTTGAAGATATGGTCGAACTGCCTGGCTTATTCGGCGTGGTAACGATCATGACGCGGTTTCGACATTGCTGGAAATATCGTCTTTCGAAGAAGGTACCGCGGAGGCCGCAGACTTCTTGCGCCGCCGTTTCTTTTTCTTGCGCGGCGCTTCATCTGGCAGCAACATCGCTTCGCGCGTTTCTTCATCGGCGAGTTGGAAGCGCTCCCACCAATCAGCCACGTCCTGAAGAGCGTCGCCAGCCTCGGCTCGCAACACGAAAAAATCATAACAAGCGCGAAAACGCGGATGCGCGAGTGTGCGAAAAGCCTTGGCGCGAGAACGTTGCAAAAAACAGGGCTGTGCTGCCCATATTTCCTTGATCTGTGTATCGTAACGGCGTGGAATGGCCAGCGAACGGCGATGCTTTTCCAGTACATCCTCCATGGCTTGATGTAAAGCTGGAATCGGGGCAAGACCTGTTGATTCGAATTGTCTGGCTTCTATCTTAACGTCATGCCAGAACAATGCGGCAAATAAAAAAGCCGGTGAAACGCCTTTGTCTTGTGCGATGCGTTCGTCGGTGCGGTGTAGAGTCAGCATGGCAAATCGTTTGGCTTCGGTATTTTCCATCAATCGATCCAGTACGGGCAGCAGCCCGCGATGTAGCCCGAGCGTTCGCAGTTTTTCAAGGCCGGCGTGAGCGTGGCCAGAAAGGAGCAATTTGAGCATTTCGTCGAATAAACGGGCGGCGGGCACATTTTCCAGAAGCGGGCTTAGTTCGGCGATTGGTTTCAATGTAGGTCCATCAATCGTAAACTCCAGCTTGGCGGCCAGACGTGCCGCACGTAGCATACGCACCGGATCCTCGCGGTAGCGTCGTGCCGGATCGCCGATCATGACCAAGCGTTTTTTCTTGAGGTCGGTAAAGCCATCGGTGTAGTCCCATACTTCTTCGTTTTCCGGGTCATAAAACAATGCATTCACCGTAAAGTCGCGGCGAAGCGCATCTTCTTCCATCGAACCAAAAACATTGTCACGCAGCAGTCGGCCATGCTCGTCTGATTGCGCGTGATCTTCATTAAGATCAGGGGCTGTGTGGTGGGCACGAAAGGTGGAGACCTCGACCGTTTCCGGACCGAACATCACATGGACAAGGCGAAACCGTCGGCCAATGATGCGCGCACGACGAAATATACTGCGCACCTGTTCAGGCGTGGCATCGGTGGCAATATCGAAATCCTTGGGGTGCTGGCCCAGCAACAGATCGCGCACAGCGCCGCCAACCACAAAGGCCTTGAAACCTTCATCCTGCAACCCTGTGCAAACACACAAGGCGCCCTGGCTTAATTCGTCGCGATTGATGCCGTGCGCATCGCGTTTATAAATATGTGCTGCGCTTTGGCGCTTTTTTCTGAAAACACGGTCGATAAATTTTTTGATCATCGCAGCGATATTATGGGCCATCCTGCCTTTTTGGCATGGGCATAAAGTGTGGGGTCGGGGTCAACTACGACCGGTTTTGAAACACGTCGTAATAAAGGGAGGTCGTTCAAGGAATCGCTGTAAAAATAACTTTCGGAAAAATCGTCGATCCCTTTTCCCTGCTGTTGCAACCATTGTTCGAGGCGGGTCACTTTGCCCTCCTGAAAAGAAGGGATGCCCGTCGCCCGGCCGGTGAATTGCCCTTTGCTATCGCGTTCGAGTTCGCAGGCAATCAGTGTGTCTACTCCCAATTCTTTGGCGATCAGCTCGGTAACGAATCGATTGGTGGCGGTAATAATCGCCATTTCAGCGCCCCGATGCGCCTCGATCAACGCACGCGCCTTGGGCAAAATCATCGGTTGAATCTTGTCCTTCATGTAACGCTGCCGCCAAATTTCAAGCTCGACAGGATTGCGGCTGGCTAGAATGGAGGACTGGAACGCCAAGTACTCGGCAATGTCGAGTGTGCCCGCGCAGTACTGGGCATAAAAGACGTCGTTGCGTGTCTGATGAAACTGTCTGTCGAGAATTCCTTCCTCGATCAGAAATTGACCCCAAGCATGATCGCTATCCCCGGCCAGCAGGGTGTTGTCGAGGTCGAATAAGGCGAGTTCCAAATGGGGCTCCCTAGCTGGTGAGATTTTGCGTAGCCTGCTTCAACAGAGGTACGGTAATGTTACGCCCGGTCTCCAGAGAATATCGATCGAGTGTATCCAGCATGGCGATCAGAGAACGCATATCGCGGCGAACATGGCGCAAAAGATAGGTGGCTACGTCCGTATGCAGTGCAAACCCGCGTGCCTTGGCGTGTACATGCAGTGCGTGGGTTTTTTCATCGTCACTCAATGGGTGTAATTGATAAACCAAGCCACTCCCTAACCGAGTAGACAAATCGCGCCGCATAACCAAATTGCCTGGGCTGGTATGGCCAGCTGCAAGCAGTGTTACATCACAATCAGGCGCCTGTATAAGATTGATGAGGTTAAACAAACGAATCTGATCGGTTTCATCGAGATTATCTACATCATCGATAGCCAGCAATGTTGCTGTGGGCAACTCAACAGGCAAGGGTGCAAAAAGAGCGATTGCCGATGGACTGGAAGCGCAGGCTGCCGACAGTAAATGGCTTTTGCCTGAAGAGTCGCCACCCCAGAGATAAATGATTTTGGCATCAACACTGCGTTCGGCAGCAGCACGAACCATCGCCAACGCCTCCTGATTGTGGCCTGCTACAAAATTTGCAAACGAAGGTTGCGGAGGCGGAGCCAAGTCCAAAACGAGCTGTTTCACGCCCTAGATTATAGCTGACTACTAGTCTGGGCGAGTCAAAAACAGGTGGCGCTTCCTTAAGTTACTTGTGTTCCATGCCTGCACGCAACAAGAGGATTTTCAGGTTGTCGTTTATGCGTTCCACTTTTTCCTGGAAGCGGTTAAAGAATAACAGGCCATAAAGTGCTACGCCGATACCCAGCGCCGTAGCGTATAACGCTGTACCGATGCCCTTGGATACGGATGAAGGGTCGGAAATGCCTGATTGTGCCAATACCGCAAAGGTATCGATAATGCCGAGAATGGTGCCCAGCAGTCCCAGCAAGGGAGCAGCGGTCACGATAGTATCGAGTAGCCATAGATTGTGACTGAGTGGTGCACGCTGTTCGATATACACGGTTTCAACAGCGTCTTCCACATCGATATGGGTTTTCAGCAAGGGTTTAGCGGCAAGAAATTGGCGTAATGCATTAGAGGCAATCTTGTTCTGGTTTAATTCCTCTTGAGGCAATTTTTCGATCATGGTATCGGTTGTCATCGCAACCAGTTTTTTGGAATGTTTCAACGTGACGAAGTAGAAAATGAAACGCTCAAGAATAACGAAGGTCGCGATGCCCGCTGCCAGATAAAGACCATAGAAAGTGATGTCGTGCAGAAGTTGTGTATTCATATGTCGCTCGTGGTTTAAGAAAAAGGGGAAGACATCTCTTCCCCTTACAGGACATGATTAGAAATCGGCAGTAAAGGAAAGGCTGATCAGTCGCGGCGCGCCGATATAGTAAGTGGGGAAAGTAGCTCCGGGGCCTGTGGCATTGGTAGTGAACTGGCTGCCGCTTCCTGAACTCAGACTGAGGTAGTGGGTATCCCACAGATTGCTGACATTGAGACGGACAGTGGCGCTTTTCCAAAACCAGCCATCCTTGCCCAACTTGTAGCCTATATTCAGGTCAGTGATGGTGTAGCCTTTTTGCATTTCGTCGTTGGTCAATGTGGAATAGCTTTTGCCGGTGTATTTTGCACTTAGGCCAGCGTAGAAGGGACCATTAGCATACTGTAGGCCTAAGCTGGCTAACCAGTTTGGCGTATCGGGAAATTCCTTACCGCTGGTTGGTTTCAAAATTGGGGTGGTTCCTACCAGCTCTAATAGATCGTTCTTAATTTTGGTTTTGGTGTACGAAAGCGAGGAATAAGCACTAAAACCGTTAATAGGCGTAGTGCCAGCCTCGAGCTCGAAGCCATGCATTCGCGCATCGCCCACATTATTTTCAATGGAACGGGCGGTTTCCAGATCATAGGAGCGAGCAATGCGGTTCTTGAATTGGATGTTAAATACCGATCCAGACAAGGTGAACCTCTTGCCGAAATAACGGTAGCCGGCATCAATGTTGGTCGCGGTTTCTTCCTGGACACGATCGGCTAGGTCTTCACGCAAGACGTTGTTGATGTATAAACCGCCATAACTAAAGTTGCCTGGCACTTTGGAATTTCGGGCGATGTTTACAAATATCTGATTTTCATCGGAGAGTTGATATTTCGCCCCCACGCTCGGTAACACCTGATCGAAGGTGCGTTTGATTTGGTAGTCTGCTGCTTGGTTGGTGCCTTCGTTAGCGTAGTTGCTGAAGCCACGCTTGGCTTTAGGTATTTTCAGGCCCAGTTGTAGATTCAGGCGATCGTTCATGAGGTTAATGCTGTCCTGCACGAATAAGCTGGAGGCTTCGGTGATTGTCAATTGGTTGCGGCCTTGATAAGCGGAACCATCGGCACGTTTTAGCCAAAGATCGCTATTCTGCAGCCATAGGTCGGCCGAGGTGCCATCGCCATTTACATAGGTAGCAGGTTGTGTTTGTTTGTGGCGTGCCCGTTCAAACCAGTAGCCAAAGGTGAGCTTGTGGTTATCCAGCTGCCAGTTAAATTTGACGGTAGCCCCCGGACGGTGGGTTTTGGTGACATTACTGCGATAGACCGTAACCGTATCGAGCACATCGCTATCGAAGTTGATATCGCGAAGGCCACCCTTGAAGGTGCCGCCTTCACGAAAGATTGCTTGCTGGGTACCGCCAGTGCCATAGCCATACCAGAAGTAAGGCTCAATATCCAGGCGCATGGTTTGATTTAAGGCGAAATTGCCTTTGGCCGTGATGATGGCATTACGGAAGGGATTAAGTGCCAGCTTGTAATAAGCGCCTGCGATGCCTATCGGGGTGGCAACCTGTGCACTACCTGTTGCTGGTTTGGGATCGGGGATAAAGACATCCGAGAAATCGAAATAACGCCCAAACTCTGCGGCCTGTGCGGCGGTGACGATACGATAGTTATTGTTCAGTGCATCGTTGTAGAGCACAGTGGCGGAAAGCTGGCTGCCTTTGCCTAGATTCAGCACTGTTTTGAAATCGATGTGCTTGCGGTCTGCTTCGCCGGGGCCACGGAATTTATCTACCGATCCCTCAGAGTAAGAAAGGAAAGTGCGCCAGCCTTTTGCGATGCCCAGTTTTCCGCTATCGAAACGAATAAACGATTTTTTCAGATTCAATCCGCCTGTCGTATGCGCGGCGCGGACACGAAATTCATCGATCGGGTCGCAGGTAACAATGCCCACATTGCCGCCCGTGGCACCGACGTGCGGTGCTCCAGTATCGGTAGAGCCCTGAGTGATGAAGATTTCGCAGGTATTTTCCTGATCCGTGTATTCCTGCGGAAATACCGAGAAGCTGCCCGAATCATTGACGGGCGCGTCATCGACTGTAAAACCCATCTGGTCGCTGTTAAAACCGCGTACCCGCAGCCCGCCACCGAAAAAGCCCGTTGCATCGTGGTTGTAAGTATTGACGCCTGGCAATAGAGAGAGCGACTGATAGGGATTGGAAGTGGATCTTTGCTTGTCCATGGCCGCGCGGGTGACCGTCGAACGGGCCTTGGGTGACTCTTCCTGAATGATGTTGCCGGTACCGAGTTTGTCGCCTTCACCGGTGATGTTAATGGTGCCAATGTCAGTCGTTTTCTTTTCCTCATTTGTTGGTGTTTGCTGTGCGTAGGTATGGCTTGCAAACAGACCGGCGATGAGGAGAGATAAAGTCTTTACACGCATAGTCACATTCCCTTTTTAGTTAAAGATCAGATTAAACGAACGATTAATTAGCCTGTTCCAACTTATATTCAAGATTGGTAACAAAACGGTGACTGGTTTCTCCGGGATAAGTCTCCTCGGGAAAGGGCGGGTAACTGCCTTTGCGTACCGTAGACAGGGCAGCTTGATCGAGGATAAGTGAGTCGGAGGTTTTTTCGACGCCGGTATCTTTTAAGGAACCATCACGGTTCAATTCGAACCAGATGCGCACGGTGCCTTCTGGCCGCTGCTGGCGCGCCTCCCGGCTGGTGGGGTAACGTTTTACCGAATTGAGATAGGCCTTGAGCTTGCCTTCGTAACCCGTCTGGATCGAGCTGATGCTGGGGCCGCTTGGCGCCGCAGGAATTTCTACTTTCGGCATTTCGACCACCTGCTTGGGAGTTTCCTGCGGCGGTGGTGGCGGTGGCTTGGTTTCTATGACCACACTTTCGGGCGTAATGACATCGGCTTTTTCGACGGGCTGGACCTGTTGAGGTTGCGGCGGAACAGGCTCGGGAGGCTTGATTTCGGGTTTTGGTGGCGGCGGTGGGGGAGGAGGTTCATCAAGATTCAACGGGATTTCGAAAAGCTCCTTAGGCGCCATTTTTTCCATGACACGTTGCAGCGGAAATGCAAGGATGAGAATGATGACCGCAATGGCTGGGGGGCCAGAGAGCCAGTCACGGAAACGGTAAAGGAAATCCATTTAATAGGCTATTAGTCAAGCTGTTTTTTTCTTGGCAGCGATGGTAATGGTATCGAAGCCAGCGCTTTTGACCGTATCCATTACTTCCACCAATTTTTGCAATTGCACGGCGTCATCACCATTTACAATAATGATCATTTTCTGATTGGCTTTGGTTTCGTTTTTGGCCTGCATCAACAGAGGGGGAATGGCAGCCACGGTTTCCACCGCTTTGCCATCTACCTGATAAGGCCCTTCCACCGGAACGGTAATAACGACTCGTTTGGGAGCCAGTAATTCGGTCGCTGTGGACGATTTGGGCAAATTGGTTTTAAGCCCAATAGCTGGGATGACGTTCAAGCTGAGCAGAACAAAGAAGACCAGCAGGAACATCATGACATCGATCATGGGAATGATCTCGATACGCGCTTTCTGGCGTGGTTTTTCATTCCAACTTTTCATTTTATCTCTCTGAATTTTCCGCTTTTAAAGTGGAAGATCGTTTCAATAAGTAACGAACTTATTTTTACCGCGGCATTATTACCGATTCGTGTCGATAAGTGAAACAATCAGTAACAAAAATTAAGAGGTGGAAAAACTATTTCAATTGGGACAATAGGTTGGATGGGATTTTTTCTTAAAAAGATTAAGAAAAAATTAATGGTATTAATTAAATTGGTATTTATAGAGTTGCAAAAATGATACAACTCAAAAATCTGCCTCCAAAAATTTTTTAATCAATCCGTGTAATTCGCCCCTGCGCGGGGGGCGAATAAGGCGATTGTGCACCAAGATAAGTAGCCAGTGCTTCCAGATCGAGCATGCCGGTTTGACGCTCTGTACCTTCACGAAAGATGGACAGACCTTCCGATCCTCCTGCGATGAAACTATTGGTTGTCACTCGATACTGCAGGTCAGACTGGATGGTCGTGCCATTCAGTTTTAACGATGCCCGCAAAACCTTGTCCCCATTGGGACGCTTGTTATCCCAAGTGTAGCTAAACCCTTTGGAAACGCCCAGAATACGCGGCCTTTCACCTGCGAACTGTTGTTCAAGTACGGCTTTGATCTGCGTACCGGTCAAGGTCATCGTAATCAATTCGTTCTGGAAAGGTTGTACCTTGAAAAGGTCGCCGTAAGACACATTTCCATTAGGGCCTGGAATCAATGAGGCACGCAGGCTGCCAGGATTATTGAAGGCAATTACGGCACCACCTTTGTCTGGCGCTACGGTGACGAAAAGATGGGCATCGGCAATCAAATTACCCAGTAGTGATTCTCCCGCAGGGTTGGAAAGCGTCGGAAGTTCCTGTAATACTTTGGCTATGACTCGTTTTTCAAGCGGTTCGGCTAGCGTTGAATAACGATCGACCAGCGCGGTCAACCGTGCATCTTTCTGGCCCGCTGGATTGACCACCCTATTGGTGGCATGTTTGGCGACAATATCGCGGGTATTGCGATTGAGGGCGAGATCGATATCGGTAATCAGCGTGCCGTAACTGCCAGCGCTGGTCACCAGTTTGCCGTCTATTTCGCAAACATAGTAGCGATGGGTATGGGCGGAAACGATCACATCGACGGCGCGATCGAGCTTTTCAGCGATGGTCTTGAGCGGACCTTTGAAATTGGTGCAGTCGTTGATTCCACCGATTTGTTCGCCACCTTCGTGGACGATAACCACAATGGCTTCGATACCTTGTGCTTTTAAAACAGGAATCAGTTCATTGACGGTCGTGACTTCATCGCGGAAATCGACACCCTGTGTACCACCGGGCCTAACTATCGCCGAAGTCTCCTTCAATGTAAGGCCTATAAATGCGATTTTCACACCCTCGAAAGCCTTGACTCCATAAGGGGGAAACAGTGGCTTACCGGTTGCTGTCTCGATCACATTGGCAGCCAGAAAAGGAAAGTCTGCACCCTTGTAAGGTTCCCGGCCACCGCAATCGGGTTGATTGGTTTGGTTGTTAAGCGCGCAGCCGCCATTTTTCAAGCGTTTGAGGTGCGCGATGCCATAATCGAATTCATGGTTGCCGACCGCATGAAAGTCAACGCCGATCAGGTTCATCGCTTCAATGGTGGGCTCATCCTTGAACAAGGCGGAGAGTAGGGGAGTCGCTCCGACCATGTCGCCTGCCGATAAAACGGCATGATTCGGGTTCTTTTCCCGTATGGTTTGGACAACGGCGGCAAATTGCTCGACGCCCCCCGCTTTTTCCATTCGTACACCCTGGGGCTGGGATAGGTCGGGAACGGGAACGCGAAGGTTTGGCGTTTTCAGGTTGCCGTGGAAATCGTTGAAGGCAATCAGCTTGACGTTAATCTGTGGCGCAGGAGAAGGCGCGATTATTGATGGGGATGTTGTGCAGGAGGCTAATACGATCGCAGCAACGAGAAAAACAATGAGCGAAAAATGATACGTGTGGGAGGTGCGTTTCATAAGAGGCGCAAACAGGGATCGAAAACACGATTGTATGCGATGCCGTCCTACCCTGCGTAGCATTCTGCCCACTGTCCGCGTATCATGCCGAAAATAATAACGAGGAGACCATTCATGCTGCTTGCACTACAAAGCCTGGTAGGGTTTATCGCAATTTTTGTCTTCGCCTGGAGCATTTCGGAAAAACGCAAGGCGGTGCCGTGGCGCACGGTTTTAAGCGCCATCGTCATGCAGGTGGTGCTATTCGTGCTGATGTTCAAGTTTCCCTGGTTCAAGGAAATGTCGGCCATTTTGAACGATGCATTGGGCGGCATTCAAAAGGCAACGGCTGAGGGTTCTTCATTTGTATTTGGCTATCTTGCGAGCAGTGTCTTCCCCGCCAAAACCGAGCCCGGCGCCAATACGTTCATCTTTGCAACTCAAGTGTTGACAATGGCAATCGTTGTTTCCGCTTTATCCTCATTATTGTTTTACTGGCGGATTTTGCCGATGCTGGTGTCGGCTTTTTCGTGGGTGCTGCGCAAGACCATCGGTGTCGGAGGAGCGGTGGGTGTCTCTACAGCCGCCAATATTTTTCTGGGCATGGTTGAAGCACCGCTGTTTATCAAGCCCTATCTTGCCCGGCTTTCCCGCGGTGAACTTTTTATCACCATGACCTGCGGTATGGCCGGTATTGCAGGCACGGTCATGGCGGTATATGGCACCATGCTGAAACCGATTGTACCCGATGCGATTGGGCATATTTTGATTGTTTCTTTTATCAGTGCCCCTGCAGCGATTGCCATTTCCTGCCTGATGATTCCCCCGGAAGGTGGCCCGACCGACGGCGAAGTAACTAGCGCTAATCCCGCTACCAGCGCCATGGATGCGATTCTGCAAGGGACGCTCGATGGGCTGACGTTGTTTATCAATGTCTGCGGTTTGCTGCTTGTGTTGATCGCGCTTATTTCAATTGCCAATCAGTTGCTGATTTTTCTACCGGCATGGGGAAGCAAACCCCTGACGCTTCAAGCCATTTTTGGCTGGATCATGGCGCCAGTCGTGTGGCTAACGGGCATACCGTGGGCCGAGGCGCAAACCGCCGGTGCACTCATGGGTACCAAGACTGTGCTCAACGAATTTGTCGCTTTTCTCGATTTGGCCAAGATCAACCCAGGCGAACTTTCGGAGCGCAGTCGGGTGATCATGACTTATTCCTTGTGCGGCTTTGCTAATTTTTCCTCGATTGGCATTATTATCGGTGGCATGGGCAGCATGTGTCCCGAACGTCGGGTCGAAATTACCAATATGGGTTATAAGTGCCTGATAGGCGGTACGCTTGCTACGCTTTCATGTGGTGCACTGGTGGGAATTTTTTACTGATGGCGATCATTATTGAAAATAAAATCGATGGTACCGCGGTTCCGCTGGTATTTCTGAACCCGGACTTGCTGGAATCGTATTTGGCAGAAGCCCCTGCTGCAACGCGCGCCTTTGTTGCAGCCAACCATTTTGGAGCCAGACCGCAAACCAGTTGCCTGATTCCGGGCGCGCAAGGGATTGCCATTGTTCTGGCAGGCATAAAGGGGGTAGACGATCCGCATGGGTTTGCCTATCTTCCGTTTGTTTTGCCGGAAGGGCGTTACCGGCTGGCAACCGAAGGGTTGGTCTGTAGTCCCAGCCAGGTTGCATTGGGCTGGGGATTGGGCAGCTATCAATTTGTGCGCTATAAATCCCCCAAACGCCAGCCCGCATCACTATGTTTGCCAGCGGCGCCGGATATGGATCAGGCGATTGAAATATTGCATGCCGTTAATCTGGTGCGCGACCTGGTCAATACACCGACTGAGGATATGGGCCCGCAACATCTGGCGAAAATGGCACAGGGATTGGCGCGGGAGTATGGCGGTTCCTTTCGGGAATGGGTGGGAGATGATTTACTCAAACATAATTTCCCTGCCATTCATGCGGTTGGTCGCGCCAGTCATCGTCCACCACGGCTTATTGAATTGACGTGGGGTAATGATGCACATCCCAAAATTGCTCTTGTGGGCAAGGGGGTGTGTTTCGATACCGGTGGGCTGGATATCAAAGGGCATGACGGTATGCGCTGGATGAAAAAGGATATGGGAGGCGGTGCGCATGTTCTTGGGTTGGCCCGCCTCATCATGGCAACTAGATTGCCCGTTCGACTACAGATGTTGATACCTGCTGTAGAAAATGCGATCAGCGGCAACGCTTATCGTCCTGGCGACGTTGTTGCTACACGGCGCGGGATTAATATCGAGATCGGTAATACCGATGCCGAAGGGCGAGTCATCCTGGCTGATGCCTTGGCATTTGCCGCTGAAGTGAGGCCGGAGATTATTATCGATTTTGCAACGCTTACCGCGGCAGCACGTACAGCGCTTGGCCCGGAATTACCGGCGATGTTTACCAACCGTGACGAGTGGGCCGCCGCGCTTATCACGCAAAGCCAATTGCAGCACGATCCGTTATGGCGTATGCCGCTTTGGCAAAATTACAATGCCATGATCGACAGCACTATCGCTGACTTAAACAATACCGGCGGCCAACCGGCCGGTTGCATTACCGCGGCGTTGTTTTTGGAACATTTTATTCCTGCAGCGCAGCCCTGGATTCATATCGACCTATTTGCCTGGAACCCTAAGGCCAAACCTGGACATCCTGAAGGAGGAGAGGCTCAGACATTGCGAACTGTATTTGCCCTGTTGCAGGAAAAGTTTGGATAAATGACTACCAGCTATTCGAGCCGATTATATTGGCCTCTCATTGCGTGGTAAGCTGTTTCCAATTCATTAATGCGCTGTGCAAGAATCTCGGGCCTGCTCGTCGCGCTTTTTAAAACGTACCCAGCCTTTTCGTGAAAGGTTTGGCTCGTTTTGTAAAAAAAATTAATAAGAGCAGGATTGCGAAACTCCGCTTTGGCTTTTTTCTCATCGTCAGCGTAGGGCTGCAACGCGGTTAAAGTTTTTGAGTAGGCTGTAATAACGGCTTCCATTTTTTTCTTGTCCAGTTTTGCGGGATCGACCCGATTGCCGTTCACTATCGCTGCTTTAACCAGGTTGATAATGTCACTGGCATGGTCATTCAGTTCAAAAATGATGACATGTGCATGCTCGCCATTGGCGCGTGCGACCTCAATTTCCTTTTTATGCAGCTGTGCATAAATTGCGTTGTATGAATCGCTAAAGGGCTTCATTTTTTCCATTAATACAGCGTAATCGGCGGAAAACTTTTTTATCAACCCCGGCATTTTTTCGTAATTATCGAATTCATATTCTTTGTTCACAAAATATTTTCTGAGCGCGCTATAGCTTTCCGTAAGCAGCACGAGTTGTGAATAAAAATTTTCGCCAGCTTGTTCCAGATCGGGGAAGGAGGGAGGGAGGGCTTTGAATTTATCCATTTTTTTGCGATAAGGCGCAAGTTTTTCTTTGCTTGCTTCCATCCAGCCTAGGCCTGGAATGCCCGACACAAATAACATGGTGGGCGGATTTTTAAATCTGAATTCGGAAAGTTTTTGCATTCTTGTTGTGAGTGGCAGTTTGGCAAATTTGATCATTGTCTCTGGGGGCAGGGTTGCAAATTCGGCAAGTTCCTCTGCCTTTTTTGACATGTCGCGATAAAACCAGCCATTGACAGAAAATGTTGAATCGATATCCAGCAATTCAAAATAAGCATTTAATTTGTCTTGTGAAGCACGCAATTCACTTTTTTGGCTACCGCTCTTAATGCTTTTAAGGTCAAGATTACCCAGTTTATCGCACCCGCTGATGAGGGTGACACACAGGGCGCAAAACAGCAGTCTGTTAAAAATTATGAGCATGATTTTTATTCCCTGAAAAAAATGTAAATGTTGCAGCGCAATGTAAAATAGATTCCTTTTTTCTGCAAGTCATTTAACTGTGGCCCTGATTGTTCAAAAATATGGCGGTACCTCCATGGGAAGTGCGGAGCGTATTCGCGAAGTTGCCAAACGCATTGCCCGATTCCAACGGCAAGGTCATCAGTTGGTTGTGGTTGTTTCGGCCATGTCTGGCGAAACCAATCGACTGATTAATCTTGCCAAGGAACTGCATCCCAATCCCGATCCGCGCGAACTCGATGTTATTGCATCGACCGGCGAGCAGGTTTCAATCGGTCTGCTGACGTTGGCACTTCATTATGCAGGCCTGAAAGCACGCAGTTATACCGGTGCACAAGTCAGGATTCTGACTGACGATGCATTTACCAAAGCGCGAATTTTATCGATTGATGATAGTGCGCTACGCAAGGATCTAGCCGAAGGTTATATCGTGGTAGTGGCGGGGTTTCAAGGTATGGATGCAATGGGTAATATCACTACCCTGGGTCGCGGCGGCTCGGATACGACGGGCGTGGCACTGGCAGCTGCCTTGAAAGCGGACGAATGTCAAATTTACACAGATGTAGATGGTGTCTATACTACCGATCCACGCGTAGTGCCGGAAGCGCGCCGTCTTGAAATGATTACTTTCGAGGAGATGCTGGAACTGGCCAGCCTAGGCTCGAAAGTGTTGCAGATCCGTTCTGTGGAATTTGCTGGAAAGTACAAAGTCAAATTACGCGTATTGTCATCGTTTACCGATGTTGAGAGTACCGATATGGGAACGCTGATTACGTTTGAGGAAGAAGAAAATATGGAACAAGCCATTATTTCCGGTATTGCATTCAATCGCGATGAAGCCAAGCTTACGATTACGGGGGTGCCTGATCGTCCCGGTATTGCCTATTTGATTCTGGGTCCCATCGCGGAGGCCAATGTGGAAATCGATGTGATTATCCAGAATACATCAGTAGACGGCCATACTGATTTTTCGTTTACCGTGCATCGTAACGACTATGCCAAGGCGCTGGCGATTCTCGAGGAAAAAGTGAAGCCCACAGTTTCTGCGAGGGCAGTTATCGGTGATAACCGGATTGCCAAAGTGTCGCTTGTAGGAATTGGCATGCGCTCTCATGCCGGGATTGCCGCTAAGATGTTCAAGGCGCTTGCCATGGAAAATATCAACATCCAGATGATTTCCACTTCCGAAATCAAGACCTCGGTTGTGGTGGATGAAAAATATATGGAACTGGCGGTGCGCGTCTTACATCAAACCTTTGAATTGGATAAGGTGCCGGGTTAATTTTTTGACGGAATTGGCCACGAAGACGTACAATTACGTCCGTTTCGGAGAAGTGGCCGAGTGGTCGAAGGCACTCCCCTGCTAAGGGAGCATACGCTCAAAAAGTGTATCGAGGGTTCGAATCCCTCCTTCTCCGCCATTGTTTAGTGGTGTGATTTTTGATTCGATTTTAAGGGAGTAGATAAATGGCTGAACGTAAACGAACCCGCCGCAATACACTTGAACGTCGCTGTTTGGGGAAATACTACAAGCGCCTTTTTATTGGGTCCCCCAAATCCATTTTCAAAATGCTTGAAATGATCAAGAAATCTTAAGTAACTGATGTTACGCACTGCAGAGGAGAAACATTTTTACCGGAAAAGCCATTTTCATAGGGAAGCCGCTTCGCCTGCGCGTAACATCAATTAAGTAACCTCTGATTAAGTCCCACATGGCCGCGCGCTCGGTTTTCCGGGATGGGATGCAAGGCGCGGTGCGCAGCGAATGGCCCTTCCCCTTCGCAAGCACCGCAACACAGCAGACCGCCCGGAAAATGAGCGCCCATGCGGGTTTTGACAAGAATAGCCCATCTTCGGCGTGCCTTGCCACAGGCGG
>CAZRAL010000022.1:0-36916 GCA_964598005.1 uncultured Burkholderiales bacterium
CGACCATTCGCGGCGCACCACGCCTTGCATCCCATCCCGGAAAACCGAGCGCGCGGCCATGTGGGACTTAATCAGAGGTTCCTTGCTATGAGACACATATTATCGTTGCTGGTTGAAAACGAATCGGGGGCCTTGTCGCGTGTAGCCGGGCTTTTTTCTGCGCGTGGTTATAACATCGAGTCGCTTACGGTGGCCCCTACTGAAGACGCTACGTTGTCGCGCATGACGATTGTGACGGCGGGATCAGACGAAGTGGTAGAGCAAATTACCAAGCAGGTCAACAAGTTAGTGGATATCGTCAAGGTTGTTGATTTAAATGAGGGCGTTCATATCGAGCGAGAATTGATGCTGGTCAAGTTGCGCGCAGCGGGCAAGGATCGTGAAGAGATCAAGCGTACTGCCGATATTTTTCGTGCCCGTATTATCGACGTGACGGAAAAAATCTACACGATTGAGTTAACCGGCACAGGAAGCAAGCTCGACGCCTTTCTGGAAGCCGTGGATCGCGCATTGATATTGGAAACCGTGCGAACGGGCGCATGCGGAATCGGGCGGGGTGAATGGATTGCCAAGGTTTAGCAAGAGATTTTTTAAAAGGGAAATCATATGAAAGTTTATTACGACAAAGATGCCGATCTTTCGTTGATCAAAGGTAAAAAAGTCACGATCGTTGGTTATGGTTCACAGGGTCATGCCCATGCACAGAATTTGGCCGATTCCGGGGTCAAAGTGACAGTGGGCCTGCGCAAAGGCGGTGCCTCGTGGGACAAGGTAAAAAAGGCTGGTCTTACCGTAAAAGAAGTGAGCGAAGCGGTGAAGAGTGCGGATGTGGTGATGGTGCTGCTGCCCGACGAGAATATCGCAGCCGTCTATAAAGCCGATATCGAACCCAACATGAAAAAAGGCGCGGCGCTGGCGTTCGCGCATGGCTTCAACATCCATTATGGGCAGGTAGTTCCGCGGACGGATCTTGATGTGATCATGGTGGCGCCAAAAGGGCCGGGGCATTTGGTGCGTTCGACTTATGTGCAAGGCGGCGGGGTGCCTAGCCTGATTGCCGTTTATCAGGATCATTCGGGCAAAGCCAAGGATATTGCGCTTTCTTACGCCAAGGCTAATGGCGGAACACGCGGGGGCGTGATCGAAACCAATTTCCGTGAAGAAACCGAGACCGATTTGTTTGGCGAGCAGGCTGTCTTGTGTGGCGGCGTCGTGGAATTGATCAAGATGGGATACGAAACACTTGTGGAAGCCGGCTATGCGCCAGAAATGGCCTATTTCGAATGCCTGCACGAAACCAAGCTGATCGTCGATCTAATCTACGAAGGTGGCATCGCCAATATGAATTACTCGATTTCCAATAATGCGGAATTCGGTGAATACGTCACCGGGCCAAAAGTGATCGGCGCTGAAGCCAAAAAAGCCATGAAGGAAGCGTTGGCGCGCATTCAGCAAGGCGAATACGCCAAAGAATTTATTCTGGAAAACCGGGCCGGTGCGCCTACCATGCTGGCCAAGCGGCGTCTGCTGGCCGAACATGAAATCGAACAGGTGGGTGCAAAACTGCGCAGCATGATGCCGTGGATTAAAAAGAACAAATTGGTCGATCAAACGCGAAATTGATTGCTATTTGCAATAAAGGCCGGGATAACCAGCCTTTATTGAGATAACGCCCAGGTGTTAGGCAAGGTAAAATGCGCGCATGACTAATTATCCCCATCCTCTGATTGCTCGCGAAGGCTGGCCGTTCCTGACAATGGCAATTGTGCTGGCAGCGCTAGTGACCTGGTATTCACTGTGGTGGTCGATTCCTTTTTGGATCGTTGCCGTTTTTGTATTGCAATTCTTCCGCGATCCTGCACGGGATGTTCCGCAAGGACCGGGTTTGGTTCTGGTTCCGGCCGATGGGCGCGTGATCAAAGTGGAGTGGGCGCGTGATCCGTATCGCAATTGCGATGCCATGTTGGTCAGTGTATTCATGAATGTTTTTAATGTTCATTCCAATCGTAGCCCAGTCGACGGCATAGTGGAAAAAATTGTCTATAATCCCGGCCGCTTTGTAAACGCCGATCTGGATAAAGCCTCAACTGAAAATGAACGTAACGCTGTCCTGCTAAAAACAACAGACGGCAAGGAAATCACGGCAGTGCAAGTTGCCGGACTGATTGCGCGCCGTATCCTGTGCTATACGAAAGCGGGAGAACATTTGCAGCGGGGTCAACGTTTCGGATTTATACGCTTTGGCTCGCGTGTCGATATCTATTTGCCGCTGGATGTACGCATCAGGGTATCGATAGGCGACAAAGTTTCGGCTGGCAGCCAGATACTGGCTGAGTGGAACTAATGTCTACGCCAACAGAAAAAAAACGCAAAGGTTTGCTCGACCCGGCACGACGACGCAAGGGCATTTACATCCTGCCCAATTTATTTACTGCAGCTGCATTGTTTGCCGGTTTTTATGCCATTGTCCAAGGCATGAATGGCAAATTTGAAACCGCCTGCATTGCCATTTTCATTGCGATGATACTGGATGGCCTGGATGGGCGGGTCGCGCGTTTGACCCGCACGCAAAGCGAATTTGGCGCTGAATTTGATAGCTTGTCAGACATGGTTTCGTTTGGGGCCGCGCCGGCGCTGGTCATGTACGAGTGGGCCTTGAAACCAATGGGCAAATGGGGCTGGGTGGCGGCATTTGTGTATTGTGCGTGTGCTGCCTTGCGTTTGGCCCGTTTTAACACCAACATCGATGTGGTCGATAAAAAATATTTTCAGGGTTTGCCCAGCCCTGCTGCGGCCGCAGTGGTAACGGGATTGATCTGGGTGCTGAACGATTATCAAGTGCACGGTGGGGATGTGCGTTGGATCGCGTGGGGATTAACGCTTTTTGCGGGCGTGACCATGATTACCAATGTGCGTTATTACAGCGGCAAGGATATTAATCTTCGGCGTAGCGTGCCTTTCTGGGTCGTGCCTGCAATATTTGTCGCTTACTTAATCGTTACGATTGAGCCCTCGCATGTTTTGTGGGGTTTGTTTGTTTGTTATGCAATCTCTGGATATTTGATGGCTGCGTGGATTTTTATCAAACCCGCTCGTCCGCCCGGCGAAAATTCATAGTTGCATACGCCTTGCGTTCGGACTATAGTTATTTTATGCGTTACGAATTATCTCTTCCTGTAATTCCTTTGGCGATTGGCTTCCTTGCCGGTCTGCTGCTGCGCCGCGCGCGCTAAATATCACTCTTCCCCTTTTAGTTGCAACGCGTTCCGGTGAACACCAGAGCCTGGACTTCACGACATTTTTTGATTGGAGAAACAAATGGATAAGTTGATTATTTTTGATACGACCTTGCGCGATGGTGAGCAAAGCCCCGGCGCCTCGATGACCAAAGAGGAAAAAGTTCGTATCGCCAAACAACTGGAAAAAATGCGCGTCGATGTCATTGAGGCGGGTTTCGCTGCGGCGAGCCCCGGCGATTTCGAGTCTGTGCATGCGGTGGCCAGCGTCATCAAGGATTCGACAGTTTGTTCACTGGCGCGCGCACAAAAGGCGGATATTCAAAAGGCCGGAGAAGCCATCAAACCCGCAAAACACGGCCGAATCCATACCTTTATTGCGACATCGCCGATCCATATGGAAAAGAAATTACGCATGACACCGGATCAGGTCGTGCAGGCCGCGGTTGATGCGGTTACCCTCGCGCGTAGTCTGGTCGGAGATGTGGAATTTTCGCCTGAGGATGCGAGTCGCTCGGATTTCGATTTTCTTTGTCGCATTCTAGAGGCCGTGATTGCGGCCGGTGCCCGGACTATCAACATCCCGGATACAGTGGGTTATGCCATTCCCGAGCAATTCGGCGAACGCATCCGCACCTTAATGGCGCGCATTCCCAATTCAGATCAGGCCATATTTTCCGTGCACTGCCACAATGATCTTGGATTGGCCGTGGCCAATTCCCTTGCCGCGGTGCGGGCTGGTGCGCGTCAGGTCGAATGTACGATCAACGGGTTGGGTGAGCGCGCAGGCAATGCCTCGCTGGAAGAAGTGGTCATGGCATTGCGTACCCGCAAAGATTATTTTGCAGTTGAAACCCATATCGATACCACTCACTTGGTGGCGGCAAGCAAATTGGTGTCGGGCATAACCGGATTTGCGGTGCAACCCAACAAGGCGATTGTCGGAGCCAATGCTTTTGCGCATGAAGCCGGCATACATCAGGATGGTGTGCTGAAACACCGTGAAACTTATGAAATCATGCGTGCCGAAGACGTGGGCTGGCACGCCAATAAATTGGTGCTTGGCAAACATTCCGGGCGCACCGCCTTCAAAGCCAGACTGCAAGAGCTTGGAATCGAGCTGGAATCGGAAGCCGTATTAAATGTGGCGTTTCAACGTTTTAAGGAACTGGCCGACCGCAAGCACGATATTTTCGACGAAGACTTGCACGCCTTGGTATCCGACGAAGCAGTTACGCCAGAACGCGAGCACTATCAACTCATTTCCATCGTTGCGCAGATTGCAACGGGAGAGCTGCCTTACGCCAGGCTGGTAATCGCTGAAGATGGAAAAGAAAAAACCTGCGAAGCAAAAGGCGCGGGACCGGTCGATGCCACCTTCAAGGCATTGGAAAGTATAGCCAACAGTCAGGCTGAGTTACTTCTCTATTCGGTCAACAATGTAACCGAGGGAACGGATTCGCAGGGCGAGGTTACGGTGCGGCTTGCAAAGGGCGACCGTATTGTAAATGGCATTGGCGCCGATACCGATATTGTGATGGCCAGCGCGAAAGCCTATATCAACGCGCTGAATAAGATGCAGCATCGTGCGCGCCTGAACCCTCAGTCCGAATCTTGACCGAACGCTTTATTTTCGATGGCGCGCAGACGGCGTAACAGATAAGCCCGTTCGGCCGGGTTTTGAACGTGAATCAATGCTTCTTGATAAGCGATTCGTGATTCATCCCAGCGTTCTGCGCGGCGTAATAAGTCCGCCTGCGCGGCATAAAGCAGATAATTGCCGGAAAGCTCGCCCTGCGTGCGTAGGCGCGCAAGCCAACTTAAGCCGTCGTCGATTGAATGTGCCAAGGCCAACGCGACCGCGGCGTTCAGCTCAACGATGGGTGTGGGTACATACCTTAAGAGCGCACCATACAACGCCGAAATTTGCGCCCAATCGGTTGCATCGGCGGTAGCAGCATTCGCATGGAGTGCTGCAATAGCGGCCTGAATTTGATAGGGCCCCGGGTGGCGCATCAACAAAGCGCGATCCAGTTCCGCGGTGCCTTCAGCAATTTCCATTTGGTGCCACTGCGAGCGGCTTTGTTCTTCCAGGGGAATTAATATTCCATCGGTATTAACACGTGTATCACGCCGCGCATGGTGCAACAACATCAAGGCCAGTAATCCGCTTGCCTCAGCTTCTGTTGGCATGAGTTCTACAACCAGCTGACCCAAGCGAATAGCTTCACGACATAAATCGATTCGTATCAGGCCTGGATGCTGCGTTGCGAGATAGCCTTCGTTAAATACCAGATAAATGACAGTCAATACCACAGCCAGCCGTTCCGCTAGGCTTTCGCGATCAGGAATTTCATAGGGAATACGGGCGTCAGCAATCTTTTTTTTGGCACGTACCAGCCTTTGTGCCGTCGTTGATTCCGGTTCCATAAATGCACGAGCAATTTCCTGGGTGGAAAGTTGGCACAGGGTACGCAATGCCAAAGCTGCCTGGGCACGTTGCGCCAGTGCCGGGTGACAGCAGGTAAAGATCAGCCGCAATTGGTCGTCAGCCACACCGGAAGTGGTAGCAGCCTCTGTTATTTCGTATTCTTGTTCTTCTGCTGCTATAGCATTGAGCAGTTCATCGCTATTATCGATCATACGGTGATTGCGCCGAATAAGGTCGATAGCCCGTCTCCGGGCAACGGTAATCAACCATGCGGAGGGATTTTGAGGTAACCCTTCGCGTGGCCATCTTTCCAATGCGCGCAGGTAGGCATCCTGTAATGCTTCTTCGGCCAGATCGAAATTACCTAAAAGGCGGATCAAGCCCGCCAGGATTTTCCGGCCCTCGCGGCGCTGAATAGTCTCGATTGCTTTTACAAACATATACAGGTGTGAAGCGGCCTATTTTTCATTGAATAAGCCGCCTCGATATGGCATACACCTATGCTTGGTTTGCGGTCTGGGGCCGGATTTCAATTGAGCCATTGAGGGCGGATGGAATTTTGGCCGCCCATTTAATAGCTTCATCCAGATTGGGAACATCGATCAGGTAATAACCGCCCAGTTGCTCTTTGGTCTCGGCAAAAGGTCCGTCTGTGGTCACGGTTTTGCCGTTGCGTACCCGAACTGTTGTTGCAGTCGAAACAGGGGCCAATTCGGAACCGCCCCTTAACACACCGGAGGCGGCCAGTTCCTGGGAGTATGCCGTGTACGCCTGGATAATCTTTTGAATTTCTTTTTCCGACATATTTAACCAATTTTTTTCATCGCCATAAATCAGCAGCATGTATTGCATGTTTTTCTCCTTGTTGAAAAATTTACCGGGACCGGTCTATTAAGACGAACGGAGAGTTTGAAAATCGACATTTCAGGAACATTATTTAAAGATAAAAAAATCAAATAGTTATAGTATTTCTGGATTGAGGTAGGCACTCTAATAGTTCTGCCGATAAACGGGAGCAACAACAGGGTAACATCTGCGCCCTTGTGGAAAATGATTACAACATGGGTTAATTAGACGCTTTGCATTTTTTGTGATTGCAATTCAGCGTTTAAACAAGTCTTATTACCCATCACCAACTGAGTTTATTGGCCAGCATTATAAATATTGCTGGATTGCCCGAGTCGAATGAATTATGGCTGGATTAATCAAAAAGCCGCATATCCCCCCTCCCCTGTTTGGGCTCGACAAAGTAAACCTTTCCTCTAAGGCTAAGCTATCTACACTGGGTGCGCCGGGACATCTGACTCTGGTGACTACCAATACCATTGCTGTTGATAGCAAGCGCAATCCAGACATTGCTGACCTCATGGCAAAACTAAGATTCTCGCCCAGCGACGGCCAGATCTGGCTAGATGAGCAACGCATGCTGCTTATCCACACCTCAGCCATGGGTGTACTGCGGCGCGAATTGATTGAAAGCCTGGGGCTTGATCGGGCGCGCGGTTTGCTCACCCGCATGGGATATAACTCGGGCGCTCACGATGCTGAAATGGCACGCAAACTTAGACCCAACGGTTCCATTGCCGATATGTTTATTATTGGCCCGCAATTACATGCACTGGAAGGTATCGTATCAGTCGAGCCGGTGCGTGTGGAAATCGACATCGAGCAAGGCAAGCATTACGGCGAATTTCTCTGGAAAAACTCTTCAGAAGATGAAGAACACATCCGCATGTATGGCATTGGTGCCGAGCCTGTCTGCTGGATGCAGATCGGCTACGCCTGTGGTTACACCACGGTCTTCATGGGGCGCCCTATTCTCTACCGCGAAATCGAATGCCGTGCACTGGGCCACCCGCAATGTCGCATTATCGGTCAACCGGTCGAGGAATGGGGAGCAGAGGCGCGCGATGACCTGCGTTTCCTGCAGGCCGAGTCGTTTACCAAGGGCCTGTCTGCGACAGGAGCAAAGGCAGCGCCCGACCCAAGCCAGTTCAGTGCCCCACCAACACCGATTGCATTTGATAATGATGATATGGTGGGCGCTTCTGTCGGTTTCAACGCCGTTTGTCATATGGTGAAGCGTGTGGCTGCCACCAAAGCTACTGTCCTTTTTCTGGGTGAAAGCGGTGTGGGTAAGGAAATTTTTGCACGTACCCTGCATCGCATCAGCCCACGCAGTGCAGAACCTTTCGTCGCGATCAACTGTGCAGCCATTCCCGAACAGTTAATTGAATCTGAGCTATTCGGGGTCGATAAAGGTGCATTTACAGGTGCATTACAAACACGAATCGGCCGGTTTGAGCGCGCTCATGGTGGTACGTTATTTTTGGATGAAATTGGCATTCTGAGCTTGACCGCTCAGGGCAAGCTTCTAAGGGCATTACAGGAAGGCGAAATCGAACGTGTTGGCGGCACCCAGACTAAAAAAGTGGATGTGCGTGTTGTTGCTGCCACCAACCTCGATCTGCGACAGGAAATTGCTGCCGGACGTTTTCGCGAGGATCTTTATTTTCGTCTTAATGTTTTCCCTATCCGGGTGCCCTCGCTTCGTGAACGCCTTGAAGATGTTCCAATACTCATGAACCATTTTTTGAAAAAATTTTCCAGCCGTCACAATCGGCATATCACCGGTTTTACCGGAAGAGCCATTGATGCGGTGCTGGGTTATGCCTGGCCAGGAAATATTCGCGAAATGGAAAACATCGTGGAACGCGGCGTGATTCTCGCTCCAGAAGGAGGAGCGATCGATATTGGCCACCTTTTCACCTGTGGTGAAAAATTGGAGACTCAGTTATTCGGCTTGGGCAATAATGGGGCTTCACCGGCATTGTACGATTCGCAGGAAGGCGAAACGAGTGGCTCACAGGAGAGCGAGATTGATCGCATCACCCAGAAAGTATCGAGCTTACTTATAGGGGGAGGTGAAGAAAGCGATATGACATCATTGGATGATATCGAAACAGCCTTGCTCAAAAGCGCCGTACAACGTGCCCATGGCAACCTGTCCGCCGCTGCACGCCTGCTTGGAATCACGCGCCCCCAACTTGCCTATCGGCTAAAAAGCCGCGGTATTTAGAAGTTCTCTAGTTCGCTCATGTAAACAACAAAGGGGCATCATAAGCCCCTTTGATCAAGCTGGCGCGCCCGGCGGGAGTCGAACCCACTACCTTCGGCTTCGGAGGCCGACACTCTATCCAAATGAGCTACGGGCGCCTTGGAAAGCGGATTGCAGTCTAACGTTTTAGGCGCGCGCCGTCTAGACGCACTCCTATTTTCTATTGTACAGGCGTTATAATTACGTCTGCCTCAATACTGCAAGGAATGTCGATGTCCCACCACCACCCTGATCCCGTCGAAGAAAATATTGAAACTCATCCTGTCAAAATGACGATTGCCATTGGCGTTGGTACAATTGGTTTGGTTGTCGGGATCATTATGCTGGCCACTTTTGCGGTTAATACCCACTCGGTCGGCGGTGAAACCAAAGCCAATACGCCTGAAGCCATATCGGCGCGCATCGCTCCTCTAACCCAATTGGTGGTCGACCCCACGAAAGGCCCTGTCCCTCCGCTTTCTGCAACACCGGCTGTGCCTGGTGCCGTGGAAGCGCCTATTGTGGCTGCGGCCATACCTGCTGCAATAGCACCGGATAGCGCGCCGTCCACCGCAACAAACGGAAAAAGCATTTATGACACCTCGTGCGCGGTTTGTCACGCCAACGGCTTGGCCGGCGCGCCCAAAACTGGCGACAAGGCAGGCTGGACAGCTCGAATCGCCAAAGGCAATGCGACACTTTATGAGCATGCCCTAAAAGGGATCAATGCCATGCCGGCCAAGGGTGGGAATCCGGGTCTGGCCGAAGCCGATGTCAAGAAGGCGGTGGACTATATGGTTTCGCTGGTCAAGTAAGAGATGTCGAAGCTGAGGTTCTCTCCAAAAGGGCAGCAAGGTCTGCCCTTTGTTTTTGAATAACTGTGGCAACGTATGCAATCGGTGATTTGCAAGGTTGTTTTACAACCTTGCAGGCGCTTCTCGGGGAAATCGGCTTTGACCCCAGCCGCGATACGCTCTGGTTCGCGGGTGATCTGGTCAGCCGAGGGCCGGATTCACTGGCTTGCCTGCGTTTTGTGCGCAGTCTGGGAGATCGTGCGGTTACCGTACTCGGTAATCACGACCTTCACCTGCTTGCCGTGGCCGAGGGCCTGCGCAAGCCGCACCAAACCGACCGATTTGATGCCACCCTGAGCGCCCCGGATTGCAAGGATTTGCTGGCTTGGCTTCGGATGCAGAAATTGATGCATGCAGAAGGGCCATACGTCATGGTGCATGCTGGATTATTGCCCCAATGGGATGTCATCCAGGCTGGTAAGTTGGCGCGAGAAGTTGAAAAAAAACTGCATCACCCGGCATACCGAACCCTGCTTGAAGCCATGTATGGCAATCAGCCCGATCAATGGGACGCAGCCTTGACCGGTGCATCGCGCCTGCGGGTTATCATCAACGCCTTGACGCGCTTACGTGTGTTGACGCACGACGGCCGCATTAATTTTGAATTCAAGGGCGCACTCGATCAATTGCCCGAAAGCCTCATTCCATGGTTTGCGTTTCCACAGCGTAAAAGCACATCCCATACTGTGATTGCGGGCCATTGGTCGGCGCTCGGGTTATATGTCACGCCCGGATTTATCGGCCTGGATAGCGGTTGTGTGTGGGGAGGCAAATTAACGGCCGTACGCCTGCAGGATCGTCGCGTGTTTCAGGTTGCTAACGCAGAAACCGCTCCGGTTCTTCAGCTAGGGAACCTCTGAATCAGTCCCACATGGCCGCGCGCTCGGTTTTCCGGGATGGGATGCAAGGCGCGGTGCGCAGCGAATGGTCGATCCCCTTCGCAAGCACCGTAACATAGCAGACCACCCGGAAAACCAGCGCCCATGCGGGTTTTTACAAGAATAGTCCATCTTCATCGTTATGCTCCTTGGCTTCGTATCAACGGATACGACCTGCCGATGTTGCCAACTACGATGCCTTGAGTCTGAACTATTCTTGTCAAAACGCGGCTCATGGAGGACTGATTCAGAGGTTCCCTGGATCGCCCGCAGCAATAAAATTTTTTCTGTGACGCGGAACATCCACATCGAGAATCGCCGCGATGGCCTGCTCGGCTTTTTCGGCTATTTCGCGACGGGTTTGCCCTGATGTTTCAATCGCCGGGGCAAAGGTAATGTAGGCAATAATCATTTTCTGGCGAATGATCAGCGCCAAAGACTCGGGGAAACTGAGCTCATCAATATAAGCCGCTTCGCCACAATATTCGCCATCACCATGCAAATAACGGATGGCGGCTGGCACGACGCGGGCCTGATTCGACAGCGCAGATTCAAACAAGGCCGTATGGAATTTATGCAAGCGCTGTCCATCCGTTGTGGTCCCTTCGGGGAACAGGCCCACCGCCCATCCCTCAGCCAGTACCTGATGAATGTGTTGGCTCATTTTGTTGGCATCGCCACGCCGGGTGCGGCGGATGAAAAGCGTGCCCGCTTTGTCGCACAACCAGCCGATAACCGGCCAATCCCGTATCTCGGATTTGGCGACAAACCGCGACGGATGAACAGCGCTGATCAAAAATACATCGAGCCAGGAAACATGATTGGACACAATGAATAGATTACTTTGCTGAAGATCAGGCGGTGCGCCGTGAATTGCCGGCACGATATTCAGGTTGCTGAGTAATTTTCTGCTCCACCATCCCGTCAATTGACCACGTGCACGAGGCGACAGGCGCGGAAAAACCAATCCGACCAACACGAGCGCGATGATGACGTTCAACAAAGTGCGTAACCAGCGCACGCCACGAATCAGCCGAGGTGTAGCTGGGTGTTTGTGAGGCAAGGGGGATTGGAGAAATCGAGGAGATTTGGAAGATTTCAAAATTTTTATGATGAGAGCTGATATATGCAGCAGTATGGCACGACTGCCATTTTTTCTATTTTTCTCATATCGGGAAGGGTAATTTGTTGCGCTGCGGTAGAATGGGGTTCAATCGCTTGCCTCTTGCTTCCTTGGGGACATATTTGGGAATTGCTTCATGGCCACTAACCCGATTTTTATAAACCAGGCTGTCCCTGCATTTTCATTTCCCGGCGCAGCTAATCCTGCCGAAGGGGCTGCTGTGCCACCGCTACGCGAAATCCCCTACAACTACACTTCCTTTTCGGATCGCGAAATCGTCATCCGTCTGCTCGGCGCGGATACCTGGGAAATCCTGACCGAGCTGCGCAGCGAGCGTAAAACCGGGCGCAGCGCACGCATGCTTTATGAAGTTTTAGGCGATATATGGGTGGTCGAACGCAATCCATATCTGCAGGACGATTTACTCGATAACCCGAAACGACGGCTTGCGCTCATCGAGGCATTGCGCCATCGTTTGAATGAAATAGAAAAACGCCGCCTGGCGGATCTGGCCGATCAGGATAAGCGCGCAAGCGAATCCTCTCCCCTGTCAAAAGACAAAGGTGATGCGGATGCCCAAACGCGAGCCGGCTACGTACGCTTGCTGCTTGAACGCGCATACCAAGCGGTGGATGACTTCGAAAAAGAATTTCGCGATACCTGGGATTTACGTAAAAAAGTCATGGCGCGACTGGCAAAGATCACCCGTCGCGACAACATCGCCTTTGATGGGATGGCCCGGGTTTCTCACGTTACTGATGCAACCGACTGGCGCGTGGAGTATCCCTTTGTCGTGGTGTACCCGGATAGCGAGGAAGAATGTGCACCGCTGGTGCGCGCACTCATCGAATTGGGCCTCACCATCATTCCGCGCGGGGGCGGGACGGGGTATACCGGCGGCGCTGTGCCGCTCAGCAAACTCTCTGCCGTCATCAATACGGAAAAACTGGATACCTTAAGCCCCGTCGAGATGTGTGAATTACCGGGCGTGCCCGCGCCGGTTGCGACGCTTCAATGCGGTGCGGGGGTCGTCACCAAACGCGCCATGGAAGAGGCCGAACAGGCAGGCCTCGTATGGGCCTGTGATCCGACCAGCGCGGATGCCAGCTGTATCGGCGGCAATGTCGCCATGAATGCGGGAGGTAAAAAAGCGGTGTTATGGGGAACGGCGCTCGATAATCTGGCCTCGTGGAAGATGGTCGATGTCCGTGGTGACTGGATGGAAATCGAGCGGCTCGACCACAATCTTGGCAAAATTCACGATTGCGCGGTGACCCGGTTCCGCATACGGCGTTTCAACGACAAAGGCAAATCATCAAGGCCCGATGAAATACTGGAAATTCCCGGCTCGGCGTTCCGTAAAACCGGGTTAGGCAAGGATGTAACCGACAAATTTCTCAGCGGTCTCCCCGGTATCCAGAAGGAAGGGTGCGATGGGCTTATCACCTCGGCGCGTTTTATCCTGCATCGTATGCCCAGGCATATCCGCACCGTGTGCTTGGAGTTTTTTGGCCCAGTCAAGGAAGCCGTGCCCGCTATCGTTGAAATCAGGAATTATCTGGATAACCATGAACACGCGGTACTGGCGGGACTCGAACATCTGGACGAACGTTATTTGAAGGCTGTGGGTTATGCCACCAAGTCGCGCCGTAACCAACGGCCGAAAATGGTGCTGATCGGTGACATTGTCAGCGAGGATGAAAATGCCGCGATGGAAGCCGCCAGTCAGGTGGTGCGGCTGGCCAATGCCCGGCAAGGCGAAGGTTTTATTGCGGTAAGCGTAGATGCACGTAAAAAATTCTGGCTGGACCGTGCGCGTACCGCGGCCATCGCCAAACATACCAATGCCTTCAAGATCAATGAAGATGTGGTGATCCCGCTTCATCACCTCGGCGATTATTCAGAGGGCATCGAGCGCATCAATATCGAATTGTCGATTCGCAACAAATTACGCTTAATCGATGCACTGGAGGAACTCTTCAAAAGCCGCCTGCCCTTGCACGAGGAGGACGAACAAATCGGTCGCGAGGAAATCTTCGGTTCGCGTCTGGAACAGGCCCATGAATTATTGGACAGGCTGCGTGAACGCTGGCGCTATTTACTCACCCACCTCGATCAGCCCGTTGGCGAAGCGTGCAGCGAACTGGCGAGGCTGGGCGTTGATCTCGGGGAAGAACCGGAAAGCACCGCCACCGTATTCACACTATTGCAGACCTATCAAATTCGGGTATCGTGGAAGCGCGAATTGAAGGCACCGCTGGAGCAAATCTTTGATGGCAGGGCATTTGGGCGTGCCGTGGAAAAAATCGGGGCTACGCACAAGCAGATACTGAAAAGCCGGGTATTTGTTGCCTTGCACATGCATGCGGGTGACGGCAATGTTCATACCAACATTCCCGTCAACTCGGACGATTACGGCATGCTGCAGGAAGCCAATGCGGCCGTGGCCCGCATCATGGCTTTCGCCCGCGAATTGAACGGCGTGATTTCCGGCGAGCACGGGATCGGTATTACCAAACTCGAATTTCTGACTGCCGCTGAAATCACCCCTTTTGTCCATTACAAGCAAGCCATTGACCCCGATGGTCATTTCAATCGCGGCAAATTACTGCCGGGTGGTGACTTATCGCGCGCCTACACGCCCTCCTTCTCCCTGCTGGGTGCGGAATCGCTGATCATGGAGCAAAGCGAAATCGGCGGCATCGCCGATTCGATTAAGGACTGCCTGCGTTGCGGCAAATGCAAACCTGTTTGCGCCACCCATGTGCCGCGCGCCAATCTGCTATATAGCCCGCGCAACAAAATCCTGGCTACTTCATTATTGATCGAAGCCTTTTTATATGAAGAGCAAACGCGGCGTGGCGTATCGCTGCGCCATTTCGACGAATTTTCCGATGTCGCCGACCACTGCACGGTTTGCCACAAATGCGCCAACCCCTGTCCCGTCGATATCGATTTCGGCGACGTATCGATCGCCATGCGCAACCTGCTGCGCAAACAAGGCAAAAGAAAATTCAACCCCGGTGCCTCGGCGGCAATGTTTTTTCTCAATGCCCGCGATCCCACTACCATCAAGCTAGTCAAAAAAGTAATGCTCGATTGGGGCTATGGGGTGCAACGTACTATTCATTCGTTTGCGCGTAAATTTTTCCTCGTCCAACGCCAGACCAAGCAGCCTCCTTCAACCGTTGGCAAACCGGCCCTCAAAGCGCAGGTCATTCATTTCATCAACAAACCCATGCCGGGCGGGCTGCCGAAAAAAACTTCACGCGCATTGCTCGATATCGAGGATGGCACCATGGTGCCCATCATCCGCGATCCGCAAAAGGCCGGCGTGGATGCCGAGGCGGTATTCTATTTTCCAGGCTGCGGCTCGGAACGTCTGTTCGGTCAGGTGGGGCTGGCCACGCAAGCGATGCTGTATGAAGTTGGCGTGCAAACCGTTTTACCGCCGGGTTATCTATGTTGCGGCTATCCGCAAACCGCCTCGGGCAATGCTGATAAAGGGGAACAGATCACGACTGAAAATCGGGTGCTGTTTCATCGCGTTGCCAATACCCTCAATTATCTGGACATCAAAACGGTAATCGTCAGCTGTGGCACCTGTATGGATCAATTACAAAAATACGAATTCGAGAAAATTTTCCCCGGCTGCCGCCTGCTCGACATTCACGAATTTTTGCTGGAACGCGGCGTAAGACTCGAAGGGGTAAGCGGAGTACGTTATATGTACCATGATCCCTGTCACACTCCGATGAAAACTTACCAGCCAATGAAAGTGGTCAATGAATTGATGGGCCAGCCAGTCGAATTGAACGAGCGCTGCTGCGGTGAAGCGGGCACACTGGCAGCGACGCGGGCGGATATTTCTACCCAGGTACGCTTCCGCAAGGAAGAGGAAATGCGCAAGGGAGCAAATAAATTACGCGCAGCTGGAGAAAAAAACGCGCGTGGAGACATCGTGCCATTCAGGGGCGATATCAAAATCTTGACCTCTTGCCCTTCCTGTTTGCAGGGGTTATCGCGCTATGACAACGATGCGGGAACCAGCGCCGATTACATCGTCGTCGAAATGGCAAAACACTTGCTGGGCAATAATTGGCTGGGTGATTATGTGCATAAAGCCAATCGCGGCGGCATCGAACGTGTGCTTCTGTGATTGCTTTTGGCGGGATAAACGAGCAAACGAGCGGCAAGGTATTCTTTATCTTCAACATTTCATTGCCTCAGGAATATTCCATGTTTAATACGGCTTTTTTCAGACTCTTGTTATCGATAGCCGCAAGCGCCATAGCATTATCGGCCCACGCTGGCAAAGCGATTTTTGCCGATAGTGTCCCCACCGCGCAGGAGAGTGAGATCGTCACGCAATTGATCATCCGCTACAAGGACGAAATGGTGCAACCCCAGATGAAAACCAAGCAAGAGACTGAAGTAAGACGATTATCACAGGTCAGCGGTGAAGAGTTGACTTTTTTCCGCGACATGGCACTGGGCGCGCAGGTGCTCAAATTGCCACGTCGCATGACCGCTAGCGAAGCGCAGGCGCTTGCCAAGCGCTTGGCGGCTGATCCCGCAGTCGCTTATGTGGAGCCGGATTGGCCGATGTATGCATTGTCGATCCCTAACGATCCGCTGTTCGCTACACAATGGTATCTGAATGACAGCATGGGCGGGATCAACGCCCCCGTCGCATGGGACATAACAACAGGTAGTGCAAGTACCGTCGTGGCGGTACTCGACACCGGTTTCACCGTTCATCCCGATTTGGTCAGCCGCCTGCTGCCAGGCTACGATTTTATTAGCGACCCCCTGAAAGCCAACGATGGGGATGGACGCGACAGCGATGCCAACGATCCGGGCGACTGGATCAATGTCGATGACAAAGCCAAAGAACAGTTTTCCAAATGCACGGTGGAAAATTCGGGCTGGCACGGCACTGCCGTCGCCGGGACTATCGCAGCCGCCACACAAAATGGCACTGGGGTTGCCGGTATCGACTGGCAAGCGCGCATTCTGCCGGTGCGGGTGCTGGGTAAATGTGGTGGTCTAACGTCCGATATTGCCGATGGCATGCTGTGGGCAGCGGGGTTCCCGGTTCCCGGTGTACCTAATAACCCCAACCCAGCAAAAATTCTCAACCTTAGCCTGGGCGGCAATCGCAGTTGCAGCACGACTTATCAATCAGTATTGAATCAAATTATTGCCGCGGGGGAAATCGTCGTTGCCTCGGCAGGCAACGATAACAACAGCGACGATCATGCACCCAGCAGTTGTAACGGGGTTATCAGTGTCGCCGCCACAGCCCGCAATGGCTCGAAAGCCTCCTACTCAAACTTTGGCAGCAAGATCACATTGGCTGCGCCGGGCGGCGGTAGTGGCGATTTTATCGTCGTCAGCAATAACGGAACAACGGTACCCGGTCAGCCTGCTATTGGCAGCGTTCAGGGCACCAGCTTTTCCGCGCCGGTGGTCAGCGGCATCGTTTCGTTGATGGCGGCCTTGTTACCCAATCTCGACGCGGTGACTGCCAAAAAACTCTTGCAAGGGTCAGCGCGCCCCTTCCCGGATGCCTCGTGCACAACGGATATTTGCGGCGCGGGTATCGCCGATGCTGCCGCCGCGGTGCGCGCGGCGCGCGATCAATCGCTGGGCGTGGCGACATTCATCGGCTTCCAGGATGCTGATGTAGGGCGCCCCAATCCGGATATCGTTTTGAAAATCACCAATTTCAGCCCGGCGACTGTCTTCATCAATACGCCGAGCATCACTGGCGCAGCGGATTTTTCTATCAATGGAAATAGCTGTAGCAATGGGTTAGCCGGCGCCGGTACCAGTTGCAATTTTTCACTGCGCTTCAATCCCTACGATACCGGGTTACACAAGGGGCAATTGTCTTTTGCGGCCAGCGACGGGCAAATCTATTACCTAGACTTGTCGGGATTCGCTTATCCCGCGGCAAAGGTCAGCCAGCTCAAGGCGGGCTCCAGCGGCGCGCCGCTTTATCTCACCTATGGGCCGGACGGTAATTTTTGGTACACGCAACCCGACGCCAATCGTATTGCGCGGATGAGCTTGCAAGGCTGGGTGAGCGAGTATCCGCTCCCCTCGCCTGACAGCAATCCCTTTGCCATTACTACCGGTGCCGATGGCAATTTATGGTTTACCGAGCTGGACGGAAACCGTATTGGACGCATTACACCAGCAGGTACCATCACCGAATATCCAGTGCCCACCGCGGCAAGCCAACCACGGGGAATCACCGCAGGCCCAGACGGTAACATCTGGTTTACCGAGATCAGTGGTGCGCGCATCGGCCGCATCACGCCACAAGGTACGCTGACAGAATTTGTGATCCCTTGGGAAAATGCCCTGCCACGCGGCATTACCCAAGGCCCGGATGGTAATTTGTGGTTTACTGATTCCGGAGCTAAGGCTATCGGGCGCATCACGCCGACAGGAATGTTCACCCGTTTCAACATTCCATGGAACAGTAGTAGTGTCCGGGGCATCACGACCGGCCCGGACGGCAATCTATGGTTTGTAGAAAGTGTTGGCAACCGTATCGGGCGAGTAACGATCGCTGGCACGTTCACCGAATTCCCGTTACCGCAGGAGAGCGAAGCCCCCATTGACATCGCTGCCGGGGCCGATGGCGCCTTGTGGGCCACGCTGTCGAGCGCCAGCCGTCTCGCCCGTATCACCACATCAGGGCAAATCAGCGAATACCGCCTTCCCAGCGCAGCCAGTTCACCGATCGGGATCGCTAACGGTCCCAATAATCGTCTGTGGATCGCCAATAGCAGTGGCCGCAACAGTATTGCCATACTCACGCCGCCTAATGTTGCCGGGCCGGATAATTATCAGGATATGTGGTGGCTGGGGCCACAGGAAAACGGCTGGGGTATTAGCATTGCCCAGCATCGCGATATTCTGTTCAGTGCTTTTTATATTTACGATCAGGCAGGCAAACCGCAATGGGTTGTCATGCCAGGGGGTACGTGGAACGCTGATTACACGACGTTTTCAGGTGCAGTTTATATCCCTAGTGGCTCATGGTTTGGAAACTATGACATCAAACAGTTTAACGCCGGGGAAAGTGTGGGTTTCGCCGCGCTACATTTCACCGCACGCGATCAGGGCACCTTCAACTATTCGATCAACGGTGTTTCGGGCAGCAAAACCATCACCCGCCAGTTATTTCCGGTCGATTATGCGCCCGGCCTCAACGTAGGCGATATGTGGTGGGCCGGCCCGCAGGAAAACGGCTGGGGAATCAATATTGCCCAGCAGTATCGCACTCTGTTCGCGGTCTGGTTTACCTACGATCAGCAGGGCAAGGTAACCTGGTTTGTGCTGCCCGGCGGCGCCTGGAGCGCCGATAATAAAACCTATTCCGGCAAGCTCTATTCGACCACCTCTAGCCCCTGGCTGGGTGCGGCTTACAACCCGGCCCAGTTCATCGCTACCGAAGTCGGCACCTTGAGCTTTAATTTCATCGACGCCAACAATGCGGTGATGAGCTACAGCGTGGGCGGTGTAACCCAAACCAAAAATATCGTACGGCAGGGCTTTTAGGATGCATGTCCCCGGATGCACATTGTGCGAAGCGGATGGAGGAAGGGTCATTCTGTGCAATGAACAATTGCGTGTCGTTCTGGTGGAGGGGTCCGAAGCCGAAGCCTATCCCGGATTTTGCCGGGTGATCTGGAACGACCACATCAAGGAAATGAGCGACCTTAATGTTTCCGAGCGCGCAACACTGATGCAGGCCGTGTTTACCGTGGAGTCTGCACTGCGCGTGCAATTGCAACCGGAAAAAATCAATCTTGCCAGTCTGGGGAATATGACGCCGCATCTGCACTGGCACGTGATTCCCCGTTATCGTGACGACGCCACCTATCCCCAGCCAATCTGGGCCGTCCCTGATAAACTCAGAGCCAGTCGCAATGGCCCTCTTGCCGCAGAACAAGCTGCGCAATTAACGAAGGCCATCCGAGATACACTTTCCACTCCCCAAAATATCATATAAGAAAAAACTTATTAGGCACACATTCTCTCTTTACACACACTTCAACAAGGAATAATCATGTCCGTGCAATCAGGTCCTTCCACCGGGCTCATGTTTTTCCAGGATGCCCGCACCTGCAAGGAATGGTTGAAATCCATTCCCATTACCAATATCTCGCAGGCCCAGCAGACCCTCCTTAATGCCTTGCGCCTGTTCAAGAATGTTCAGATACCGCCCGTCGAACATCTCACCTGCATGGAGTTGATACGCGATAAGGCGGCCTTTCTGTTTTCGGAGCAACGTGCCCGTTATGCGGGAAGAACCGTCCCCATTTCGGATGCCGAAAATACCGCATGGCTGCTATCGCGTAACTTGCTGGAAGAAATGGAAGTGGGTTACCGGCGCTGCTGGAACGAGGTCGTGAAGGGTGGCGAATTAAGCGAGCATGCAGCATTGATCATTCAACGCATCGTCCGCTACATCGGTTTGCAAATGCTGATTGCCGGCTTTGTTTACCGTCATTTCGACCCTGCGCTCTGGCTACGGCTACACGCGCAATGGCTAGAAGCCGAGCGCCGCGATCTCACCGAGGCGCGGGTTCGCGACTCGGTGGGCGCTACGGATGGCAACTCCAGCATATTGCAAGCCTATACAGCGGTACTATTGGGGCAGATGGCAAATATTTACGAATTGACTCCGCGCCAGATCGATTTTGTCGATGCCGTCATGAAGCGCCTGGGCCATAAAGTCGCCTTGGGCCGCGATCCTGTCCTGAACCCACAGGGATTGGTATGCGCAGTCGATTTGCTAGCAGAAGCAGGGTGCAATCATCGTCCCCAGATCGTAGCGGGCGATCAGGTTCGTGTACTGGATATGGAGGCTTTGGCAAAATCGCTGCGCCACCGCATCCGCAAACTGGAAGAAGGCGAAGAACCCGGCGCCATCGAGCTTCCGGCGGACTGGAGTAATCATGATGCGCTGGTGCAATTGAAACGTTTGTACAAACTCTGGTGTGAAGGTATTCCCCTTCGCGTTCATGCGGTCGCACCCGAAGATGCACAAGCCGCTCTGGCATTCGGCCTTGCCGGCATGCATTATTTTGTATCGGGCAATATTTTCGAACAGCCAGGCGCCAAGCGTGAACTGACCCGCCGGGAATTGGACGATATCCTCATGTTCGGCAAAGTTTCTGAAATGACCCAGAAGGCCCGACAAGCCGGTTTCAGCCATACCACGGAAACCTGGACGCTGCTTCACGAGGGCAAGGGCTTTATCCGTTTATTGCGTCCCGCCAAATCCAGCCATGGCGTGGCAATCGGTATGCTGGTCGGGGTCAAAATCGGCAACGCCGAGGTTTTCTATATGGGCGTCATACGTGAAATTGTCCAGGAGATGAATGGCAGCATCCAGGTCAACGCGGCAGTGATCCCCGGCAAACCCGAAGCCATTTCTGTGCGTTCTGGCGATGCACGTCATCGCACAAACGAAGATTATGTACAGGGATTTCGCCTCCCTGCCTTTGCAGCGCTCAACATCCCCGAAACGCTGATCGTACCGAGCGGACTGGCCCCGCGGGGTCATGGTATCGACATTTTCGAACCTGGCCAGAGCGAGCGCCACGCCATGACCGTTCAGGATTTTATCGAACGTGGCATGGACTTTGACCGGATTAGCGTATTCTGACCTCTTTGCTGAACATAGAAGGGAGCACATCATGTACAAGAAATTGCTAGTACCCATAGACGAAGGCAAGCTTTCCCGCAAAGCAGTGGATCACGCCGTAAAACTAGCTCAGGCACTTAATGCGCAGGTTGTGGGACTGCATGTCTCTTTCCCATACACCATCCCCTATGCCACCGATGGCATGATTGTCGACGCGATGCCCCCCGCTGAATACCGGACCGCAGCAGAAAAACGGGCACACAGGCTCGTCTCGATTCTTGAAAAAAAAGCCATGGCTGCAAAGGTAAAATTCAGCATTCGTCATGCTTTTTCCGACGCGCCGTGGGAAGAAATTCTCGCCATCGCCCGCAAGGACAAATGCGATGCCATCGTCATGGCCTCGCACGGCCGTAGGGGCATCGCCGCCGTATTGCTGGGAAGTGAAACCCAAAAAGTCCTGACGCACTCCAAACTGCCGGTAATCGTAGTACGTTAAAACGATTCAACCAAATTCAATAATACTTTTATGCGTTCGTTTTTTATCTTACTGCTTTGTTTATGGAATGTGGATTCCAGTGCCGAGGCACTCTCCAAATTCAGGCAATTTTTGGCGCAGAGCGGAAGCGGAAGCGCAACCTTCGAGCAGACGGTGATCGACAAATCTGCTCGCATTACGCAAAAAGCCAGTGGCACGTTCGTGTATTCGCGTCCGGGGAAATTCCGCTGGGCTTACGACAAGCCAAAGCAATTGATTGTCGGGGATGGGGCGCGGATCTGGATCTACGATGAAGATCTGAATCAGGTGACGGTACGCAAAATCGATCAGGCCATTTCGGCCACACCTGCGGCTTTGCTGGCCGGTGGTGCTGTTGCAGATAATTTGTTCGATATGAAAGAACAAGGCATTCAGGATGGCCTCGAATGGCTGGAAGCCAGGCCCAAAAAAGCCGATACCAGTTTCGAGCGCATTCGTATTGGTTTTTCCGGCGACCAGCTTGCTGCGATGGAGCTGTACGATCAATTCGGCTCGCATACCGTCCTGCGTTTTATCGACTTAAAGCGTAATCCCCGGGTCGATGCCAGCCTGTTTAAATTCACGCCCCCGAAGGGCGCGGATGTTGTGGGTGAGTGAAAATAATCTGTCCTAGCCACAACTTGATCTGACAGACTGTATCAAACTGCAGCAGCTAAAGAAGGAGCTGTCGGAGGTGTCCGATCCAGCTGCTTGTTCTGCACCAGTACTTTCTCACTAAACGTCAATGCTGATCAGCCCACACGCGCATTTGACAACTGCGCCAGCCTTCGGCCCACGACAAGCCAGAGGCTCATGAAGGACTTATGCAGAGGTTCCTTAAGTTTTTTTACCCCGCCTCGTCTATCCAAGCCGCTTGAATGGCTTCAAGGATTTTTTCTCCAGAATGGCTGGGGTCGTCGTCAAATTCCGGCAGATTTATTACCCACTGGCGCAGATCGGTAAAACGGATTTGTCGCGGATCAATGTCGGGATGCACTTCTGCCAATTGAATGGCGATTTCCAGTGAATCAGTCCACTTGAGGCTCATACGAATTTCCAGTCAATGATTTTCACGCGCGTGGTTAATCGTATATTTTGGAATTTCGATTGTCAGCGGCTGGTTACCTATTCTTGCCTGGCAAGACAGGCGTGATTGCGGGGTCAGGCCCCACGCCATATCGAGCATGTCTTCTTCTTTTTCCGCGGGTTCATCAAGCGAATCGAGGCCTGTTCTGACGATGACGTGACACGTTGTACACGCGCAGGATTTTTCGCAAGCGTGCTCAATGGCGATGCCGTTTTTCAGCAGCGCGTCACATAGAGTTTCCCCAGGCAAAGCGTCGAATTCAGCGCCAGCAGGCGCGAGCGTTTCATGAGGAAGTACGACAATTTTTGTCATGGTTACGATTCGTTGGCTACATCCATCAATTTTCGGCCGCGAAGTGCGGCCCCTACATTTTTATCCATGCGACGCGCGGCAAAGTTTTCAGTTGCATGGGAAAGTGTCGTCACTGCTTCTTTAATTGCGCGATGGTCATTGCCCTGCGCCACAGTTTGCAGGGCCAAGATATGTGCATGAATAGCCGTTTGTTCATCGGGGCTCAGTAATGTTGCATCGGCTTGCATCGCGGCTTGTGTGGCCTCGATCAAACGGATCGCTTCGGTACGTTGCTCGTGCAATGCGCGGGCTGCCACGTCGGCTTCAGCGTATGCAAAGCTGGCTTTCAGCATCAAGGCGATTTCATCATCAGATAAGCCGTATGAGGGTTTGACTTCGATGGTGGCGGCCACGCCGCTGGTTTTTTCACGCGCAGCAACGGAGAGTAGTCCATCAGCGTCGACTTGAAAGGTAACCTGAATGCGTGCAGCGCCCGCTACCATGGGGGGAATTTCCCGCAATTCAAAACGCGCCAATGAACGGCAATCTTTCACCAATTCGCGTTCACCCTGTACCACGTGAATTGCTATGGCTGTTTGACCATCCTTAAAGGTTGTGAATTCCTGTGCGCGCGCCACAGGCAGGGTGGAATTACGCGGAATGATTTTTTCGGTCAGCCCGCCCAGGGTCTCCAGCCCCAGAGAGAGCGGAATGACGTCGAGCAGCAGCAATTCATCGGCAGCACGATTACCAGCCAGCGTATTGGCCTGTATTGCAGCCCCTAGCGCCACGACTTTGTCAGGATCGAGGTTGTTGAGCAAGGGTTTGTCGAAGAAGCGCGCCACAGCTTGTTGTACATGCGGCATGCGGGTTGCCCCACCAACCATGACGATGCCGTCGATTTCACTGGGCAGCAACCTGGCGTCGCGCAAGGCTTTTTTTACCGGCAGCAAGGTGCGTTCTACAAGTGCTGTAGTCAAGGTTTGAAACTCCTGGCGTGAGAGCCGCAATTTAATTACTTGCCCATAGGAAAGCGGCAGATCGGATTCGGCAAAATCGATAACGGTTAGTTGCTCCTTCACATCGCGTGCGTGCATGAGCAGTCGGCGCAAATCTTTTTGGTTGGCGGCGACAAGGCTATGCGTGTGCCGCCAATGGGCCGCAATAGCCTGATCGAAATCGTCACCACCCAATGCTGAATCACCATTGGTGGCCAGTACTTCGAATATTCCTTTGGCCAGCTTGAGGATCGAAATATCGAAAGTCCCGCCGCCCAAGTCAAATACAGCGAAGGTGCCCCGTGAATTATTGTCAAGTCCGTACGCAATCGCCGCCGCAGTAGGTTCATTCAACAGTCTCAGCACATTCAGGCCTGCAAGCCGTGCTGCATCTTTGGTGGCCTGCCGCTGCGCATCGTCGAAATAGGCGGGAACAGTGATGACGGCACCCACCAGCTCACCAGCCAGCGCTTCCTCAGCCTGAATGCGCAGTACTTTCAATATTTCTGCGGATACATCCACAGGCGATTTGACGCCTGCCACCGTTTCGATTTTCAACATGCCGGGTGCTTCGATAAAGCGATAAGGCAATGCGCCATATTTCGCTACATCCGCGAGGCCCCGGCCCATGAAACGCTTGACCGAAACAATGGTGTTTTCCGGGTCGTCGGCTTGTGTTGCTTTGGCGGCACGTCCAACGATAATCTGACCCTCTCTGGTGTAACGAACCACCGAAGGCAACAAGGACTGGCCATCGTGATCGGGCAATACTTCTGTTACGCCGCTTTTTACTGTCGCGACCAGTGAGTTGGTTGTTCCCAAATCAATTCCCACTGCCAGCCGGTGCTGGTGAGGCGCTGTAGATTCGCCGGGTTCGGCGATTTGCAGGAGTGCCATAAGTGAATTAAATTTCGATTGCCTCGTGGGCAAGGTAAATTTCTTCTTCCAGCTTTTCGATAAAACGCAGTTTACGCACCAACAGTGCCGCCTGTTGCCAGCCTTTGTTATCAAGCGTTGTTTTCAAATCAGTCTGCAACGAAAGTTCCTGCCGTTTCAAATCGCCAAGTAAATGATCCAGCGCTTCCAGGTTGTGTTTACGATGCGCCGCTTCCGCCTGTTCGCGCCATTCCATCTGTTGCATCAGGAATTCGGTTGGCATGGATGTATTGGTTTCTTCCTGCGTATCGATGCCCTGCAAGGCAAGCAAATAACGCGCGCGCGACAAGGGCTGGCGCAGTATTCGATACGCCTCATTCACCTGGGTTGCCCATTGCAGGGCAATGCGTTTTTCCATATCAGGCGCCGCGGCATAGCGATCCGGATGAACCTCGAATTGCAAAGTGCGAAAAGCCCGATCCAGTTCGGTCGGGTCGATATCGAATACCGCAGGAAAGCCGAACAATTCGAAATGATTTTTTTTGAAGTTGGTTTGCATTCGCAAAAAAGGGGCGACATCCGTGTCGCCCCTCATTTTCTCCCTGCTTTGATGAGCAGAGAGTAATTCAATCAAACGTTGAACGATTCACCGCAACCGCATCTGTCCTTCTCGTTAGGATTGTTGAATTTAAAGCCTTCATTCAATCCTTCGCGCACAAAGTCGAGTTCGGTACCATCGATATAGGCCAGACTTTTCGGGTCAACGAATACTTTCACGCCATGACTTTCAAAAGTTTGATCTTCTTCACTGGCTGCATCAACAAACTCCAGTTTATAGGCCATTCCTGAGCATCCTGTTGTGCGTACGCCGAAACGCACGCCCACACCTTTGCCCCGTTTGCACAAATAGTTTTGCACATGCTGTGCGGCACGATCGGTCAGGGTAATCGCCATTATTCTGCCGCTTTCTCGGCAATATCCATATGCCGCGCTTTGTAATCGGCAATCGCCGCCTTGATGGCGTCTTCGGCCAGAATCGAACAATGAATTTTCACCGGCGGCAGCGCCAGTTCTTCGGCAATCTGTGTATTTTTGATTTGTCCGGCTTCATTGATCGATTTTCCCTTCACCCACTCCGTCACCAGCGAAGAGGAAGCAATAGCCGAGCCACAGCCATAAGTCTTGAATTTGGCATCCTGAATGATGCCGTCCGCGCCCACTTTGATTTGCAGCTTCATCACATCACCGCAGGCGGGCGCTCCCACCATGCCGGTTGCTACGCCTTCTTCATCCTTGCCGAAAGAGCCGACGTTGCGCGGATTTTCGTAGTGATCGATAACTTTGTTTGAATAGGCCATGATTCAACTCCTTAGATGAATTCGGGACGCATGCAACTTAGTGTGCGGCCCATTGGACAGTATTGAGATCAATACCGTCCTTATACATTTCCCAAAGCGGCGACATATCGCGCAATTTCTGAATGCGCTCTTTAATCAGTTTGATTGCGAAATCGATATCTTGTTCAGTGGTAAACCGGCCCAGCGTAAAGCGAATCGAACTGTGCGCCAGTTCGTCGTTGCGCCCCAGTGCGCGCAACACATAGGAGGGCTCCAGCGAGGCTGAAGTACAGGCTGATCCCGAAGAAACCGCCAACTCCTTCACCCCCATAATCAACGATTCACCCTCGACAAAATTGAAACTGATATTGAGGTTATGCGGCACCCGATGGGTGAAATCACCGTTGATATAGACCTCTTCCATACCCTGAATACCGGCCAGCAATTTATCGCGAAGCATGCGGATGCGCTCATTTTCACTTTGCATTTCCATCCGCGCCAGGCGAAACGCTTCACCCATGCCTACAATCTGATGCGTTGCCAGTGTGCCGGAACGAAAGCCACGTTCATGGCCTCCACCATGCATTTGTGCTTCAAGACGAATACGCGGTTTGCGGCGCACGAACAGCGCCCCCATACCTTTCGGGCCGTAGGTCTTGTGCGCGGAAAAACTCATTAAATCGACTTTCAATGCCTGTAAATCGATCGGTAATTTGCCCGTGGCCTGGGCGGCATCGACATGAAAAACGATGCCCTTTTCACGACAAATTTCGCCAATTTCGGTAATCGGTTGAATCACCCCAATCTCGTTATTTACAAACATGATCGATACCAGGATCGTGTCTGGCCGCAAAGCGGCCTTGAACGCAGCCATATCGATCAGGCCATTTTCTTGCACATCGAGATAAGTGGCCTCAAACCCTTGCCGCTCAAGTTCGCGCACCGTGTCGAGCGTGGCTTTGTGCTCGGTTTTCACCGTGATAATGTGTTTGCCCTTGGTTTTGTAGAAATGCGCCGCACCCTTTAACGCCAGATTGATTGATTCGGTGGCGCCCGAAGTCCAAACGATTTCCCTGGCATCGCAATTCACCAGTTTGGCGACTTCTTCGCGCGCATTTTCGACCGCTTCTTCTGCCGTCCAACCATAACTGTGGCTGCGCGAAGCGGGATTACCGTACCTTTCGGTGAGATACGGAATCATTTTTTCCGCCACGCGTGGATCGACCGGCGTGGTAGCAGAGTAATCGAGATAAATCGGCTGTTTCATAATTGGATTGAACTCAAGCAATAACCGAAGGGGCTTTCACAGGCATGGTAGTCATGTGACGAGCTTGCGGGCCATTAACTGGCCGCATGTGCTGCTTTTTGACTAGTTCCGAAAGTTTAACGTTTGATAAATAGGTGATGACGGTTTCATTGAGGCTTTCCCACAGATCATGGGTCATGCAGCGTTTATTACCTGCACAATTTTGCTTGCCTTCGCATTGACGCGAATCGATTGGCTCCTCTACCGCAGTAATAATATCGGCCACGCTCAAGGCTTCGGGCCCGCGCGCCAGGTGATAGCCACCGCCCGGCCCGCGCACACTTTGCACCAGATTGCCCCGGCGCAATTTGCCGAATAATTGCTCCAGATAAGAAAGGGAAATTTTTTGCCGCTCGCTGATATTGGCAAGCGTTACCGGCCCCTCATTGGCGTGAAGCGCTAAATCCAGCATGGCGGTAACAGCAAAACGGCCTTTGGTAGTCAGTTTCATGGCGCGATCCCCAAAATAAGCGTCTGGAAAGCCCGAGTAAATAACTCAAGTATAGCAATCCCGAGTTTTTTAATCAACTATGCAAGCAGAAAAACTCGATAAGCAAGTGAACAGAAGTACTCACTCTCTCGTAAAGAAATCAATGACGAGCTTGATCAGCAGCAACGAGTTCGCTCGAGTCACCGCCCGATTTGTTTTTACCGGTCAACCATGCCTGCACCCTGGCACCCCATGCATCAAAATATAGGTAAAGCACGGGCACCACCACCAAGGTTAATACAGTCGATGTGATAATGCCGCCGATCACAGCATGCGCCATGGGGGATTGTTGTTCGGAACCAGGCCCCAGCGCCATGGCCAGCGGTAACATGCCGCCAATCATCGCTGCTGTTGTCATCAGAATAGGTCGCAATCGCACCTGGCCGGCATCGAGAATCGCCTGCACATGGGTTTTACCCTCGCGAATGCCCTGATTGGTGAAATCCACCAGCAGAATCGCATTTTTAGTAACCAGCCCCATCAGCATAATGAATCCGATCACCGAAAAGATATTCAACGTTGATCCCCAAAGTAGCAAGGCCAGAAATACGCCAATCAACGACAAAGGCAAGGAAGCCATGATCGCCAAGGGTTGCAGGAAGCTGCCGAATTGCGAAGCGAGAATCAAGTAAATGAAAATCACCGCCAGGCCCAACGCGCCTACTGCATAACCCATCGATTCCTGCATGTCTTGCGACGAGCCGCCGAATTGGAAACGATAGCCAGGCGGTAGCTGCATATTGTCAGTAATTTTCTTCACCTCGCTGGCCAGGTCGCCCACGCTGGCACCATTGGCCACACCAGCAAAAATACGAATCTGCCGTTGCAAGCCGCGACGGTCGATACGGCGTTCGGACAAACTGGGCTGGAATTCCGCGATCTGCCGCAACGGCACCATGCGCGGGCTGCCATCAGCATTGAGCGTGCGCGCCTGCACATAAATTTTATCAAGGTCGGCAATGCCCACACGTTCAAGCTTGGGCAAGCGCACTGTGACCTGATGATTTTCTCCATCCGGCCCCTCCCATTGACCAGCCGGTTCTCCGGCAATCAACGCTCGTGTTGTGGTGCCGATTTCGTTCATCGATACCCCCAGATCGCTGGCTAGTTCGCGATTGACCCTGATATCGAGCGCGGGGCTGGTCGGTTTGAAGGTGGATTCCACATCAACCAGACCCTTTACCTGCTTCATCTTGCCCATAACTTCCTGCGAAATCCGGTCGAGCTCCTTGATATCGGGGCCCATGACGAATACCTGAATCGGGCGCTGCCAGCCGATATTGATTTCCAGCCCGGCGATTCGATTCAGGCGCTCGCGGATTGCATCGTCCATCTGCTTCTGGCTACGGCTGCGTTGTGATTTTTCGACCAGCTGCAGCTCGAACCAAGCGTTGTTTTTATAGACATTGCGCGACACATGTTTGATCTCGGGGAAATCCTTGAGCGCCAATTCCACCTGCTCGGCTTTGGATGCGGTGTAATTCAATGAAGAGCCGATGGGCGTCTGGATTTGTACCGTCGTCCAGTTATTGTCCTCTTCGGGTACAAATTCGGAGCCAATAAAAGGCGTCAGAAAAAAACTGCCGATAAACAACAGCCCGGCCAGCCACAATACCAAAGCACGATTGCGAATATGGCACCAACCGAACTTGAGTTGCGCGCGATCAAACCCGTTGTTTACAAAATTGATCAGCGTCAACTTGGGAATAAAGAGACGGCGGTCATGCGGCGCCAGCGTCCAGCGCAATATGGCATCGTATTTTGCGTGCAGCCAATCCATGAAATATTGCTGCCTGTCCAGCATCCATTTGATCGGCTGGCGCTCCATCCATCTCGCTTTGCGATCAGGCCAAATCGAGGAAAGCATGGGGTCGAGCGTGAACGAAACGAACAATGACACCAGCACGGCGGTAACCACGGTGATACCAAATTGGAAAAAAAATTTGCCTATGATCCCGCCCATGAATGCCACTGGCAGGAACACCGCAACAATGGTGAACGTGGTGGCCATAACCGCCAGGCCGATTTCGTTGGTCGCCTCGAAAGCCGCCTGTTTGTGCGTTTTACCCATCGCCAGATGCCGCACGATGTTTTCGCGCACCACGATTGCATCGTCGATCAGCACGCCGATCGACAGCGATAATGCCAGCAGTGTCATGAAATTGATGGTAAAGCCAAAGGCGTAAAGCGCGGTAAAGGCGGCAAAGACCGAAATTGGTAAAGTGAGGCCGGTGATAACTGTCGAGCGCCAGGAATGCAGGAAAAGGAAAACAATAAATACTGTCAGCAGCGCACCTTCCAGAATGGTGTGGCGCACGTTATCGACCGAATCCTTGATCCATACCGAACGGTCAAAAGAAATTTCCAGCACGATATCGGGCGGTAAAACCTTTTTTAAGCCTTCGACTTGTTTGCGAATGCCGTCCGCCATATCGAGCGTATTGGCGCCGCGCGTCTTGCGAATCTGGATCGAAATAGCACGCTTGCCATCGACCGTGGAAAGCGAAGTTTCTTCGCGCTGCCCATCGCTCACTTCTGCGACCTGCCCCAGTGTAATGGCACTGCTGCCACGCCGCGCCACGATGACACGGTTGAAATCGTCGGCTTTTTTGATTTTGCCCTGTACGCGCACCAGCCTCTCGCTGGTGGCCGAAACCAGACTGCCGGCGGGCATATCCTGATTTTCATTGCGTAGCGCGGCGAGTACATCGGTGATACCGATGCCAAACGCCGCCATTTTGTCAGGCTGCAGATTAATCGCCAATTCGCGCGTTACATCGCCGGCCAGCTCGATATTGCCCACCCCTTGCGCACCTTGCAGGCGTTTCACCACCAGCCGATCAGCCAGATCGGAAAGCTCGCGCAACGAGCGTGCTTCGGAACGCAGCGTGAGATAGACAACCGGCTGGTCGTTATCATTATCGGCGCGCGAGACCGTGGGCTCGCCCACATCCTTGTTAAAACTGCGGCGCGCCTCTGCCACCTTGTCGCGCACATCCTGCACGGCCACGCGTGGATCGACGTTCAACTCGAATTCAACCACGACCCAGGAATAACCCTGCGAAGAATTGGAACGAAGCGTTTTTACGCCGTTGATCGTATTGACCGCTTCCTCAATCCGGCGCGAAACCTCCTGCTCGACGGCTTCGGCCGATGCACCCGGATAAGGCGTCTGAATCACTGCCACCGGAATGGAAATATCCGGCAATTGATCGATCGATAAACGCTGATAGGAAAATAAACCCAACACCATCAGTGCCACCATCATCATGGTGGCGAATACCGGATTGTTTATGCTGATTTTTGTGAAAAACATATTGAATTCCTTACCTGCCGCCCGTATAACAAATTTTTAAACGCGCTGTGGGTCAAATAATTTAATTCAGCTTTTACTGCTGGCTACCTTGGGGTTATCAGGGCTGGCGGCATTTTTGATAATCGCTTTTGCCCCGGGCTTCAAACCTTCCATTTTGACGGCCACCACTGTGGCGCCCTGCTCCAATCCCTCGCGGATTTCCACCAGACCCATATCGACATTGCGTGTACCCGCAGTAACCGGCTTGCGGTCGATCCTGCCCTCCTTCACAATCAGAACATAACTTTGCCCGCCTTCCTCGCGCAGGGCTACCAGCGGGATGACGTTGACCGCACCGCGCGATAGCGCCGCCAGCCGGCCGCTGGCAAACATGCCTCCTTTCAAAGCGGCATCGGCATTGGGCAATGTGACAAATACGGCGATCGAACGTGAGCCGGTCTCGGCTGCGGGGTTGATTCGTTCTACCTGGCCTTTGAAGACGCGCTCATTAAAACCGTCGACCTTGAAAGCGATTTCCTGCCCGATTTTAACGCCAGGAATTTCAGCAACCGGCACCATCGCTTCCAGCTCCATACGCGATAGATCAACGATATGCATGACCGGGCTATCCGGATTGAGCTTTTCCCCGACGTTAATCAGCCGCTTAGCAACGATACCGGCAAAGGGCGCGCGAATAGTTGCATCGGCCAGCGCGCGCTGGGCAATGGCCGCTTGGGCGTCAGCAGATTTCAGATTGGCTGCCGTTATTTCGACATTACTAGCAATAGCATCGAAAGCATTTTGCGAAATGAAGCCCTTGCTCAACAATTGCCGGTTATTCGCCTCGTTTTTTTTGGCAAGATCGAGCCGAGCCTTCATTTCCGCGAGGCTGGCGTGCTGTGTGTCCAGCCTGGCTCGCAGATCAGCGGTATCCAGCGTTACCAGAATCTGCCCGGCTGTTACGCGCTCGCCTTCTTGCACATGCACGCGCGCGACTTCCGCGGCCACCTTGGATTTGACCGTAGCCTGGGTTAGCGGTTTCAGTGTGCCTGAGACGGGAATCGCATTGCCCAATTCGCGGGCCTCCATGCGGGCCAGATCGCCGCTCACAAACTCGACGATTTTCTCGGCTGCTTTTTTTTCCTCTTTTTTAGCCGCGCTGGAACGCCAGGCCACCAATGAGGCGCCAGCGGCGGCAAAAATTAAGAGTGCGATGATAAATTTGACGCGATTGTTTTTGGATGATGAGAGTAAGGGCATAGTGGTAGTGTGGTTAAAATTTTTACAGCCGACGGGAGAATAGCCTGCGCTGTGAGCGCCTGAATCGCCAGTTGGACGCGACGAAACGCAGAAATGGATTTATGGGCGCGATTATAGGCCGATGGATTGCGGAACTATTGTGCTTCTTCGCAGTAAAGCGCGCGCTGCTGCGGGATAAAAGTAGTACGCCAGCGTTTGGCCGCCGCAGCCAAAATTGCAGCAGGCGGTTGAAGTATCGACAACCCTGCAACGGGCTGGCCTAAAAAAGTTAATCCCCGAATCAACAACTGGCTTATATCGCCGGTTGAAATATCCGGCGCCCAGGTTTGCTTGGAGAGCTTTTGACCTGAAGCATTCATGGCGACCGGAATATGCAAATAGGCCGGTGTAGGGTAGCCCAACAATTGTTGCAGATGAATCTGCCGGGCGGTCGAGTCGAGCAAATCAGCACCGCGTACCACGTGCGTAATTTTCTGCTCGGCATCATCAACCACCACAGCCAGCTGGTAGGCAAACAAACCATCGCGGCGCTTCACCACAAAATCGCCCACCTGCGATTCGATTTTTTGAACCATATCACCATGTAGCCGATCGGTAAAAAGGAGCGAACGATCAAGCGTTCGTACCCGCAAGGCATGGCCCGCGAAGGCGTGCCCGGCATCGCGGCAGGTGCCGGAATAGACCGGCCCCTCGATTCCGTTCAGGGCAGAATCGGCTATTTCCCTGCGTGAGCAGATACAGGCATAGATTAACCCGCGGCCAGCTAATGCCTGCAATGCCGCTTCATAGCGTGGCTTGCGGTGGGACTGGTATAGCACCGTGTCATCCCACGTGAAACCGAATCTTTCCAGCGTGTGCAAAATATTCGCTGCATGCGCTAATTTACAGCGGGTTTCGTCGACATCCTCGATACGCACCAGCCAGCGGCCCTCATTGGCGCGCGCATCGAGATAACTGGCCAACGCAGCAACCAGCGAACCAAAATGCAGCGGGCCAGTGGGCGAGGGCGCAAAACGGCCGATGTACTTCACAGTTTTCCTCTTTGAATCGCTAAAAACCCTACTCTAACCTGTCTGGTTTTTGGAGAGGATTACAGAGTTCTCCTTGTTTGGTTGAGAAAACTCTACTTTAGTTTGGTCTAGATTTTCGAGGGGGTTACACTCGCGTAGCGGGCGTTGGGGACGGTTTTCTTTTTTTATGAATAATGCAAACAGCGGAATTAATTGACGCTGGAACCTTTAATTATTGATTCAATAGGTGAAACAGCTGCCGGTTTCTAGTATTGTAATGCCTTAAAAGCCTAGCTTAGCAGCAATAAAGCCACCTAGTAGGGCTACTAGGACTACTCCTATATATGCGATAACGAGTATCCAACGAGTACGCGGTTTTTCTTGTTTCATCAAGCACCTGTTTATAAATTGGAAATAATAGAAATGCTGTTCAATCAGATTGTGGATGTGAACCGATTTGAATAGCCCCCAAGCAAATTTTGCTTAGGTTTTAGGCTACCCTACTTTTAAGCGGGCCAGCGTGTGCACCGCAAATATGCTGACCAGAAGGTATGTATTTTAAAATGTGATAAGTAATCACGACATCTGCCCCGCTACCCAGTGCATTTATGACGGCGGCTAAAAAGAGCACTGGTTTCGCCTCAGTGAATATCATTGAGGAAAGAAATAGTAAAACAGTACCCACAATGAATGGTTGAAGAAGAACTGCTATCCAACGCTTTCTGCTTAAGGGGCCTATGTACGTGGCATAGAGGCAAAATGTTTTATTGGAAATACCTACTACCGTATCCTTATTAAAACCAAAATTTGGGAAGGCCAAGGTATGAAGCATTTCGTGGGTCAACAAAATAACCGGCAGTAAGATAATCAATGCGCCCCATTTATCATTGCGTAATAATATAAAAAGCTCTCTAGGCGGACAAATAGGTAGCCAAAGCAAAATAATAAGCAATGCCAACAAAATGCCTAGCCACGCACCTAGGACGTGAAATTTTTCCATATCTAACCCTGGGATTAATGAGGCATTTTCAATAGCTGAAATTTCGCGTGGGTCAGGAAGACCGAATTTGAATTTCATAGATCACTTTTCTCCGAGAGTGATGGGTATGTCTAAAAATTCAGATTTAGCCAAAATGCAAGACGCTGACAAAATTTCGCAGCGTGGTATAGGCTATATCGTATTTGTTAAGTTTACAAACGAAAGAATTGTGATTAGTAGGTTTCATAATTATTTGCATTCGCACTGTGATTCGAGATACTTGCCATGATCATAAGATCAGACATTCCGTAGTCTGCCCCGCCTATCAAAGCTATAGTTCTGCCCCAATTCCCGCTGGTTGCTCACCAACTCCACCAGCCGATCCAGACTGTCGTACTGAAAACAATTGACGCTGACCCCTTTTGCCATATCGACCGGGAAAACGGGAATCTTTCAGTAACATCACCAAGTCAACCACATAGATATCATTGACTTGCGGGGCGCTAATAAAGAACTCTTGTTTATACCGCTCGATGGTGGCAAGTGTAATGGGCAACAAGACAAGACCAACAAGCAGTGCCCAACTGTAGCGTGTCCAGAGAGGAATCGGGTTTTTGCCTAATGCAGATTCTGCCTCTGCAGCATCAAGCACCATACTTTGCTGACAAACCTCACAGACAAGCATGTACTGCTTTTCGGTGACCCACTGGAATAGATGAAAAAGATAGCTGAATTTATATCGCAAAAAAAGTTTGAAGGGCCGCATCATTTCGCAGGTTTTGCAAAACTTTTTTCCAATGATCTTCAGATCCTTTGTTTTTTCGCCGGAGCCCCACGAGATAAGCATTTTGATAACCCAGTTTGTGGCCTATTTTTTGTATGAAACGTCAATTTGGCCTTCGTCTATCGTTATCACTTTCTTTCCGAAAGATCGATGGTCAAATGTTGATTTGTATTCGAGAATAACGCCAGACTTCCTGATTTCCTTAACAAGAAAGGTGGTTCCGCCATGATCATCGGGGTGAGAAAAAGTTTCGCCTGCACTGAGGTCAAATTCTTTCAAATGTTCGGGCATTTTGAATTTCGGATTAAAGTTTGTCCTAACAAAGTGAACCTTTCCGGATTGAGTAAGAGAAATTTCACTCATAGATTTGTTTATATATTCAATCACCCATTCTTTTTGCTGGCCAACGGTATGTTTTATTTCGGGTACACGTTTTTCGCAACCAATCAATAAATGGATGGTTATGAAGACAAGCGTGATATTTTTTATTCCGGGTTTATTTAGGATAAAACCTATAAATTGATTGGCTAATGAGATGTGCAACATAGCGAGTATCCTTCACATTTTAAGGAATGTTTGTAACCGAACTTTATGGTCGAACAGGTGGTTATCGTAATTTGTTCTGTTGATGAAATAGTTAACCACTTTGTCACCTCGAAAAAACAAAGTGGCCCGTGGCTTTGTTAATGGTTAGGCGCTCCTTATATTCAAGAGGGGGCGGCGTGGATAGCTGAATTTTCCACGATTCGTGAGATTCGCCAATCAATGAAATTTCGGCAGTAGGGTAAATGCCATTCAGTAAATCCTCACCCATGATAAGCGCCTGTTCTTTGCTGACCGGACCCAGGCCTTCTCTATAGCGCAGGCGTCGCTGTTGCAAATTGGCCCAGTTGTGAAGTATGGGCGTTGTGGCGCAACAGGCTAATTTAATTGCTTTTCGTACGACCTCCAGTTCAGCCTCCAGACCGCAGAGTACAATAAATTTTAAATAATGATCGAGGCACGACAGGATATAGCCGTCTTTCGGGCAGGACGGATCGTCAGCCAGGAGAATGAGTATGGGCAGGTATTCTGCTTGATGAAGAAGTAAATCTTCGTCCTGATCGGAAAGAAGCATGTCCTCGTCGAATGCCCATCTCCGCAGGCTGACTTCATTAAGCGGTTCGTTCAGAATGGTAAATTCGAACACTTGGCAGTTCCTTAAAGGTAGAAAAGTTTGCAAAGCATAAGCAATAAGTCGCTTGTCAAAGCAGGGCGATTATAGAGAGAATTTATTAACAGGTTCCTTAAGATCAGGCGGGTGTAATATTCCTCGAAAGTCGCCACGTTTTTAACTTAATAGCTGACCTTACGCAGGGACTTGGACTGCCTGCCACCGCTGAAGCTCGGCATAGGCG
>CAZRAL010000023.1:0-36412 GCA_964598005.1 uncultured Burkholderiales bacterium
GTAACCCCGCCCTTTGGCAAGGCCCTACTGTCAGATCAAGTCGAAACTACTACATTTTAGTGAAATCTCCCCTCCGCTCCTCTTTGCAAAGAGGGGCGGAGGGGAGATTAAGAGTCGTTGTCTCAACGCCAGACATTTTCAATCCCCCTCTGCCCCCTCGCTTCGCTCTCCCCTTTTTCAAAGGGGGAGACCTGATGGATGTGCAGCGATGCCGAACGCGGCGCCTTAATCAAAGGCGCCTTATTTCATTTTAGTTAATTCATGAGTAATTTTAATGACTGCGTCTTTTGCCTCTTGGGTCCATACAAACCCCTTTTCCCATACCCCCATGTTAGGGTTAACTAACTTCCCGCCAGTATTGGTAATAGCCGACGAACAATATGGGCATATTGGAATATCACTGATTATCCTCATTATATTTTTTGCATTTTCACCAGCACTAAAAATTATCTTCACTTCAGCGTGTATCCCGCCAACACCCGCAAGTACTGATTCGTGACCTAATTTTTCTGCTAATTCTACCTGTTTTTTAGTTAGATCTTGCCCCCCGCTAGCTGCTATTTTCCCTCCCTCTTCCGTTGTTGCCAAGGCAATGTTTCTTTTGTCCTTAGCTATAGGAGAAGAAAGTTGGTCTTTATACTTATTTATATCAACTCGGGAGATTCGTCCTCTCCGCACCATAGTCATCCCCTGCTCTGCCGCTTCTACGACGGGCAGAGTGGCTTTTGTTGGTAGGGCTTTAGGGGCAGCAGATATTTGTGGCAGTAGTGAAAAAGCAAAGGCTCTTAGCCGCCTCATATCACTTCTACTCGTAGCCATAAAAATGCAGTCCAGCATCCCGTCACCAGCTTCGCGGCAAAAAGCATCATCATAATGAGGATAGTTGTTCATAACCCTCGTTCCCAGGGCTAAAGGAGTAAGCTCAAATTTATTACCGTTCTTATAGATATATTCTCCGTTTGGATCCCTAAAATTGTCAGGAGCCTTGGGCTTAGGCCACCCCTGGGCAGGGTCAATGCCAGGAGCGGCAGGGCCTAGAGGACCATCTTCTACCTCTACCGCCCGACCAGGACCATTGGCTTCGGTGCCCTCGGAATTGGTATAAGGTTTTCCATCTGTTTTGTTTGGCACATCAAGATTATCTGGTGCGGTAACGGTGAGCTTCCCTCCCTCGCTTCCACCATTTTTCCAACAGCCATGTTCGTTTTTACCACTACCCGTGCAGACGCTAAACCCGGTGGGGTCGGTAAAATTAACCGGGTTATTGAGTGCATAACTGTAAGGGTTCCAGCTTTGCCCGAACAGCGGGAAGGTGATATGCGGATCAACCGTCAACATGCGTTTCTGGCGTGGATCGTACACCCGCCCGTTCATATTGATCAAGCCCAGATCGTCGTCATGCTCGAGATCGGTAAAGCCATGCCGAACCGCCCCCGCCCCGCCATTAAACACGCTGCCATCTTCGTTGATGCGTAGACCCCAGCGGTCGTAGAACAGCCGCTGCGTCACCAAACCAGTCTGATCCATCACTGCACTCACACTGCCCAATGCATCGCTGAGCAGGTATTCAATCCTGGCCGGTTGCCCCGGCAGCTGGGTGACTTGGGCGCGCGCACCGTCTGTCCCACTGATATGGAAGACGTGTTCTTTGTTGTTACGCTGTTCATAGCCACCAAAATACAGCGTGCTTTCTGCCGGGCCTGATTTTTTGCTGCGCTCACCGAAGGCGTTGTAGGCAAAAGCCGTTTTCGCGCCACTCATGGTAACCACTTTGGGCAGGTCAAAGTTGGTGTACTGGTCCATGTTGCGCTCCCCTGCCTTGGTTTGCCGGCCACGCAGATCGTAATCAATCGAGGTGGTCCCCGCGCTGGTTTTGCGCTCGGTGAGCGCATGCGGCAGCGCGCCATTGGGCAGCCCATACGTATTGTGCTCGGTCAACTGCTGGTTGACAAAGACGTCAGTCAGGTTGCCAATGGTGTTGTAGGCATAGACTGTGCTGGCGGTTTTGCCGTTGTAAATACGCAGCCAGTCAGTCAGCCGGTATAAATCATCGTAACCAAATATCTGCTTGATGCCACGCACCGCATCGGTTTCGGTTTCAACCATTCCGCTCGGGTCATGCGTATAGGTTAAGTCAAGCAACGCGCTGTTGCCCTTGCTGACTTTCAGGCGCTCTAAATGGCCGCTCTGCGGATGGTAGTCGCGACTGTCGTTGTAGCCTCCCCCCAGCTTGGCGAGGAGGAGCGCAGCGTCATCACTACGCGTCAGCACCTGCCAGAACGGGGTGAAGTTTGGCGAACCTGCCGGCGCCCAGGAAATGTCATTAAGAAAGTTGTGATTATTGTAGGTGTATTTCAGCGTTAGGCCTGGGGTGTTGCTACCATTAATCGACGGGTAATGCCGCTTAGCAAGCCGGCCATCGGCATCGTATTCCACAGCAGAACGCAGCGTTTGACCATCGATGATCTGCTGGTCAGCCAACGGGCGGCCAAAGGTATCAAATTCGTGCTTGGTAATGATGCCATCCGGGCTTTGGGTGCTGACCAGCTGGCCGATCGCGTGCGGGCCGTTATCCCAGGTGAAGGTGGTGGTTCCATCCACGCTAGTGATGGAAGTGACCCGGCCCAGGCTGTCCGTTTTCATGTCGGTGACATGGCCGGTTTGCTGATGGGTGCTCGATACCAGTTCGTCGAAGCCGTTGTAGGTCATTATGACGGTGCCCGCATTGGGATCGGCGGCCAGAATGGGACGGCCGAGCGTATCGTAGTCGGTGGTGGTTTGGTTACCGTGGTCGTCGATCGTCCGGTTGATTAACCCGAACGGAGCATATTCATAAGCAGTTTTAACAGCCATGTTGTTCAGGTACTGGATCGATTCAATGGTGCGGCCATTGCGGTCCCGTACGATTTTGCTTTTGCTTCCCAATGGGTCAATACGCGTTGTTTCGAAGAAGCTGTAGATGGATTTGCTCGAGTTGTTATCAGGAAACAGCGTTTTCAGGTGCCGGTCGAGTGGGTCGTATTCGTATTGACTGAATTGGGTGGGTACGCCTACCGCAGGCCGCGAGGTGGCGATCACCCGGCCCAGTGCGTCGTATTTCTGGTCCACGCGCCTTAACTGACCATCAAAACCCGTGCTCATGGTGCGCCGCACGCGACCCAGCGGATCAGCGATGACCTGCGCCGTTTGACCGCTGAGCGTCATAGTCGAGACGATGCCGTCGATGCCAAAGAAGCCGTCCGCATGGCCCGCATAGCTGTACTGGAGTTGGGCTGCCTGACCATCGACTGCGGCGCTCAGCGAGCGGCCCAAATCGTCAAAAGTTGATAGGGTGCGTACACCATTGACATCCATGGTCGCTACAGGCAGGCCATAGGCCGGATGAACGGCTATCCATGCCGTGGGCCGCCAGGCAGGGACATTAAATGGTTGCCATACCTGGCTTGCGAATACGCGCTCGTTCGGCTGCAGGGGCCAGATCGGATCGTACTCAAAGCGCGCTTCGCGCGCGCCGCCGTCGCCGGCTTCGTTTTTAACCGCGATCGGCAAGCCATCGTCGGCGTACTCGGTGTAGGTGGTGTTGCGCATGTTGGCCTGGGGGTGATTCTTTTCCCGATAGGCTGCAATGATGCGTCCGCGATCGTCGTAATCAAATTCCGAGGTACGGGTGGTCGAGGGCTGATTCGGCTCCGTCGCGGTTACTTGTTGTTTGCGCAATAAACCGATTAGCCAACCTTCTCCTGTCCCGCTTACCAGGTTGTCGTAGTTGGCGCTGTATGTTGATGACGCACCGCCCGCAGTTTGGCTATGACTTGCAATCAAATTGCCAAAATCATCATACTGGCTGCTGCCATAGCGCCAGCTCAAGGCCTTGTCATCCGCAGGTTCATCGATGCCATAGATATGCTGTGCGGTTAGGTTGTTCGAATCGGTCAGGAACCAGTCGATGGTTACATCCTCTTCCCATGCTTTCGATTTCCACGTCGTGGGCCGCATATCATAAGTTTGGCCGCCGTTAAGCATGATCCGTTCGTAGCTGTTTTCGCTACGGGTCACCCGAGCGGTGACTGTGGTGCCCACAGAAACATCCGCGCCGCGTGACGGCTGCACCACTGTGGTAAGCGGTACCACGGTCGTCACCCGTTTGGGCATCCGTGGGTTAGGTAGCAGTTCATTGAAAGGTTGTGTAATTTGTTCGTATTCAGCTATCGTTTCTATCGGTCGCAGCGGATCCCAGGTGCGTACTTTGCGAAAGCCCAGTGTGCCGTTGCCACGCCGGTCAGTCCGATAGTCTTCATACGAATAGTAGAGGGTATGGCCTGCAGGGGTGGGGATGTTGCTCTCGAATACTCCTGCACGCGAGGTGACTGACCGCACTACGGTTAATCCGCGTTTTACGCAGTACACTGGGTAGGCACAAGGGGGGTTGGATTCCATCTTGTCCGAAATCTTTGTTGAGTAACTGACTTCCTGTCGTTTCCAGGTGGCTTTTTCGTCCTTGACTGCAAACAGCCGGTCGCCGAAGTGCGGCTGCCGGACCAATAACTCGACCTTGTCGTCGTTATCCAGGTTTGGATCGCCCTCCAGCGCGCGTACGATGTCGATGTGTCCGTCACCATTAAAATCCCCCAGTACCGAGGTAGGAAACCTTTTATTTTCGGGGGTCATGATTCCAGCCGGCTGGCCAAGGTTGAGAATCGTGAAGCCGCCATAGCCGTTTGAATAGAAGAAGTAGATGGTTGACCATGAAGAAACCGGATCTGCAACCAGGGCCACGATATCGCTGCGTCCATCCCGGTTCATGTCCGCGAAGTGGAACTCCCAGACAGCATCGCTATACTGCGCAACCCATGGGGTAATGCTGATAGGCTGGCGCGGCATGAAGCCATTCCCGGTATTCCAGCGTAGGTAGTATTGATAATAGCCCCCGCCTAACTGATTTCCAGGCTGGTTGAGTATGTATTCCTTTTCGACGGCATCCATCAGACCATCACCATTGAAATCGGCCATTTCTGCCTTTAATCTGTACTTTTTTTCATAGATAGTTTGCGGTCCCACTTCGTCAGAGGAGTACTTAACGATATCTATAGTTTCGCTCATGACAGGATAACGTTGGTCAAAAGCGGTGGTTAGCCCATATAAGCCAATATCGTTTAGTCCCATGATGCTCTGTGATGCGCCATCCTGAAAATAAAGCCCCGCACGCCCATCGCCATTAAAATCGGTAACGTAGTGACTCCGGTATTCCAGCCCCGTATTGACCCGCGGGGCCAGGGCCCCACCAATATTCCGGGCAACTGCCCAATTTTTTACACCCTGATTGGCAGGATCGTCGATTATCGATAACTGGTCGAGCAACGAATCCCCATCCATATCGACAAAGCCGATAATGTCCTTGCAATTAGCATAAAAATCAGGCGCAGAGGCTACCTTCAAAAAACCTGCCATATAGTTCCATTTGAGTATTTCGTAGGAACAGGTTTGGGGTGTTGCTGTCGGTTTGGGAATCTGTACTTCGTTACGACCATCGCCATCCCAATCAGTGAGGGTTACCTGACTCAGGTCGATGTCGCTAGTAATCGGCGAGCCGTTATAGCTACTCAGCGTTTGGGCGTAAGCCAGCATCTGGAATGGCGCATTTTCGTTTTGCCGCGACACAATAATCGTCGGGTCGGGAGTAGCCGCATTGCCTCCGCCTTGTACCAGCAGCTCGTCCGCCCCGTCGTTGTCGATGTCAATCACCTTGATGCGCGGTGTTGCCAAATTCGCAGGCGAGTATTGAAACGGCATTTTGAGCACAGTATGGGGATCGTACTGACCCGCCAGTTGCGCATTGCCCGACACATAGGAGAATTCCTTTTTCCAGGTGCAACCGCCCAGAGTATTGATATTGTTCTTTTGCAGTGCACACATTTGCACCGATGCCAATACGCTGCGCTGCGAAAACTGGCTCAACTGCGGTTGGTATTCGAAACGGTAGGTCCAGACTGGCCCAGTTTTTTCTGGATTGGGCGCGTAGAGAGTAATTGACTTCAACCGCTTGATAAGGGTCGTCTTGACCCCGGAAGTCCAGCTAAATTCATTGTCGCTGCGCCTTTCGTAGGTAAATTCCACCCAGCGGTACGGCGCTGGATCCTGCTTGGACAAGGTGTATTCGATTTTAACGGGCAGGTGCTGCACTCCACCTGTGCCATCATCTTCGGTCGTATAGGAGTACTTGATAACATTACCGTTACGGTCGGTTTCGGACACCAGCACCCAATGGGTACGCAGTGTCGCAACCTGGGTTAGGCTTTGAAAATTTGCCGCCCAGCGGGGCGCGTTAACCGGCTCATAGCGGCGGATCAACCCTCCCTTGCTTTTGACAGTAAACCAGTCTGGGCCCATATCGGAATTTGCTGCCAGTATGCTTGGCGACGACGAAACAATCTGTGTATACGATTCGTTGCGGGTGCGGTATTCGGTGTTGTCCGCGCCATAAGCGCCCTGAATCGCCATCAGTGGCTGGCCATCCAGACAAAACCGGTCGCGAGACTCCTCGGCATCGGTAACGTAACTTGAATAATCTATGCCGTCAGCAAAACCATTGGTTGCATGAGTACGGTTGCAGCGCGTAATCGCCGATAGCCCGGTCAACCGCCAACCCACACCCACCAGGCTATTGCCGTTGTTACTGGAATAGGCCACAGCAAGGCCAGGGGCCATGTTGTTACGCCCGGGCGGTACCGCAATCGGAATGACCGCAGTGTACTGCCCGTCCGCACTAACGCTTGAGGACATTGGCAGATAGCCGCCTGAGGTGGCTGGCACAATTGGTGTCACTGGCAACCCTAATGATTGCGGCTTTGCCGGTGGTGCCGCCTGGCTCGGTATAGTCCACAGTATCGCTCCCGCAATAATTGTTGAGAGCAATGCATTACGGCATGCACTGTTTTGGAAAATGGAGCGGTTCGTTGACATTATTATTTCCCCCAAAGGTGGTTATCAATCGGTACCGTTTTTACGTTGGTGCATCACCCTTGACCCGACAAAACATTTGCGTTATGCGGGCTTTCTACTTGCGAAAACACTCGCAATGCGTAGCGAAAATTTCGGTTCAAGGCATGTGACTAATAACGGCAAAACGCGGCTGATCGATTAAGCCATCGCACCATTGCCTGCGCTAGCGCGCAGATGTCACTGAATTGTTAAGAACTTTGTGGGAACTGAAATTTGTTAATGGTTATAAGAATTTTTTTGTGTAAATTGAAACCCGTTGGGCTCAACAAAAGCGAAATCGAAGTGCAATTTTTTAAAGAAAAATATTGCATGCTCAAAATGCAGGGATCTAGCCCCGCCACAATGGCGGCGGGGCTGGATCGTTCCTGTTTTTGAATCACACACGAATTTGTGCGGAGTGGATGGAAAAAGCCTTCTCCAATTCGATTGCTTGGGCATCCTCTGATCGCAAGCAGTTATGCGATTGAGCATGCCCGTAGACGGGTACGCTCGCTTGCGATCAAACCATGTGTGCTATGCAGGCTCGTGGTGGGTGATACGATATGGGGCAACGTAACTCACGGCCTTTGTTCAAATTTATCGCCAGAACAAGTTGCCGGTATATGGAAATGCACAGACATGGACATTGAACCCACTCATTTCCATAAAAAATGTCGCTGAATTTGACCTGTACTATAGATAGGAATAGCGGTCTATATTAATCAACATGCACTTAAGCTTTTTTCTTGATTTGGATGGCACGCTGATCAATCTGGCAGCACATCCTGATGCCGTGACCGTACCACCTCGCCTTATCCACTTGTTGTCACAACTTGATAATAAATTACAAGGCGCCATGGCCATTGTCAGCGGCCGCCCCATTACCGCGCTTGATAAGTTACTTTCTCCCTATCATGGGCCTGCAGTCGGCATCCATGGAGCTGAGCATCGCCAAAGGGACAGGCCAATCATTCGCCAACACGTTCCAGTAATGCCCCCATCGCTAGTTGAGAAGGTTCAACATATTTTGATTCACGAATCTTCGGCCTTTATCGAACATAAAGGCGCCACGTTAGCGGTGCACCATCGGCGTAACCAGACGCAAGCACATAATCTGGAAAACGAATTGCATACCCTCTGTGTAAACGAAGCACCAGAGTGGGCGCTTATAGCAGGGCATCAGGTATTCGAAATCAAGCCACGTTCTGTCAACAAAGGAACCGGCGTATCCGCATTGATGCAGTTTTCACCTTTTGCGGGATCTTGTCCGATTGCCCTCGGTGACGATACAACCGATCTCGACCTTTTTGCCGCAGCGCGCCAGCACGGCGGATTGACTATCGCAGTTGGTAGTCGATTGGCCGGAAAAGGCGATTTACAGTTGGCATCACCTGCTGAAGTGATGATTTTTTTAACCCGATTTTTGCAAACTTCTACTTTGCAAAATTTGAATGATGTTGCTGCGCTTGCTCGTTGATCCCATTCCCTGAAAATGGGAATTACAGCCCCTTTTACAGTACCTTTTCCCAAGGCTGGCTTAATTGAATGGCGCAGTTGATGATGCCGACCATGGAATAAGTCTGGGGAAAGTTTCCCCATAATTCACCGCTGGTCATATCAATATCTTCAGATAGCAATCCTAGCGAATTGCGCCGTGCCAGCAAGTTGTCAAACATTTCGCGCGCTTCTTCAATCCGGCCGATGCGGGCCAGTGCGTCGATATACCAGAATGTACAAACAGTGAAAGCGGTTTGTGGCAATCCAAAATCGTCCGCATGCCGATAGCGGAATAAGTGTGCGCCATGCCGCAGATGCTGCCCAATCATAGTTACAGTGCTTTGCCAACGCGCATCGCTGGGCTCGATCAATCCCACTTCGCCCATCAACAATAGTCCGCAATCGAGTTGGTCGCCGCCAAATGTGGCGGCAAAAAATTGCTTTTTCTCGTTCCACGCGCTGGAAAGAATACGGGCTTTGATCGTCTGCGCACGCTCCGTCCAGTAATGAGCGCGATCTGTTTCATTAAAATGAGCGGCGATTTTGGCGAGCCGATCACACGCTGCCCAACACATGACGCTGGAGGAAGTATGCACTGCGGCCATGGTACGAAGCTCCCACATGCCCGCATCGGGCTGGTCATGCAACGCATACGCGCGTTCCCCCAACCACTCCAGCGCATGGAAATCCGCAACGGTAGCCTGGCGCAGCAACCGCTTGTCGAAAAAAGCCTGCGTAGCGGCCAGTACTACATTGCCGTAAACATCGTGCTGAAGGTGCTCGAAAGCCTGATTGCCAATGCGCACCGGGCCCATGCCGCGATAGCCGGGTAGTTCAATGATTTGTTCGGTCAAACAGGTTTCAGTGCCGACTCCAAACACAGGTTGCAAATGCTTTTTTTCTGCTGAGGCGTGGACTACATTCAACAAAAATTGCAAATAATTCTCCATGGTGGAGACTTCGGACAGACTGTTCAATGCGCGCACAACAAAAAAGGCGTCACGTAACCAGCAGTACCGGTAATCCCAATTACGCCCGGTATCGCTTGCTTCAGGAATACTGGTGGTCATTGCAGCGATGATGGCGCCTGTATCTTCGAAGGTACATAATTTAAGCGTGATCGCGGCGCGTATTACCGCATCCTGCCACTCCAGCGGCAATGCCAAAGGCCGCACCCATTCTTGCCAATATCGCACCGTGCGCTCCTCAAATGAACGCGCAAGCTCAGCAATGGATTGCTCAATCGATTCATCTGGCCCAAAAATCAGATTGACAGGCTGATCGAGCAAAAAAGAGGTCTCGCCGATTACGTACGTGATCGGCATATCCGTTGTCAGCCGCAGCGCACGTGAGGAATGCGTAAAACGAAGATGATGGCTGCCGCGTGAAAATACGGGCGCAGCGCGACCATAGTCAAAAGTGGGACGCATCCGAACACGAATACGCGGGTGGCCTGCAGTCGGCGCAATGCGCCGGATATGCATGGCCGGACAGAACATGCGTCCATGCAGTAAAAAACGTGGCGCAAAATCTGTCACCTTGATCGCGTTCCCGTGCTCATCGCTCATGCGGGTAACCAGTACAGCGGTATTGCGCACATACTCCTGGTGTATCGTCGTCGCCCCTTCCAGTTCAATAGCTTGAAACCCTTTTTCTTCTAAACCAAAAGGTTCGCGTCCATTGAGCAGGGCGTTGAAAACCGGGTCGCCGTCCGGGCGAGGAAAACACGACCACACCACACGACCTTTGTCATCAATCAAGGCGTTGACGGTGCAATTGCCAATTACCCCCAAATCAAGATTCGGCATGACGCTGTATCCTTTTTATGTCCGGCTGTTTGCACGGAAGAGTCGTTGATGCCGCCGGATGCGCGCCGCATCCACCAACATGCGGCCTGCCCAGCGATAGACATTGTTTTCCTTGACTGTTTGTCGCATCAATCTCATCCGCTCCTGACGCTCGCTACGTGGCATTTGCAAGGCCAACCACATGGCTTGCGCCGTTTCACCAATCGCATAGGGATTGACCAGCAAGGCCTCCAGCAGCTCTCGCGATGCGCCGGCAAATGTGCTGAGTATCAGCACCCCGTCTTCGTCATCACGTGCAGCAACAAATTCCTTGGCCACCAGATTCATTCCATCGTGCAAACTATTGACCAGACAGAAATCCGCAGCGCGCATCAATTCAAATACCTGCGGCGGCTCCTGATGCGCGGCGATGAGAATAATCGGCTTCCAGCGCGGCGTGCCAAAATGCAAATTGATGCGTTCAGCTTCGGCAAATGTTTCCTGTTGCAGGCGTTGATAGGCTGGCAGCTTTACCCTGGTCGGCGCCGCAACCTGTAAAAAGCACAACTTCCCCTTCAATTCAGGATGGGCAACCAGCAAGGACTCAAATGCAAGAAAACGTTCCAGAATTCCCTTGGTGAAATCCCAGCGCTCGATACCAATGCCGAGGCGAACATCGGGTTCCAGATTAAAACGTTTCTGCACGGCAACACGGCAAGCATCGACGGGAGCAGACGATTGCAGCCAGCGCGGCGGCCATTCAATGGAAATCGGGTACGCAGCCACCTGGCAGATATGATTGCCGATTTGCACCGTCATGCGCTCATGGTCGATATGACATTCGACAAAACGATCGATGGTCGCCAGAAAATTACGGCAGTGATAATACGTATGAAAGCCCAGAATATCGGCCTGCAACAGGCTTCGCAACAACTCTTCCTTCCAGGGGCACACCCCAAACGTTTCAGCATTGGGCCATGGAATATGCCAAAAAACGGCGATGGTCGCCTGCGGCAAGCGCTCGCGAATCAACCTTGGAGCAAGCGCAAAGTGATAATCCTGTACCAGCACCAGAGGCGCCCGATCCTGCGCCTCGTTGTATACCACCTCCGCAAATTTTTGATTCACACGACAGTAAGCCAGCCAATCGCTCTCGCGAAAAGCCGGACGTACATAGGCCAGATGACAAAGAGGCCACATGCCTTCGTTGGAAAACCCGTAGTAAAAACCTTCCTCTTCTTCTGCCGAAAGCCAAACCCGGCGTAGCGTATAACTAGGTTCGTCAGGCGGAACGCGCAAACGATCATGACCGTCGACGACCTCGCGGTCAGCACTCCCACTACCGTGCGCAATCCAGGTGCCGGAACACGCGCGCATGATCGGCTCCAGCGCCGTAACCATACCGCTCGCAGGGAGTTGTACCTCGATTTTTCCCTCCGCATTCTTGTTATGAATATAAGGCTCGCGATTGGAAAGAATAATCACCTGTGGCGAATCGAGCTGATCCTTGACCACATGCTTCAAGGCCTGCGAAGTCCAGTTTTCCTGAAACTCGATTTCCAGGCGTTGACCGTGCTCGATTTCACGCATGACCTGACGGACCTGGGAAAGAACAGGAATAGCCGAACGATTGGAAATATTTTTGTCGAGAAAACGTTTTCCACGTATATCTCCCACCAATACCCGTACCCAGCTGCGAATCAGCAACCATCCCGCACCCATCGTCAACATCGCCATCACCAATGTCGAAAGTACGGCAAGCGCAATAAAATAATCGCGCACCGTCGTTTGACGGCGGCCGATAAAACTTAAATCGTGAACCACCAAAACACGAAATGGTTCTACCCCAGCCGGCCTGATCAATGCTGAACGATAAATATGCACAGCGCCCTTGGGAAGATTGACAATGGTACTTTCAACTCCCTCCACAAAAGCCGCCTGGACACACGAAATTTGTGCCGGTGTGGCCGTGGTTTTGTAAATCAATTTCCCGTCGGCGGTACATAGCAGAATGGCCAGCAAGCGCTCATCTGTTGCTACACGTCCCAGATAGTGATCGTACGATTCCTTATTGGCCTGAACAACCAGTTTGCTTAATGGCTGCTCGATGGAATTCATGACCAGTCTGGCTCTCAACTCTACGTCAGCGCTAAACCAGTCGGTCAACATCCGGTCGACATAAGGCAACAAAAAATAGGCCATGCCCCCAATCAAAAGGATTAGTGGCAATGCGAAGCGCAAAAGTAAAGTGCGAAACATAAAATTCTCTTTAATTTAAGGGACCTCTGAATAAGTCCTCCACGAGCCGCGTTTTGACAAGAATAGTCCAGATTCAAGGCATACGAAGGATTAAATATGCAATACGCTATTGCTCCTTATTTCCATTTCACCAACGGGTATGCTCGCTTGCGATCAAACCATATGTGTTATGCAAGCTCGTGGTAGGTAATGAATCGCCCCGGGAATCATGGAGGCTCCACACATTGAGAAAATGGAACCCTTGAACAAAACCAACCAGCGTCCCTCAGAAATATGCGAACGCGCTATGCGCATGGTGCAAGAGCACCGTGGCTAATCAGTTGGCTTGGCGAAACCCTGACGGCGGCCCATGGAGGGCTTAATCAGAGGTTCCTTTAATCGAATTATTTATCAGCCAGCGCCTTGATCACTTTGTCCGTGATGTCGATTTTCACACTGGCGAACACTGCCTCTTGAAGAATCAGGTCGAATTTTTCTTTTTCGGCAATATCGCCGATCACTTTGTTGGCGCGCTCCTGCAGTGTGGCCAGCTCTTCGTTGCGACGCAAGTTCAGATCTTCACGGAATTCGCGCTGCATGCGCTGAAAATCCCGGGTGATTTGCGCCAGCTGCCTTTCTTTGGCGGTTCGTTCAGCATCAGGAAGAGTGACGGTTTCTTTTTGTAACAAGGTCTCCAGATCCCGGCCCTGTTTTTCCATCTTGTCCAGTTCTGCCTTACGCGCCGAAAATTCCTTTTCAAGTTTGGCTTGACCGCGCTTGGCCGGAGCCGATTCGCGCAGAATACGCTCCTGATTCACAAAGCCAATCTTGAATTCGGCAGCAGTGACCTCAACACCACAAAACAAAAAAAAGGCTACGACGAAAGATAAAATAGTTTTTAACATGTTTGTCTCACTTGCCAATTAAGAAACATTTCGTATTCCATTCCCCGTTTAGAATACCCGTCCGAGCAGAAACTGAAAGCGCTCCACTTTGTCGCCTTCCTGCGTCCGCAAGGGTTTGCTCAGGCTGAATTTCAGGGGGCCTACCGGGGAATACCAGCTCACCGCCACGCCAATCGAAGCGCGAAAATCTCCTGCCAGTATCTTTTGTTTTGCGCTGAAGACATTCCCCGTATCGACAAAAGCCGAAAGCCTTACCGATTTTTCGGTTTTCACACCCGGCATCGGAAACAGCACTTCGAGGTTGCCAACAAAGCGCTTGTTGCCGCCGATGCTGTCGCCGTTGATATCGCGCGGCCCCAGTGAAGAACTTTCAAATCCACGGATCGAATCCACACCGCCAGCATAAAAATTCTTGAAAAAAGGCAGCGTTTTCCCGCTATAGCCATTGGCATAGCCCAATTCGGCATTGGCGGCCAGGACAACCGGCCCCCAAATGGGGCGCAGCCACTGTCCGCGTATTTGGGCTCGATAGTATTTGATGTCTCCGCCTGGCAGTCCTGCTTCGCCGCTGGTTTCGATCAGGTAGCCGCGGCTGGGGAAGGTCAGACTATCGCGGGTATCACGCGAGAATCCGGCTACGGCGCGTAGCGTATCGCTTCTGGTGCCAAAGGTATTGATGTAATCGATATAGCGTGGTGGGCTATCCGCCGCCAAGCTTAAGTCGGTACGCTCGAACCCCAGGCCGAGGTTGACCATATCGTATTCGGTAACCGGTATGCCGAAGCGCACGCCGGCGCCGGTGGCAGTCGATTTGTAATCGCCAGTCGTCAGTACGGCTGTATTGATGTCACGCCGGTAAAGATCAAAACCTCGCGAAACACCGTCGGTCAGCCAGTACGGGTTAAGGTAGGAAAGTTCATAAACCTTGCTGACCGAACCATTGTTGATTCTGAACGCAAGCTGGTTGCCGCTACCAAAAATATTGCTCTGCGAGACGGAGGCCGATATGGTTAGCCGGTCGGTTTGCGAGTATCCCACCCCAAATTGCAGCGTGCCGGTACTGCGTTCCTTGACGGTGACGTTGAGATCGACCTGATCGGGAGTACCGGGAACAGGTGGCGTTTCGATATTCACTTCCTCGAAAAATCCGGTCCGCTCCAGACGCTCCTTGGAACGATTGATGTTGGCAACCGAATACCATGACGATTCCAGCTGGCGCAATTCACGACGGATGACTTCGTCGCGCGTACGCGAATTGCCTTGTACATTGATGCGGCGAATATAGACGCGTCGCCCCGGATCAACGAAGAGCGTAAACGAAGCGGTCTGCTTTTCTTTATCCAGATTGGGAACAGGATTGATACTAGCAAAGGAGTAGCCATCATTGCCCAGTCTATCGGTGATTAATTTGATGGAATCGATTACTTTCTGCCGCGAAAAAACTTCACCGGTCTTGAATAACAATAATGAGCGCATTTCCGCTTCGGAAATTTTGGGATCACCGGCCAGTTTGATCTCGCCAAGCCGGTAGACCGGCCCTTCGGTAACGGTGACGGTGATATAAATTTTTTCCTTGTTGGGGGTGATCGAGATCTGAGTCGAGTCGATGGCAAATTCCAGATAACCGCGGTTGAGATAAAACGAGCGCAATTTTTCCAGATCGCCGGAAAGTTTTTGCTTGGAATACTGATCGTCCTTGGTGAACCAGGTCAACCAGCCGCTGGTGGTCAACTCAAACTGGTCGAGCAATTCCTTTTCCTTGAAGGAGTGGGCGCCGATGATGTTGATATCGACGATGCGCGAGGTATCTCCCTCTTCGATATTGAACGCCAGTGAAACACGATTGCGCTCCAAGGGCGTCACCGTAGTGGTTACTTTGGCGGAGTAAAAACCCCGGCTGGTGTATTGGCGCTTGATTTCCTTTTCGGCGCGATCCAGCACGGAGCGGTCGAAAATTTTGGCTTCGGCAATACCAGCCTGTTTTAATCCATCCTTGAGGTTGTCTTTAGTAAATTCCTTGGCGCCATTGATGTCGATTTGGGCAATCGCCGCACGTTCCTGCACCAGTACAACCAGCACATCGTTTTCCACCTCGAGCCGTACATCGGCATAAAACCCGGTGGCATACAGCGCCTTGATGGCAGCTGCTGCCTTTTCATCGTCCATTCGCTCGCCCACTTTGACGGGCATGTAGCTGAATACCGTCCCGGCTTCAGTACGCTGAACGCCCTCGACGCGGATATCCTTGATGACGAAAGGCTGAATAGCCCAAGCTGTTGCGGAAATCAATGCACTGCATAACCCTGCAAATATTGAAGTCTTAAAAAAACCCATCGAAGATCATCCGATCAGTAAGCGTGAAATATCGTTATAAAAAGCAAGGGCAGAAAGCCCTATGAGCAAGGTTAATCCGATTCGGTGGCCAATTTCCATGGCTTGATCGGATATCGGTCTCCCCTTGAAAATCTCGACGATATAATACATCAACCGCCCCCCATCCAGCACAGGAACAGGCAAGAGATTCAGTACGCCCAGACTGACACTGACCAGCGCCAGAAAGGTGACATAGGGAATCCACCCCAGCTGGGCAGATTGGCCAGCGTAGTCCGCTATGGTGATGGCGCCGCTCATGTTTTTCCAGGATAACTGTCCGGTGATCATCTTGCCCATCATGCGCAGACTGAAAACCGACATGTCCCATACCTTGATGACGGCCTCGCCTGCCGCTTCAAGCGGGCCCATTCGCACGGTGGTGTAAAAACGCTCCATATTCACTGTGGAAGGCCGGATTCCAATACGCCCTACCGCTACGCCCTTCTCCATCACCCGATCAGCCGTCACAGAAAACTGCAACACCCGGTCATTACGCTGTAGCACGAGCGTAAAAGTACGCTCCGGTTGGGTGCGGATGTGGTCAATCAGATCATCCCAGTCCCTCACTTTTTTTCCGTCAATTTCAACAATTTTGTCGCCCGGCACGATACCTGCCCGGCTAGCCGCGCCCTCTTCCGTCACCTCACCCACCACGGCATTGTGTTTAGGGCGATAGGGCATCAACCCTATTTTTTTCAAAAACCCTTGATCGAGATCATCCGCCTCAACCCCCTCCAGAGAGAGCGGGAGAACCCGTCGAACACCCTGCTTGTCCTCGACTTCCACTTGCAAGGTGGCGCGATTGACCGCTGCTTTCAGTAAAATCCAGCGCATTTCATTCCAGGTTTGTACGGGCTGATTGTCGATTTTGAGAATCAGATCCTGCGCGCTATAACCGCTGTTCCCCGCCACAGTATGGGCAGGCGGCTGGGCGATAACAGGGCGCATCCCGGGTACACCCGCAACAAACAGGCCCCAATAAAGCAACATGGCCAGCAAAAAATTGGCCAGCGGCCCCGCCAGCACGATGGCAATACGTTGCCATACGGTTTTATTGTTGAATGCCCGTGCCCGATCTGTCCACGCCACCTCATCTTCGCGCTCATCGGCCATTTTGACGTAGCCTCCCAAGGGGACGGCTGCAATGACCCACTCCGTACGATCCGGCCCGCTGCGCCAGATTAAAAGCGGGTGACCAAATCCCACGGAAAAACGCAGGACCTTCACATTGCACCAGCGTGCCACCCAGTAATGGCCGAGCTCGTGAATGGTCACCAGTACGCCGATGGCAAAGATAAAAGCGAGCAGAGTAATGAATAAACTCATTGAAGCGGACTTGTGAACAAAATAATCACATCAGATACAACTGATGCTGCGCAAGGAAAAATTTCTTGCCTGTGAAATGGCTATTTCGTGAAAAGATTTCTGCTCCAGTTCCCCTCTTTGAAAAAGAGGGGCGGAGGGGAGATTTGCGGTCAGTCAGCTTGCGACAAGCACCGAAAATCCCCCTCGATCCCCCTTTTAAAAGGGGGAAGCCATGTTGTGGATTGTTGAAACAAGGAAGCATTGCAGAAGCAAAACGATTTTTCTGTAACACGGGCTTTCCCGGCAAAAAATTCATTGCAGTTCGTAACATTAGATATTTGATTCTGTCACTCGTTCACTGGCTTCATGCCGCGCTTGCCGATCAGCGGCTAAAACGTGCTCAAGCGTATCGGCAGATTGGGTTGGGATATTTTCCAACACACCCTGTAATACCGTTTCAATCGCCGTAAATCGCAGTTTGCCTTGCAAAAACGACTGTACAGCGACTTCATTGGCTGCATTCAATATGGCGGACGCGGTTCCCCCCTTTGCCAACGCTTCGTAGGCCAGCCCCACGCAGGGGAAACGTTTGAGATCGAGTTTTTCAAAATCCAGTCTGGCAATATCGGCCAAATCCAGCCGTGCGACACCCGCATCAATACGCTCGGGGTAACCCAGCGCATAGGCAATGGGCGTGCGCATATCGGGGTTGCCCAGCTGTGCGATCACTGATCCATCACGATACTGAACCATGGAATGAATCACGCTTTGCGGGTGAATGAGCACATCGATCTGCGCGGGCTTGGCATCAAATAGCCAGTGTGCCTCGATCACCTCCAGCCCCTTGTTCATCATGGTGGCCGAATCAACCGAAATTTTGCGCCCCATCACCCAGTTTGGATGGGCACAGGCCTGCTCTGGCGTTACATCGTGCAATTGTGCCAGCGGCAGACTACGAAAAGGCCCTCCGGAAGCAGTCAGAATAATGTGGCTGACACCGGCCCCGGCCAGTCCGTTTGCATAAGGCTGTGGCAAAGCCTGAAATACGGCGTTGTGTTCGCTGTCTATCGGCAGCAGGATGGCCCCACCATCACGCACCGCTTTCATAAACAATGCACCAGAAATAACCAGCGCTTCCTTGTTGGCCAACAGAATAGTCTTGCCTGCCTGCGCGGCAGCCAGCGCGGGCGCCAGCCCGGCCGCACCAACAATGGCGGCCATGACGACATGGACTTCGGGATGTGCGGCAATCGTTTCCAGCCCCGCCTCACCCTGCAATACCTCAGTCGCCAAAGCCATTTCCCGCAATTGCCGGTGCAGGTCTTCTGCTGCATCGGCGTCGTTCATCACGGCATAGCGTGGCTGAAAGCGCTGGCACTGCTGCGCCAGCTCCTGACTGCGCGAGTGGGCAGATAGCGCAAATACGGCATATCGATCAGGATGGCGCGCCACCACATCGAGCGTATTGATGCCGATGCTTCCGGTGGAACCAAGGATGGCAATATTTTTCACGGTGGTGAAATCATTTCATTAGGACTTACGCAAAACTGTTCCAGCAAGGCGCAGCGACACAGGCAGTACAAGTTGTACGACCAGGCGCTGCAACACAGCTGGCGCGGTTTTGCGTAAGTCCTGTTCATAACGCAGCCACGAACAGAAAATACAGTGCTGCAACCGGTAGCGTCGACGTCAATGCATCGATGCGGTCGAGTATGCCGCCATGCCCGGGCAGCAGGCCGCTACTGTCTTTCAGGCCCACCCCGCGCTTCATCCAGGATTCGAACAAATCGCCGACTATTGACAGCACGCCGAGTAATAGAAAGAGTGTAAACAACGCCATATCACTGCGCAGTAGTGGCTGCGCCCAATCCTGTACGGGGTTTGTACCGACTACCACACGCCAGAGCACAAAATACAGCGCCACACCGGTTAAACCGCCCAAGGCTCCCTCCATGGTTTTACCGGGGCTCATCGCGGGAGCCAGTTTGTGCCGGCCCCAACCTTTGCCGATGAAATAAGCAAATATATCCGCCACCCACACAATCACGGCAAAGGTCAGTAGCAGCCATGGGCTCACATCGTGCAAGACCAGAAAGGCGGCCCAGAGCGGGAAAATAACGATCACCCCCACTACCCCACGCAAACTTGGTGAAACGGGACGCCACGTTTTCATTAGCCAACAGGGGGCCAGCACCAGCCAGAATAGCGCGGCCAGAATAAACAGCCCTTTGGCGATAGCAAGAAATGGTAGCGCAGCGATGCCCAAATAGGATCCCGAGAGAGCCAACCCCATTGTCACACATAAGCCCAGAACCATCCTGCCCTGAAGCGGGGAAAACTCGCAAAAGCGCGCCCACTCCCAGCATGCCGTCAGGGTGATAGCAAATGTAAAAGCCGCCCACCCCCATCGCGGGAAAAAAAACAGGGCGCCCAGCAATACCGGAAGTATGACGAGCGCCGTAATGATACGTGTCTTCAACATGGCGACTTGTAACGTTTTGGCACGAAGAAACCCGCGCCGTCAAGCGGCACTGGCATCCGGCGCCGGCTTGGCAATCTGTACTTGCTCACTGGTGCGACCAAAACGGCGTTCGCGCTGTCGATAAGAAGCAATGGCCTCGAGCAAGCTGGCTCGATTAAAATCGGGCCAAAGCGTTTCAGTGAAATAAAGTTCAGTGTAGGCCAGTTGCCAGAGCAGAAAATTACTGATGCGCTGTTCGCCCCCTGTACGGATAAATAAATCAGGTTCGGGGGCGTAATGCATGGAGAGATGAGGCGTCAACTCCGATTCGGCAATCGGGCCATCAATCGCCATGCCCGGGTCATCACCTGGCTGCGTGGAGACGCGCCGGGCCAAGGCCTTGTTGACGGCCTGCATGATATCCCAGCGCCCGCCGTAATTTGCCGCCACCGTCAAGGTCAGCCTCGAATGTTTTGCTGTCAATTGTTCGCCGCGGGCCACCAAATCGCGAATACGTGCATCGAAAGGTGAAAGATCGCCAATAAGCTTGAAACGGATTTCGTTTTCGTTTAGCTTGATGACTTCCTGCTCGAGGGCATACAAAAAAAGTTGCATCAACACCGACACTTCATCTGCAGGGCGTCGCCAGTTTTCACTGGAAAAAGCGAACAGGGTCAGATATTCAACCCCGATTTCCCGACAGGCTTTGACGATCTCGCGTACCGCCTCAACCCCACGCTTGTGTCCCGCCACCCGGGGCAAAAAACGTTGTTTGGCCCAGCGTCCATTGCCATCCATGATGATGGCGATATGTCGCGGGATATCACCTACCTGCGGGATGGTTTGGGTCGAGCTGGAGAAAGATTTCATCGTTATGAAAAAAATGGGGATAAGCCAAAACCACTCAAACCGCCATCAATTCCTTTTCTTTTTCAGCAATCGCCTTGTCGATCTCGGCAATAAAACGGTCAGTCAATTTTTGCACCTCGTCCTGCGCACGTTTTTCTTCATCCTCCGAAACCGTCTTGGCCTTTAATGCGTCCTTCAATGCATTGTTGGCATCGCGACGGATATTGCGAATCGCCACCTTGGCGGTTTCACCTTCTGATTTCACCACCTTGGTCAATTCCTTGCGACGCTCTTCGGTCAGGGGTGGCATAGGCACGCGAATCGTATCACCCTGAGTCGAAGGATTGAGGCCGAGGTCCGCTTCGCGGATGGCCTTTTCGACCACCGTCACCAGCTTCTTCTCCCAAGGCTGAACGGTAATGGTTCTAGCATCAGAAAGATTGACATTGGCCACCTGTGCAAGCGGCATCATCGAGCCATAGTAATCAACCATCACATGATCGAGTATGCCGGTATGGGCCCGCCCGGTACGAACTTTGCCCAGATCGTTTTTTAGCGCTTCGATCGATTTGGTCATTTTTTGCTCGGATTGCTTTTTCACATCTGCAATATTCACTTTTACCTCCCGGAACTTATTTCCATCAATAAATGCATTTTACGCATGTACCAAGGTCCCCTCATCCTCGCCCAACACCACCCGTTTCAACGCCCCCTTTTTGAAGATCGAAAAAACATTGATAGGCAATTTCTGGTCACGACACAACGCCAGTGCCGTCGCATCCATGACCTTGAGGTTTTTTACAATCGCTTCGTCGAAAGTAAGCTGATGGTAACGCGTCGCACCCGGATGGGTCTTAGGGTCAGCGGTATACACCCCATCCACCTTGGTCGCCTTGAGCACAATCTCCGCCTCCATCTCACGCCCGCGCAGTGCCGCAGCCGTATCGGTGGTGAAAAATGGATTGCCCGTACCGGCAGCAAAAACCACAACCTTGCCTTCGTCGAGGTAGCGCATGGTCTTGCCGCGAATATAAGGCTCGACGACAGGTTCAATATTGATGGCAGACTGTACACGTGGCGTGAGGCCAACTTTGGAAAGCGCATCCTGCAACGCCAGCGAATTGATGACTGTTGCCAGCATACCCATGTAATCGGCGGTGGCACGATCCATCCCGGCTGCGCTTTGCGACACACCACGAAAAATATTGCCCCCGCCTATGACCACACCTATCGCCACATTCATTTCTGCCACTTCCTTGATTTCTCCGACAATGCGTTCGATCGTTGCACGATTAATACCAAACGCATCCTCTCCCATCAAGGCTTCACCTGACAACTTGAGCAGAATTCTGCGGTACTTGGGTGTGGTCATCATGCTTCCTTTATAAGATTTATCACCGTCGTTTTGCTTTTATCTCGCTTACTGCTTCAACCATCCACAATCAGATTTCCCCCTTTGAAAAAGGGGGAGTAAGGGGGATTTTCGGTGCTTGTCGCGGGCTCAACGATCGTAAATCTCCCCTCCGCCCCTCTTTTTCAAAGAGGGGAACCCAAGCGGAAATCTTTTCACGGATTGGCCATTTTATAGACCGCTGCTTTGCTTCTGTGTGACATCAATTATCCTAACTATGCTGCCTGCACATTCTGTCGACATTAAGGCAAAAAAGGGGGAAGCGACTTCTCGACTTCCCCATTTCACGACTTACCGCGCCGCAGCAGCGGCCGCTTCTGCAACCTCTGCGGCAAAATCGGTGACTTTCTTTTCAATTCCCTCACCTACCACGTACAGCGTATAGGCATTGATCGTGGCGCCTTTGGATTTCACCAAGGCATCAATGGTCATTTTTTCGTCCTTTACGAAGGGTTGGCTGAGCAAGACTACCGATTTCAGGAATTTTTGCACACTGCCTTCGGCAATTTTGGCCTGCATGGCTTCCGGTTTTCCTTCTTCTTTGGCTTTTTCCAGCGCGACACGGCGCTCGGTCTCCACCAAATCCGCGCTTACGCCGGTGTGATCCAGCGCCTTGGGTTTGGCTGCGGCGATATGCATGGCAATGTCCTTGCTCAATACAGGGTCGCCACCGGTTACATCGACCATCACGCCTACTTTGGCGCCCCCATGAATATAACTATTCAGCGTCCCTTTAGCCGCCGTACGTACAAAGCGCCGAATCGTCATGTTCTCGCCGATTTTGCCAATCAGCGCCTTGCGGGTTTCTTCCACCGTCACACCATTAATCGACAGCGCGGACAGTGCCGCCACATCAGCGGGGTTTTGGGTGGCCACCAATTCAGCCAGCTTGTTGGACAGGGCCAGGAATTCGTCGTTTTTAGCCACAAAATCGGTTTCGCAATTCATCTCGACAATCGCGCCCAGCTTGCGGTCTGCTGAAATATGAATCGCCACCACACCTTCTGCTGCCACGCGGCTGGCCGCTTTGCTGGCTTTATTGCCCAGTTTCACCCGCAGGATTTCCTCGGCCTTCGTCATATCGCCCTGTGCTTCGGATAATGCCTTTTTGCACTCCATCATGGGCGCATCGGTTTTTTCACGTAATTCCTTAACCATACTGGCCGTAATTTCCGCCATCATCTTCTCCATATCAAATATCGAACGACTAGCCTGCACCATGCAGACCGGATTTTTCAAACTGTCCAAAAAAAAGGGGCCGGAGCCCCTTTTTTCCGTTTTATTCAGGACTCACGCAAAATTGTTCCAGCAAGGCGCAGCGACGCAGGCAGTACAGGTCGTACGACCAGGCGCAGCAACGCAGCTGGGGCGGTTTTGCGTAAGTCCAATTATTTTTACTTTGCCTCTTCGTCGGTGACTTCGATCAGCTCTTCACCGGCCGGCGCGACCATTTCCTGAATCACCTGACTGCGCCCTTCCAGAATCGTATCCGCCACGCCCCGCGCATACAAACGGATCGCACGCGTCGAATCATCATTACCCGGAATCGGGTAATCGACGCCATCGAGCGAATTGTTGGTATCCACGATCCCGATAATGGGAATGCCCAGTTTCCGCGCCTCGGTTACCGCAATCTTGTGATACCCCACATCGATGACAAACAGGGCATCTGGCACAGCAGACATCTCCTTGATCCCGCCCATCGCGCGCTGAAGTTTTTGCAGCTCGCGGGTGTAATTCAGCGCTTCCTTCTTGGAGAGCTTCTCCAGCGAGCCATCCGCCACCATTTCTTCCAGCTCTTTCAGGCGCTTTACCGAGCCTTTTACTGTTTTGTAATTGGTCAGCATCCCACCCAGCCAGCGAAAATCGACATAAGGCATGCCCGCACGCGAGGCTTCCTCCATGATAATTTCACGTGCCTGCCTTTTGGTGCCGACAAAAAGAATCGTGCCCTTATTGGATGCCAGTTGACGCACAAATTTAAGCGCGTCCTGATACATCGGCAGGGATTTTTCCAGGTTGATAATGTGAATCTTGTTGCGCGCACCGAAAATAAACGGTGCCATTTTGGGATTCCAGAAGCGAGTCTGATGTCCGAAATGGACGCCCGCTTCAAGCATTTGACGCATAGTGACTGACATAAATGAAAACTCCAGAAGTCAAGGTTGGCCTCCACCCGCTGTACTCTGGTGTTGCTTTAACCAGAGACCTTAACATGGCAGGTGTGTGAATTTAATCCGGCTAAATTTTGTTTACGCACCTATAAACGCACAAAATTTAATCGAATTAGTTTTGTATTGTAGCTTGAAAAACACATGAAAATCAAAACCTTTATTCACTGATGTTACGCACAAGCGAAGCGGCTTCCCTATGAAAATGGCTTTTCCGGTAAAAAGGTTTCTCATCTGCCGTACGTAACATCAATTATTCATATCAGCCTGAAAGCACACCGCTAAATCCCGGGTATTCATAGCGACGGCTTGCTATACTTTGCGCTTTTCTGTGCTGCATATCGTATACCCTGTGACCATTTCACTTAAAACTCCAGAAGACATCGAAAAAATGCGCGTCGCTGGGCGCCTGGCGTCCGAGGTATTGGACTTCATCACTCCGCATGTCAAACCCGGCATCAGTACGGAGGCGCTCGATAAACTGTGTCACGACTATATGGTGAACATCCAAAAAACCATTCCTGCACCACTCAACTACGCCCCCCCTGGACACAGGCCTTACCCTAAATCAATTTGTACATCTGTCAATCATCAGGTGTGTCACGGCATTCCAAGTGACAAAATCCTGAAAAATGGCGATGTAGTCAATATCGATATCACCGTTATCAAGGACGGTTATCACGGCGATACCAGCCGCATGTTTTATATCGGCGAGCCATCGATTCAGGCCAAGCGATTGTGCGAAAGCACTTTCGAATCAATGTGGCGGGGCATCGCTCAGGTCAAACCCGGCAACACATTAGGTGATATCGGCCACGCGATTCAGTCTCACGCAGAACGCAACGGCTATAGTGTGGTGCGCGAATTTTGCGGCCACGGCATCGGGAAAAAATTTCACGAGGAGCCGCAAATTCTTCATTACGGCAAACCACACTCAGACGCCACGCTCCAAGCCGGGATGATTTTTACTGTCGAACCCATGATCAACGCGGGCCGCAAAGACATCCGTATGCTGGGCGATGGCTGGACTGTGGTCACCGCCGACCATAGCCTCTCTGCACAGTGGGAGCATACCGTCCTCGTAACTGAAACAGGCTACGAAGTTCTAACCATATCGGCTGGCACCCCCCTGCCTCCTCATTCACTGCGGGTTGATCAATAAGCAATTTTTCGATGGCAACCCATTCTTTGTATTGAGAAAAACTTTTCAACGAAAAAGCTATTTTCACAGACAGGTCGTTTTGCATCTACGTAACATCAGTTTGTAATTGCAGCAGGCGAAAAAATTTAAGGCCTTTGGAGGGATGACAGGTATTTGCCAAAAGCACTTCCCACTTCCTTGTGTTTTATGCCCAGCGCAACGGTAGCCTTGAGGTACCCCAATTTGCTGCCGCAGTCATAACGGGTGCCTTCGAATTCATAGGCAAAAACCGGCTCCTGTTTGAGTAGTGCGGCAATGCCATCAGTAAGCTGGATTTCCTTGCCTGTACCGGCCTGAATTTTTTCAAGGTGTTCAAAAATTTTCGGCGTGAGGATGTAACGACCAACGACGCCTAATGTAGAGGGCGCTTTGTCGGGTTTGGGCTTTTCGACGATGGCAGAAAGTTTTGCAACACGCTCGCCCACCCGTTTGGCTGAAACGATGCCGTATTGCTGGGTTTCAGTCCGCAACACATTTTGTACGCCAAGCACGGCACTGTTCTTTCTGGCGTAAAGGTCGATCATTTGTTTCATGACCGGTACTTGGGCGTCGATCAGATCGTCCGCCAGAATAACGGCAAACGGTTCGTCGCCAATCAAATGTCTGGCGCAAAGCACGGCGTGACCCAGTCCCAATGCTTCAGGCTGGCGTACATAGACATAGTGCACACCGCGAGGCAGCATGTTGCGTACATCTTCGAGCTGCTTGTGTTTGCCCTTGGCGGTGAGCTCGGATTCCAGTTCGTAGGCTTTGTCGAAATGATCCTCAATGGCGCGTTTTCCCCGTCCGGTAACAAAGATCATTTCGGTAATACCGGCCGCCGCCGCTTCCTCTACAGCGTATTGAATTAGCGGTTTATCCACCACCGGCAGCATTTCCTTGGGAGAGGCTTTGGTAGCCGGAAAAAAACGCGTGCCCAGCCCCGCGACGGGGAAAACAGCCTTGATGATTTTTCGGCTTTTTTTCAAGTTCATTCCTTTACCGTTTGTTGTAACGAATGGCGCATGCAAGCGATTATAATCTTCGTCTAACCCATTTCGATAAAGCGCTTTATGCTTACACCTACCGACGCACGGGCTATTTTGAAGCATGCCGATTTGTTGTTCTCCGCAGCCGAGGTGACGTCCGCAACCCGGCAAGTGGCTGCAGCGATCAATCGCGATTACGCAGATCAATACCCGTTAGTGCTCTCGGTGATGGGTGGCGCCGTGGTGTTTACCGGGCAATTATTGCCGATGCTCGATTTCCCGCTCGATTTCGATATTGTGCAAGCGTCGCGTTACGGCACCGCACGGGTAGGGAAAGAACTGACCTGGCGTGTGGCGCCGCGCGACAATATCGCTGGCAGGCATGTATTGATTCTGGATGATATTCTCGATGAAGGCATTACACTGGCGGCCGTTGTCGATTTGATCAAGCGCCATGGTGCGGCCAGTGTGAAGTGTGCGGTTTTTTGTGATAAGGCGCTCGCCAAACCCAAGCCACTGGTTGCCGACTACATCGGAATTACCGTCCCGGATCGTTTTGTATTCGGCTATGGAATGGATATTTCGGGCGCGTGGCGCAATCTGCCGGCGATTTATGCCGTGAAAGGGAAGTGATAGAAATGCTTGCCATTATCGGCGGTACCGGCCTTACCAATCTGGCCAATCTCGAAATTACCCGGCGCGAAATCGTGCGCACGCCCTATGGCGAGCCTTCCGGGCCATTGACCTTTGGCCGAATCGACCACACGGAAATCATCTTTCTCGCCCGTCATGGTTATGGGCATACGATTCCACCTCACGAAGTTAATTACCGTGCCAATATCTGGGCCCTGAAAACAACCGGGGTCACGCGCATACTGGCGGTGAACTCGGTAGGTGGAATCGCAGCGGATGCGGGCCCGGGGATGCTGGTAGTGCCTGATCAGCTCATCGACTATACCCATAGTCGGAAACATACTTTTTTTGAAGGGCAGGAGCAGCCGGTGACGCATATCGATTTCACCTTGCCGTACTGTGAAAATGCACGCAGCCTGTATTTGCAGGCGGCGCGGGCTTTATCCATCGAGGTGCGAGCCGGTGGGGTCATGGGGGTGACGCAAGGCCCGCGGCTGGAGACCATTGCCGAAATCAATCGCATGGAGCGCGAAGGATGCGCCCTCGTCGGCATGACAGGGATGCCGGAAGCCGCACTGGCGCGAGAAGCAGAGCTTTCTTTTGCGGCGCTTGCGCTGGTGATGAATCATGCTGCCGGGCGTGGCAGCTCATTAACGGGAATCCGGCTGCAGGATGCGGAAGATATATTGAAGTCCGGGATGGAAAAGGTGCGCCACCTGCTGGCCAAGGCGGTAGAGCTGCATGGTGCCTTGCCCGCCAATCAACAGGGTCTGGAAGGTATAGCCTGAAATGGCGATACGCCCTATCCTCAAAATGGGTACGCCCAGCCTGCTGAAAAAATCGCTTCCCTTGCCACAGGAGCAGTTTGATTCACCAGAATTGCACGCGCTGATTGCCGATATGGAGGAGACGATGCGCGCGGCAAACGGGGCCGGACTGGCCGCACCACAGATCGGTGAAAATGTGCGCGTGGTCATTTTTGAAGTTAAAAATAATTTGCGCTATCCGGGTTATGAGGTGCCTTTCACGGTGTTGATCAATCCGGAAATCGTTCCATTAACGGAAGACATGGAATCGGGCTGGGAGGGCTGTCTTTCCGTGCCGGGGCTTCGTGGTTTGGTGCCCCGCACCACGCATCTGCGCTATCGTGGTCAGGATCAATATGGCCAGTTTTTCGAACGTACGGTAGACGGTTTTCATGCCCGGGTGGTGCAGCATGAGTGCGACCACCTTGACGGAATACTTTATCCGATGAGGATGACGGATATGACGCAATTCGGCTTTACTGACATACTATTTCCGGATTTGGCAGCACACGAGGACGATTGATTTGGAAAATTCTAAAGTTAGAATAAATGGAGTGCACTATGACGGAAATTGATCCACCCACTGAACGCAACGTTGCCGATTCCCTGGTTGCAACACACGTAATGTACGGATTGCATGTGCTGGCGCCGTTTACCCTGTTGGTACTGGCTGTAGTGGCAATGCTCATCGGGGTAGTCAAACGCAATGATGTGCGAGGGACGTGGCTGGATTCACACTACATTTGGTTGGCGAGTACGTTCTGGTGGGGGTTGCTGGCGTGGATAGTTGCCTGGGGAGCCTTCTGGCTACTAACGGTCGTTACCCTGGGGTTGGGGCTGGTGGTGGCGTGGATTTTCCCCTGCATTGTGTTTGTGTGGTATCTCTACCGCGTTATCAAGGGTTGGCTACGCTTGAACGACCACAAACCGGTCGAATAGTGAGTGGCGGACGATAAGTCTTCAGGTTTTCAAGACAGCGATTAATTCTTCTTTCAGTTTTTCCAGAATTGCGCCATCGTTTTGTTTGCAACGCACAACAAAAGTATCTTCGGCGCGTGCACCCAGAGTGGCGATGCGCGCATCGTGCAGATCGATGGCGTATTGCAGAAACAATCGGGCGATGGTGGAAAGCAAGCCCGGCCGATCAGCACAGGTGATGGATATTTCCACAAAACCATTCTTGCGCGCCGGGCCAATCGAAACATCCGGCGCAAAAGGGATGTGCTTGACCTGCCGCGATAGCCGGCCTTGTGGAGCAGGGGGCATGAATGCAGGGTCCGCAAGCTGGCGGGCAAGCCCGGTTTCAATGACTTGAATTTGTTCACGATAGCGGGAATCTCCCCGTGTGCGCGAGAGTATCTGGAAATCATCCAGCGCGTAGCCGTGCAGTGTGGTGTAGACCTTGGCGGTGGCGATATTGAAGTGCAGTCGTTCAAAAAAACCGGTAATGCGCGCAAACATGCCGGGCTGATCAGGGCTGAATATCATCACTTGCAAGCCTTCGCCGCCATGCGAGAGACGGGCTTTGACGAAGGGTTTGCCTGGCTCCGGATCGGGCCAGAGCAGGCGGGCATGCCAGGCGATTTCCGCACCGTCAAAGCGCTGAAAATAGCTGTCGTCAAAATGTGCCCATAGTGCGTCGACTGGGCGTGTTTCCTCGATCTGCTGCGGGGCGAGTGTTTTAAGCACGTCGGCCTTTTTGGCTTCCACCAGTGCGATGTTTGGCGTGGCTTCGCCGCGAAGTAACTGGCGGGTGGCGCGAAACAGATCTTCGAGCAAGCGGGCTTTCCAGGCATTCCATACCTGCGGGCTGGTGCCGCGAATGTCGGCCACGGTCAGGAGATAAAGCGCCACCAGCCGCCGTTCGGTTTTGACGCGGGCCGCAAATTGCGCAATGACCTCGGGATCGCTTAAATCCTGTTTTTGCGCGGTGAGTGAAAGCTGCAGATGCATCTCGACCAGCCATACCACCAGATCCGTATCGGCCGTGCTTAACCCCAGTTGCCTGCAAAAACGTTTTGCATCCGCCATGCCCAGCCGCGAGTGGTCGCCCCCGCGACCTTTGGCAATATCGTGAAATAACGCCGCCAGATAAAGTATTTCGACACCCTCGAATGCGCAGGCCAACTGGTGACAAAACGGAAATTCGTTGGCAAAGCGCGGCAGCACCAGGCGGCGCAGATTGCGCACCACCATCAAAATATGTTCATCAACGGTATAAACGTGAAACAGATCGTGCTGCATCTGGCCGACGATGCGCCCAAACGCCGGCAGATAGCGGCCCAGCACGCCGTAGCGGCTCATGCGACGCAAAACAAAAGTCAGTCTTTCGCCGCGCAGGATGTCCAAAAACAGGCGATTGGCCTCGGCAGACTGGCGGAATGACTTATCGATTTTCGGCGCGGCGCGCCACAAGGCGCGTAAGGTAGCGGCGTCAAAAAAACCGACTTGCTGATATCGCTGCAATGCCCGGAAGGCGCGAAAAATCGCGACGGGATCGCGCTCGAAAAGAGTCGAATCGCGGATGGCGAGGTAGCCATTCACAATGGTGAATTCGTCGTCGATGGGCACCACGTTATCCTGTTGCCGTACGGCAATGTGAGCGGAAAGGTTTTGCAGCAGGATACTGTTCATCTGCCAGATCGCCTTGGCCGTCAGGTAGTAACGTTGCATCAGCGCTTCAGACGGAAGTTTATTGGGGCGGGCTTCAAGGCGCAGCTGGCTGGCGAGTTGCGTCTGAAAATCGAATATCAGTCTATCCTCGCGGCGGCGGGCGATAAAGTGCAAACGGATACGCAAATCCTGCAACAAACGCTCATGGTGAGCGATTTTGCTGGCTTCCTGCAACGTAATGATTTGCTGTGCTGCCAGCGCTTTCCAGTCGTCACCAAGCCGGGCGGCTTTGGCCAGCCACAGGACTGTCTGCAAATCACGCAATCCACCGGGGCTTTCCTTGATGTTGGGTTCGAGATTGTGCGTCACGTCGTGATGTTTGCCGTGCCGCTCCTGCTGCTCGGCGATTTTGGCAGTGAAAAAGGCCGGTACATCGATGTGCCGGCGGATTTCGGCAACGAGGCGGGCGGTGAGCGGCGCGCTGCCCCAGACGTGGCGCGCCTCGAGCAGGCTGGTCATCACTGTCGCGTCCTTAAGTGCTTCCTGCATGCATTCGGCAATCGTGCGCACGCTGCTGCCGGGTTCCAGACCGCAATCCCATAAGGCGGCGATGAAACGCTCAATGTGGTCACCCGCAGGGACGGAATTATCCAGCAGAATCATGATATCCACATCCGAGCAGGGGAAGAGCGTACCGCGCCCATAACCGCCTACCGCCACAATCGCATGGCAGGCGGGGAGGGCATGATCGCGCGCCAGCCCGGCCAGCAACTCATCCACCAGCGCAGTGTGTTGCGCCAGCAGCTTGCGCGGCTCGGGCTTCAGAAAATAGGCCTCACGCAGCTTGTTGCGCTGCGTAGTCAAAAAGCTGCGCCAGGGGGCGGTATCAGCAACAAAAAGCATCGATATCCATGAAGAAAAACACGATCATTGCGGCGCAGAACCAGCAGGGATGCCGGTTTTCCATGTGCGCAACCATGTTGGACTTGATCAGCGGTTCCCCAAACGAAATCAACTATGACTTTGCATAACCCAGACATAGGCAACGAAGCCGATGCTCGATAACAGCACCAGCATGGTCAGCAAGGGCATGTTTCGATTGGGATCCAGGCCAATTTCACGCAGTGTACGGGCCTTGCGCAATTCGACTTCGTCATTCATCTGGCGCTGGTTTAAGAAAACACAGAAGGCGATGAATACGGCAAGCGAATAGATCAGCGCGAAACTGCCCGGCTCGCCCGCGAGTACCGTACCAGCCAGTAGCGATGCGAATATCCGGTCAAGGTAGCGCACTGGCCGGTGGTTTGACTGCAGATAGATACGCACGATGATCGCGGCACAATAAAGAACAATAAGCGCGACCAGACCGGATAGCAGCGGCATCGTAGGTTGCAGCGTGCTGCGGATCAGCGAAGGTGAGGGGTACAGGTAGGCTATGCCAACCATCGCGATATAAATCAGCGCCAGCCCCAGCAGGAAGCGGTCGGTTTTTTTCATTGGTGGGCCCTGAAAATAATTAACGTACCCTGTGCGCTACTGCTTATACTACTTTTCATACTCACCAATGTATCTCAGGAATTCAGATGCCTCATTTACGCAATGTTTAGCTGCCAATTTGACCATCGATATGCCTTGTAACTCGTCTCGTGAAGCTCCACCTGTACCATAATAAAGCATCACTCCGTAAATATGCATAGCCTGAGGCATTCCTAGTTCAGCCGCTTTCTTAAAATATTCGTAGGCTTTGGATTTATTTTCTTGGAAAAATTGACCTGTATCGTAATAAACTGCCAAAGAATAGATGGCTAGAGAACTTTGAGAGGCTGCTGCTGCCTCCAAATTTGAGAGGTGTCTCCTGTAAAACTCTTGCTCATTTTCTTCTTCAAACGAAAATAGAGCGGAAAGCACCAGCGCAATTTTGTCTTTTTTTATAACCAATTTACGCAATAAATTATGTGCTTCATTTGCAGCACCTTCCTCGAACAGTGTATAGGCTTGATTTAGAACATCGCTTGAATTACTTGCTTTAATTTGTTCAAGTAAAAAACATTCTTTGAATGGACAGCAAAAATACATTTAGCCACCTCTGTGGTAATTTTGGCCTTTGGGTCCAGTACATCTCACACTTACATGTTTTGCTTGACAACCAAGCCTGACTTTAGCCGTGTTTTCAGCGATATTAATTGCCACACTTCTGGTGCGGTCACGCCACACGGCCTGTTTGCATCTTTGTTTTGGATCACTTGAACAGTTTCCGGGAATATTGTCATTGCAGCATGCAACTACGGCGCAGTTCCACATTCCGCTTCTCCGGTCTGGTTTTATGGGAGACCCTCTGGAGTTAGATAGTAAGTCGTCTGAAGCTGTTGGCTTTGAAGGTGGACGAGCTTGTCCATGTCGGCGTTCTCCCTTTGCATCCACATTGGTAAATGGTGTGGCTTCTACATACAAATACGTATTTTCTCCTCCTGCCAATCCAATCGGATCACTCTGCACATACCGTCCCGTTGTCGGGTTGTAATCGCGGAAATAGTTATAGTGCAGCCCGGTTTCGGCATCGTAGTACTGGCCGGGAAAGCGCAGGTTGTAGCTGATTGATCCACTGGCCAGTGTCGTCCCGAACGGATCGCTGTCCCAGCTCCACACCACCTGATTCGCCGCGTCGTTCGTGGTGATGACGCGTGGCGTATCCAGATGATCGGCCCATACCAGATAGACTTTCAGCGGATTGGCCGCCGAAATCGGTTGGCCGGGTGTGGTGGGCCTGAGTGTGGCCACTGGCGTGTCGTCCAGCCACACTGTTTCCTGAATCAGCTTGCCGGTTTGATCGTATTCGCCGCTCAGATGTCCGTCTTCATCGTAGAGGAAATAGGTGGTGAATCCGCCGACAGTCTTGGCTACCCGTTCGCCAAAACCGTTGTAGGCGTAACGGGCGATGACGCTCGCTCCCTGTTTGATTTGCGTGAGTCGGTTGCGTCCCGAGTAAAGATAGGTCGTTATCCCGTCGCTGCTGAGGTTGCCTGCCGCATCATGGCTGTAGGTTGTGGTCTGCATGCCGGTAGTAATGCCCGCCAGCCGGTTGCTGGCGGCCGGGTAACTCAATGTGCTGCTGACGCCGTCTACGGTTTGGGCGGTGCGATTGCCAATCAAGTCATAGCCATAGGCCTGGCTCGCTGTATTGGCGTTGTTGACGGTTTTGTTGGCGCTGGTCAGTCGATCCAGCTCATCGTAGCCCACTACCGTGCTGCTGGTGGTCACCGCGCCTTGTTGATCGCTGTAGCCTATGATCCGCGAGGCGGTGTCAAAATCGTAATGGCGGAGGGTGTCCCCCAGCGTCACGCTCTGGATGCGCCCATCGAGGTCGTAGTGTCGCTGGTAGGGCTTGCCATTGGCAAAAGTCCAGGCTTTGATTTCACCGAAGGGGAAGTAACGGGCGCTGGTCAATAGCGGCTGGCCATTGACGGTGATCGCGGTAATCTGGTTGTTGGCATAGCTGTAGCCGATGGTCTGCCCGCTTGCGGTAGTCAGCGTGGCCTGCTGCCCCACCATGTTGTAGCTATAGGCGATGTTCAGGCTGACGGTGTTTGCTCCGTTTGCAGAGATGGTCTGGGTTTTTTGGATGACCTGCCCGTGCGGGTTGTAGGCGTATTGGGTGTTGCCGGAACCATCGCTCAATCTGGCCAACCGCCCCTTGCTGTGGCTGCTGGCGACGGGCGCGCCTGCTTCGTCGCCGTATACAAAGGTCAGGGTTTCGTCGCTGGTGAGGAGTGTTTTCAGGCGATTCAGCGCATCGTAGCTGTAGGTCGCGGTTTGTCCGCGCGCATCTTGCATGGTTTTGACGTTGCCTGCCGCGTCGTAGCTGTAAGTGGTGACGCCGGTGTCGGGGCTGTTCAGCGTTTTCAGTTCGTCGAATCCCGAGTAGGTGTAACGGGTCACCAGTCCACGCTGGTCGGTCACCCGGGCCAGATTGTCCTGCGCGTCGTAGCCATAGCCGATGACTCCGGCGGCTTGCCCCGCCACAGCTGGTTCCTGAACCTGAGTGAGGCGGTTCAGCGCATCGTAGTTATTGACGGTGACATGCGTGAGCGGGTCGGTAATATTTTTCAGATTGCCTTGCGCATCGTATTGGTATTGGGTGATCTGGCTGGCGGGTTGGGTGCCGCCGATCATTTTTTGCAGGCGGCCAAGCGCATCGAAGGTTTGCGTCTGATTTTGCGCCAGCATGCCATTCGGGTCGCGGGTGGTTTCGCTCAGCCGGTTGCCGAGTGCGTCGAGCGTATAGGTCACCGAGTTGCCAAGGCTATCAGCCACCTGGGTCAGGCGTTGCGCCGCATCGTAGGTGTAGCTGATCTGCGTGCCATCGGGCAGGCTGAGTGTTTCCAGATTTCCCGCGCCGTCGTAACCGTAGGCGGTGATTTCTCCGCCTGCTTTTTGCTCGATCAGCCGGTTGCGGCTGTCATATTTGAGCGTGGTGACCAGTCCGTTCGCGTCGGTGCTTTGCAGTAACCGGCCGTGTTCGTCGTACAGGTCGTAGGTGGTTTTGTTGCCCGCCGCGTCGGTTGTCGAGAGCAGGTTGCCGGTGGCGCTATCGTAGGCAAATTTGATGGTTTCGTCGACATCGCTGCGCGGGCCTTTCATGGTGAGCAGCTGGCCCACGCTGTTGTAGGTGTAGTTCCAGGTGCGCGTTTCGCTGGTGGTGCCGTTCGCACCGCCCTGAGTGACGGTGATCGATTTCACGAGTACATTGCCGCGCGCGTCGTAACCGAAGCTGGTGGTGCGTGTGCCAGCGCTGCCGGTGACGTTGCCTGCCGGTTCGCTGATGGTGAGCGGCAAGCGCAGGCTGTTGTGCCAGGTGGTGGTGATGGTGCGGGCATGGGGGGTACCCGCCGCTTCGGTACGCGAAAGTTCCAGCCCGCGGCTGTCCTGGTTATAGGTGGTCAGGTTGCCCGCGGCAAAGAGCTTGTGTTCCAGTTCGGTGAGGAGGGCAGGGACGACCATCGGCAGGTTGGGTTGGTGTGTGGTGTCGTTTTGTTTATTGGGTATTGGATTTTATAGATCGCCTGTTCACGCGGCTTTACGAGCATTTTTATGCGGGAAGGCTTGCCAGTGCTGGAGTTTAGATTTTTAATTGTAGCTGGATGCGGGGGCGGCGAGCCGTGATTCAAAAGTATCGCCAAACAATTGACGCTGCCCTCCTTTGATTTATGGTTTCGCGGAAATTAAACGTGGCTGTCCCCTATTATTCTTTCAAACGGCAGATTTGCGTTTCAAATCGAGGATATCAAGTCTTTCTGATTCAAGTAATGAAATAAATGACGGATTATCATTGACCGCAAGCTCAGCCTCTTTTCGATGTAATGGGAGTATTTCCATAACTTTCATGGGGATTTTGTCGTCAAGCTGCCTTAAATTTTCAGGTAACCAATATCTTTCCGCGGCAATCGCAAATCTAAATCTAGGTTTTGTTTGTAAGGATTGCCAATATGGTGATTTTTCATAATTGATAACTTCCTCGTGCACGATACCAAATCCTCGGTACATCACCGCAAAAGCGACAAGATTTAGTTCGTCTATGGCGTTGTAATCACCATATTCAGTATCAATTGTGAATGCGTATTCCTGACGAATTTTAGACGGTGGAGGCTGATCGTTTCCAAGGTGAAATACACTGAATCCTTTTGTCAGGTAAGTCTTCATCCCATTCTCAGGTATTGCATTCGCCATAACTATGTCCCATGGAGTAGCAGAAGATACTATTTCAAGGCTTGTTGCACGAAAACCGTTGAAAAACGCATCGAGTTTCGAGAGATATGTTTCAAACTCATTGTTGCCTAAATTGGCATTTTTTTGCACTTTTGGTCACCTGCGTCAAAATTTTTTGCGGCCACTTGTCTTTTTACCATATCGACGCTTTTTATCATGACGATCATCATGACAGTTTTCGCAAACCAGTACGATTCGATCAACGTTGTTGTATATCTTGGCTAGTTTCTTTTGCAATCGCAAACGTTTGTTTGCTGGCGCGTTGCAAGCAGCGCGTAACATTGCTTCATGGGCATCTGCGAATGGATCGAGGTGGTGTTTTTCCTTGCCCTTGCCGGTACCTCTTTTGCCGAAATTGTCACCACAATCTTCACAACGCCCCCCAGATCGCTGATCAAGTGGAAGAGGCTCGTTAAAACGGACACCATGAATTTGGTATTTTTACCGAAACAT
>CAZRAL010000024.1:0-35511 GCA_964598005.1 uncultured Burkholderiales bacterium
CATGTTTCGGTAAAAATACCAGATTCATGGTGTCCGTTTTAACGAGCCTCTTCCAGTTTGGTTTTACTGGAGAAGATTCGGAGTCTGGCCCCTTGAAGTCGATTGTAAAAGCTTGTTTATCACTGATGGAAATTGAAGACACGGTTAGTTTTGGAAAATCCGCAGCGTAGAATAACTGGACATTTCCCCCGCTTTTATCGACGGCCCAAGATACTGCCCAAGCATGGGCATCGCCGGGGATTGTATATATAAGAAGATTGAAATTATTGCGCATAATAAAAGCATCATAAAATTAAATATTAACAATTGTGTATGATATTCAATTTATTAACTTAATTAAACATCAAATGCTAAAATTCTCGTATAAATATGGAGTGCCCTCGCGCTGCAATTTATGCATGTTGGTCGAATGCAAATATCGCTACGCGATTGAATCCGCGTCGGTGTCAATGAGCCAAATTCTGAAATCCTTAGTCGCTGCTTCATTGGTATTTCTTGCGGCGTGTCAAGCGGTGCCTGTCGTTGAAAAAGCTGAATCCGATACGGCTGACATATGTGCGAGCGCCGATAATGATGAAATCAGAGTCCTGTTTTTAGAGGATCAAGTTGACCGGAAAACAAAATCACAAACAGCGGCCCATTCGACAAGAGGCGCACGCGATGCCATCAGGCGAGAACGGGTAAGAGCATTGCTCAAGGAAAACAAATTAAAAACATCGGTCGATTATTTTCTTGCGGGCCTTATTTTTCAACATGGAGATCTGCCGGAGGATTATCTGAAAGCAAGCGAATTGGCAAAAAAAGCCGTTGACCTGTCCTCTTCGAACAAGAGCGCAAAATGGCTCATTGCCGCATCGACGGATCGATATTTGCTTTCAACCGGAAAGCCTCAATGGTATGGCACGCAGTTTCACAAGGTAAATGGTGTTTTTGAATTGCAGTCATTGGATGCAAATGCAGTAACCGACGAACAGCGAAAAGAGTTGAATGTCCCGACATTGGCGGAAATGGCGGAACAATTGAAGGATATGAACGATAAGACGAGTTCAAAATAGGTTTGAGACGTAAGCCGAATGTATAGCCAGATCGGCCTACATAAAGGGGGCAGCGCCAGCGATATGGCTGGAGTTAGAGGACGGCACCAAGCAAGCGTTTGCGAGTTGCGCTATGCTTTCTCGGTTGAACCATTCCAATACAAAAAAACATCCGGGAGTTCATATGAACCGAAACCACACACGCAATGGCTTGATCGTTGGGGCTATTTTTGCCTTACCTGTTGTCGCCCAAACCACACCGCCCGCTCCCCCCGCCTTTGCCGCGCCCAATCTCACGCCCCCAGGCGTTCGTAGCATGGCGGCCAACTGCGCAGCCTGCCATGGCACGAATGGTCATAGTGTTGGTGGGGAGATTCCTGGCCTTGCCGGGCGCGACAAGGAATACTTCATTACACAGATGAAAAGTTTCAAGGAAGGTAAGCGCGAAGCAACGCTGATGCATCAGATCGCCAAAGGTTACAGCGATGCGGAAATCGTTGCCTTGGCGGATTACTTTTCTGTACAAAAATAAAAGGGAAGACATCACATGAAAACCAATCGCCGGGAATTTTTGAAAACAGCAGGTGCCCTAGGCGTACTCGCTGGGGTTGCTGGTTGCGCGACTTTGAAAAGCAGCGGTCCGCGCGTGGTGGTGATCGGCGGCGGCTACGGCGGCGCAACCGCCGCCAAATACATTCGCATGTGGGCGCCCCATACCGAAGTTATTCTGGTTGAGCGTAATCCGCAGTTTATTTCTTGCCCGCTATCGAATCTGGTTCTGGGCGGTTCGCAAGCTCTTGCAGATATAACGATGGGTTATGACGCACTCCAGAAAAAGCACGGTGTACAGGTCGTGCACGATGAAGCGCTGGCAGTTGATGCTGCGACCAAAACAGTACGGCTGGCCCGCGCAGGATCGATAGCCTTTGATCGCCTTATTCTCTCTCCGGGTGTGGATTTCATGTATGAATTATTGCCCGGGCTCAATAATGAAGCGGCTCAAAAGAAGGTCCTGCATGCCTGGAAAGCCGGGCCACAAACGCTTGCATTGCGCAAGCAACTGGAAGCGATGCCCGACGGTGGTGTGGTCGCGGTTGCCATTCCCGAAGCGCCATATCGTTGTCCGCCTGGCCCATATGAACGCGCTTGCCAGATCGCCAGTTATTTCAAAAAGGCCAAACCCAAATCGAAGGTGCTGATTCTCGATGCCAACATGGATGTGACCTCCAAGCCGGCTTTATTCAAAAAAACCTGGGCGGAAATGTATGGCGGCATGGTGGAATACCGACCCAACAGTAAACTGGTCGATGTCGATGTCAATACGATGATCGCCAAACTGGAGCTGGAAGATGTCAAGGTCGATGTACTCAACGCGCTACCGCCCATGAAAGCGGGCGCGATCGCCAATCCCTTCATCACGGCTAATAAGCGCTGGTGCGAAATCGATTGGTTGACCTACGAAGCCAAAAATGCGCCCAGCGTGCATTTGCTGGGCGATGCTCTGCAGATTGCGCCGCTGATGCCAAAATCCGGCCACATGGCCAATGCCCACGGCAAGGCTTGCGCCGCGGCCGTGGTGGCGTTATTGAATGGCGAGCAGCCTAACCCCTCACCTACATTGACCAATACCTGTTACAGCTTTGTTTCCGCCGACAAGGTGATTCACGTGGCCTCGGTGCATAAATACGACGAAAAAGACCGGACGATGAAAACCGTGCCCGGATCAGGTGGTGTATCGGTTGGCGCCAATGAACTGGAAGCGCAGTACGCGATGACTTGGGCGAAGAATATTTGGGCGGACGCGCTAGGGTAAGTACACTTTTAAAATCAAATAATGGTCTGACTAAAAACGAAGGCCAGTTTATTTTTCCTTGAGCGAAGAGGGAGTCAATAGCCAGACTGGGAGGAAGGCATCGTTGATCAAGGCGGTCAGAATATGGTCGCGCCACGCACCGTCGACATAAAGATAGTTCTTTGCGAAGCCTTCGATATGAAACCCTAATCGGGCCAATAATCTGCCACTGCGTATATTTTCGGGCCGGTAATTGGCTGCTATGCGATGCAGCTGTTGTTCTTCGAACATGTAGCGAATGGCCGCGCGTAGCGCTTCGGTCATGTAGCCCTGGCCTTCGAATTGGTGATCGAGTTGATAGCCCAGCGTACAAGAACAAAATGGCCCGCGAAAAATCTGTGAAAAGCCGATGGTGCCAACCAGTCGAGATGGTTGATGAGGTTCAAACAGCCAAAAACGAACCTGTGTTCCCTTTTCAAATAGCTCATGAATCTCGGCAATTTGTCGCTCCCAGTAGGCATGCGTGTATAACCCTGGTGGTTCAGGCGGATTCCACGGTTGGAGGTGGGTACGATTATTCTCCAGGTAATACAGCACCGCCGGGATGTGTTCTCTGCGTGGTAAAGTGAGCAGCAGGCGTTGGGTATCAAGCATGTTCAGCAATTCAAACAGGAGAAATAAAACATGAAATATGTGTTGATCAGTGTGGTTTTATCTCTGGCCCCGTTTAGATGGGCATCAGCAGACGAGGCCGGTAAGCTCACCTGGCTGGCCGGGCATTGGGTGCATAAAGAAGTAGGAGAAGAGGTGCAGGAAAACTGGCTAGGCCCGCAAGGCGGAATGCTCGTGGCGGTAAATCTCACCAGCAACGCAGGCAAAACCAGTTTCGAATTCATTCGTATTGCGCAAAAGGACATGCGGCTTGTCTACTTTGCCAATGTGCAAGGACAGTCAGCAACCGAATTTCCCATGAAGCAAATGGATGAGCGCTCGATTACCTTTGAAAATACGAGCCATGATTTTCCCCAACGCATCATCTATCGCCGTGAAGGCGAGCAACTGATCGCACGCGTTGAAGGAATGGTAAAAGGTACTCTGCGCAGCAAGGAATGGCGATTCAATAAAAAGAATTGATGTTGCCCGCGCAGGCCAGGCAATTCGACTGGCCTGCGCTTTTGCGATTTCAGCTGTCCGCCGCTATTTCGTTGCCGAACCGGTGCGGGTTTTATCAAGTACCGTCATGGCGCTGGAAACCATGGACGCCACATCGGTAAGGTTTGAAGGAACGATCAGCGTATTGCCGGCCTTGGCCAGATGACCGAATTGTTCGATATATTTTTCAGCTATTTTCAGATTGGCCGCTTGCATACCGCCTTCTGCATTTAAAGCTGCAGCAACCTGGCGCACCGCATTGGCAGTGGCTTCGGCAACGGTGGTCACGGCAATTGCTTCCCCCTGTGCCTTATTGACGGCACTGGTCTTCTGGCCTTCCGAGGTCAAAATGGCAGCCTGCTTTTCGCCTTCCGCCATATTAATTTCCTGCTGCTTTTGGCCTTCCGATTTTGCAATCAAGGCGCGTTTTTCGCGTTCCGCAGTAATCTGCGCCTGCATCGAACGCAGGATGGCTTCGGGTGGCGTGAGGTTCTTGATCTCGTAGCGCAACACTTTCACGCCCCAGGTGCGGCCCGCTTCGTCCAGCACGCTGACCACCTTGTAATTGATTTCTTCACGCGATTCGAAGGTTTTATCCAATTCCATTTTGCCGATTTCCGAGCGCAGGGTGGTTTGCGCCAGCTGGCTGATGGCTTGTACATAATCGCTGGAGCCGTAACTGGCCAGCTTGGGATCGACAATCTGATAATAAATAATACCGTCCACGGCCAATTGGGTATTGTCGCGGGTGATACAAACCTGCTCGGGAATATCGAGCGGCACTTCTTTCAGCATATGACGGTAGGCGACCCGATCGAAAAACGGCACGATAAGATTCAAGCCCGGTTCCAGCGCTTTATGAAACTTGCCCAGGCGCTCCACCACCCAGGCATTTTGCTGCGGCACGATACGCACGCCTTCGATAATGAAAACGATCACGGTGGCAAGCAGGAAAAACGGCAATGCGTAGCCGGAAAATCCCGGCGATACAGCCAACAGTGCAGTAACGATAAAAACGCCGATCATTTTTGCAAACATAGTAAGCTCCTTTAAAGGCTTTTTGATTTGAAATTTATCGCGAAAAAATCAGCCATGTCTAAACGGTTAGTGAGTCGTTTTGCTGCCGACCAACAGCATCCCGCCTTCCTGGCCGTGAATATAAAGCGTGTCCTGCAAAGATGAAGCATGATCGAGCTTTGCATCCCATTGTGTACCACGGTAGCGAACTCGTGCCGTATGCGCAGCTTCGTTGATCCATTGTTCGAATACAACGCTTTGACCAATATCGATATTATTGGAGGCAGTACGGGATTTTTGATGGGTTTTCCACCATTGTTGCACCGAATAAATGCCAACCAAAGCAACGATGCTGGCCACAATCACCTGCAACCAAAACTCGGCACCGAAAAAAGCCACCGCAGCGCCCGCCAGCGCGGCGATGCCCAGCACCAGAAGATAAAACGTGCCCGTCATCAACTCGACGATAATCAAGGTGAAGCCGACAATGGCCCAAAGCAGATAACTTGACATCGATTGTTCCTTTTCAGAAATTGTCCGATCAAACCGAACGACACATTATGATAACAAGATTGCCATTATTGTTTGCTCGCCATTCAGCAGTATTATTCAGCCGAGCAAACGCCATTGTACATTTCTATTTTCAGGCGACCTGCTCCAACACCAGCTGCAACGATTCGATTCCCCTGAATTCATTGCTGGTCAAGCGGAAAACAGTGTCGATGTTTTCAGGAAGAAGATCAGGCGACCCAAACCGCATGGCTTCAAATCGGGCTTCACCTATGGCCACCTGCAATTTGAGATGTTTTTCTCCCACTACCCGTTGGCTGAGTACGCGAAAGCGGCCGGAAAAAGCGGGGGGCGGAAAGGCCTGGCCCCACACATGGCGTTCCAGTTGGTGGGCCAATTCGAGGTTTATTTCCAGAGGGCTGAGCTCGCCATCGGTTTCGATACGCTCGTGAAGATCCGAGGGCGATAATTGCTGCCTTACTGTATCTTCGAAAGCCTGAATGAACGCGGGTAAGGCTGCTTCCGGGAGCGAGAGTCCGGCAGCCATGGCGTGCCCGCCAAATCGAGAAATCAAACCGGGATAACGTTTGGTGACCAGATCGAGCGCATCACGTAAATGCAGTGCGTTGATCGAACGCCCCGATCCCTTGATTTCACCTTGGCTGGCCGGTGCAAAGACGATGGCGGGCCGGTGATACTTTTCGCGCAGGCGCGAGGCCAGGATGCCAATGACTCCTTGATGCCAGGCGGAATCGAACAGACAAATTGAAAAGCAGCCAGTCACGTCAACTTCCTCCAATTGCACAACCGCATCCTGTTGCATTGCGGATTCGATCTCACGGCGTTCGCGATTGAGTTGATCGAGTTGCAGCGCCAAACGTTGTGCGGTGCTGGCATCCTTGGCCAGCAGACAGGCAATGCCCAGCGACATATCGGTCAGACGTCCCGCTGCATTCAAGCGAGGACCCACAAAAAAGCCAAGATCGCTGCTACTGACGCGCGCCGGATCCCGGCCAGCAATTTGCAACAACGCCGCGATGCCCGGAGAGGCGCGCCCCGCGCGGATGCGCGCCAATCCTTGCTCGACGAGAATGCGATTGTTACGATCAAGGCGCACTACATCAGCAACCGTGCCCAGCGCGACCAAATCAAGAAGCGACGCCAGATTAGGCTCAGGTTGTAGGGCGAATGCATTTCTTTTGCGCAATTCTGCGCGCAGAGCCAGCATCAGATAAAAAATAACGCCCACTCCCGCCAGATTTTTACTGGCAAAAGTGCACCCTGGTTGATTGGGATTGACGATGCCGGCTGCCTCAGGCAAATGTTCACCGGGCAAATGGTGGTCGGTAATCAGCACGCGCATACCGAGCCGATTGGCTTCCACCACGCCTTCCACGCTGGCGATGCCGTTATCGACCGTGATCAACCAATCCGGGTGCTGTTGCGCAGCGAGCTGCACAATTTCCGGTGTCAGCCCATAGCCATACTCAAAACGATTGGGAATCAGAAAATCGACCACGGCTCCCATGGCCGAAAGCGCGCGCATTGCCACCGCGCAAGCTGTGGCGCCATCGGCATCGTAATCGGCGATGATCAGTAATTTCTGCTTCGCAGCGATGGCATCAGCCAGCAAACGCGCCGCATGATCAGCGTGGGTGAGCGTTTCGGGTGGCAACAATGCGGAAAATTCGTACTGCAACTCTGCGGGATGAGTAATGCCGCGCGCCGCATACAAACGCGCGAGGCGCGACTCGATGCCTGCTTGGATCAAACGGGCATAAGCCGCTTGATCGATATGACGTTGAACAATCTCAGGCATGATCGTGTGGCAATGATCGCCGCCAAAAGCGCCATAGATGGTTGCGTTTGATCGTAGTGCACCAAGTTTGCGAACCGGTGGGCAGGTGTAATTCAAGCTGGGTGAGAATACCTGACTTTAGTGTGGCTTGAGCAGGAGAAAACCAGCGGGTTTCTGTATCGGCGCATGCCGCAACCCAGGTGCGTTCGTCGGCGCTGCGCCAGGCGTGGGCAGTGTTATCCAGCACCACCAGTACGGAAGATGAAGGCGAGAAGGCTGGAGAAAGTCGCAGCAGATCAGGCAAATTGTTTGGCACGGGCTGCACCTCAAGCTGCATCTGTCTGGCAAGGCCACGGGCCAGCGTATTATCAGCGTAGATGGTGGAAAAAGAAGGTGCCTGAAGATTTGCGGCATTGGCGCTTCCCTCACCCCAAAACCATATGCCATTGACGGGTTGTTTTCCTGTTGCTTCGCGTGCCCGATTGACCGGATGATCGTGCAGCAACATCTGCATTTCGTTAGTCAGGCATTTCCAGTCCAGCGCGCCTTGCGATACGGGTAATGATTCGAGGATCGAGCGGCCCTCGATTTGCCAAACGGGGACAGTACGAGGTGTAATCGCTTGTTCTACCTGCATATACCAGCGTTCGGGTGAAGCCGAAAAAATACGTAGTGAATGAGCCGCATATTCAATCTTGAGATGATGATTCAACGTCTCAATCAGCGCACCAGCTTCATCGGGTGTAATCGCCAGCTTATCGGCACCATGAAGCTGAATGTGATCACGCATGACCTGCAGAGATACGGGATCGGCGCGCAACCAGGTATGTGATTCAGAATCGATTCCTTCGCCGTGCAGGCTCACCGCGGCGATGGGGAAAGAAATTGGCGTTGTTACACCAAAGATTTGCAGAAGCGTTTCTTCCAAGTTATGGCTTGCTTTATGGTGTGTATTGCCTTTGGCAAGCAACCTATGCAGAGCAGGGAATGACGGGCAGGAAAGAGAAAAATGGCCCTCCATATCGGGTAGCGGCAGATCGGGAACCAGTAGAGTAAGGCGCATAAAAAACCTCTGATTAAAGCCTTCATGACCCTACTAATTTATAGGCCCATTGAATTTTATCATCGCAGTCTTACCCATTCCGTGGCACACTGCGCATTTTTAACGGACACGAACCGCTTTGCAGCCATACGAATTTTTTATTGGCCTGCGTTATACCCGCGCCAAGCGCCATAACCACTTTATTTCATTCATTTCGATGGTGTCCATGTTGGGCATCGCATTGGGTATTGCCGTATTGATTACGGTGTTGTCGGTCATGAATGGATTTCAAAAGGAAATACGCGCGCGCATGCTGGGCGTGATGGCGCATATCCAGGTTAATGGCTTCGAGGAGGGGTTGGCTGACTGGCCCGCCATTGCAAAGGACGCAACTCGCAACCCCCAAGTCATCGCTGCGGCTCCTTATGTCAATGGGCAAGGATTGCTGAATAACCCGCCAGGCACGCCGAAAGGGGTGGCCATTCGCGGGGTGCTGCCTGGTGTGGAAGAGGGCGTTGCTGATCTGGGGCGCGATATGCGCGCTGGAAAGCTGGAAGATTTGGTGCCCGGTGGCTACGGCATCGTGCTGGGGGGAGAGCTGGCGCGGGCCTTGCACGCAACAAGAGGCGACAAAATTCAGCTTATCGCGCCACAAGGACAAATCACGCCAGCAGGAATGATTCCGCGGGTGAAAACTTTTACCGTGGTGGGCATGTTTATGTCCGGGCACTATGAGTACGATCTCAATATGGCGCTGATTCATTTGAAGGATGCCCAAGTGCTGTACCGGATGGGCGATAACGTCAGCGGGGTACGCCTGAAAGTGGAAAAGGTGGACGATGCGCCGCTGATTGCGCGGGAACTTGCCAAAACGCTGCGAGTAGATGGTCTGATTACCGATTGGACCAAGCTGAACCCGACCTATTTCAAAGCGGTACAGCTGGAAAAGAGAATGATGTTTATCATTCTTACGCTGATTATCGCGGTTGCGGCGTTTAATCTGGTTTCTACGCTTGTCATGGTCGTCACAGATAAACAAGCGGCTATTGCCATTCTGCGAACGCTGGGGGCATCGCCTGCCAGCATCATGAAAATTTTTATGGTACAAGGCGCGGTAATTGGGGTGACGGGGACGCTATTAGGTGTGATAGGCGGGGTGCTATTGGCATTGAATATCGAAGCGGTCATGGCTTTTTTCGAACGCGTGTTCCATTTCCAGGTTTTGCCGCGCGAGGTGTATTACCTCTCAGCGCTGCCTTCCGATCTGCACTGGGGTGATGTAGGATTTGTGGCAAGCATTGCCCTAGTTATGGCGCTGCTTGCGACGCTATATCCAAGCTGGCGCGCGGCGCGCGTCGATCCGGCGGAGGCATTACGTAGTGAATAAAGTAGTGAATAAAGTAGTGAATAAGGTTCTCACTTGCCGCAACCTGCAAAAAACCTTCCGTCAGGGCAGTCAGGACGTGACCGTACTACGCGGTATCGATTTTTCGGTGGCAAAAGGGGAGTCGGTTGCCATCGTGGGCGCTTCCGGTTCCGGGAAAAGTACTTTTCTGCAAATTCTCGGTGGACTGGATTTGCCGACGGGAGGTGAGGTTACCTTGCTTGAGCAGCGCATTGATACGCTGAGTGCTGCTGAGCAAGGGCAGTTGCGTAATCGTGGCCTGGGTTTTGTCTACCAGTTCCATCACCTGCTTGCCGAATTCACTGCATTGGAGAATGTGATGATCCCGCTCGCCATTCGCGGCGAGCGCGACAGGAGCAGCCGGGAAAAAGCGGCCGCCATGCTGGCGGAAGTGGGGCTGGATCATCGCCTTGCTCACAAACCAGGGGAACTATCCGGTGGCGAACGGCAACGGGTTGCGGTGGCGCGTGCACTGGTCACTGAACCGGCCTGCATTCTGGCCGACGAACCGACGGGAAATCTGGATCGCAATACCGCCGATCAGGTATTCGAACTGATTTTAAGATTGAATGCAAAATGGGGCACCAGTTTGGTGATGGTGACACACGATCTTTCGTTGGCGGCGAAAATGCAGCGCACCTTGACCATTTGCGATGGGGTGTTAATGTGATCGATGAGGGCTTGGAAATATCGTGAATCAAAAACGTTTAGTGGATAAATTGGAAACCGAACGCGTGCCGGTGATGGGGCTCTACTCCTGGCTGGAAAATTTTTCTTGGACGCGCGGCCATTGGCCGCGCAAACTCGGTGTTCTGCTGTTTTTGGCAACCCATGCCAGTTTGCTGTTTTATGTGCTTGCAAAATGGCTACTCTCCAGCTCTATCGACATACCGCTTGTTTTAATGGTGTTTGGGTTCGACCTTGGCGCATGGATCGTGGCTTATATTTTTATGCGTGATTTATTTGCCCCGTTGAATTTGGCAGCGGCGGCGTTGCGTGCGCATCTCGAAAAACGCGAGCCCGTCGAATTACCCGAGCACTATACTGACGTAGCAGGCCAACTGCTGCGCGATGCGCGTTACCTGACCCAGCATGCAGCTGGCGATCAGGATGCAGCCGATATTGACCGGCTGACCGGTTTCTATACCCAGCGTGCGGGCAAGCGCCGTTTGCTCGAAGATACGGCGCGCGCCGACCGCGGCCAAATGAAATTTCATTTTGTCTTTATATCGTTGCATGGAATTGCCGATGTGGCAGCCGTTCACGGCAATGCTCGCATCGACGCCTTGCTTGTGCATGTGGCGACGCTGCTGCAAATGAATATCCGCAAAACCGACTGGATTGTGCGTTGGAGCGATCATTTGTTTGCGCTCGGATTCTGTAATAACACTCAGGTACAGGAAACGGTACAACGCTTGCACGGCGTGGTGGAAAGCAGCCCTTTCGACATTGCACCGGAGGTCGCGCTGTCGCCTGTCGCGGCGTGTGGGGTGGCCGTCTATGCCACCGGATTGACGGCCAAAGGCGTTTACGATCTTGCACGCGAAGCGATCAAGACCGCGGAAGGCCATCTCGCAGCGGAATCGAGCGGCAAGCGCATCGTTATTATGGCGCCGCCGGTTCGCGCAGGCGACGAGTTTGAGGAATTTTTGAATTCGTGAACTGCATTTGGCCAGACTGAGCGAACTTTAGCGAGAAAGTTTGGGCCGCCATTGAAAAAGGCCCAGGTCGATTTTGTTGTGCGTATCAAAGATTACCCCTTCTTCTTCCAGCAAGATACGCTGCAGTTCATCGCAGCCGCTTTCCCATTGGCTCAAGCGCAGGCTGATGCGACCTTGTGCATTGACGACGCGATGCCAGGGTAGCGTTACGTTTTCGGGAATCACGCGCAACGCATAACCGACTTGCCGGGCCGCGCGCGGCAGCCCGGCCAATGCGGCAATTTGTCCGTAGGTGGCTACTTTGCCACGCGGAATTTTCAGCACTACTGAATAGATGCGGCGATAGGTTTCTGAGGACATATTGTCAGATCATAGATTCGTTGCGAGCGAAGGTCAGGCTAGGCGAAAATGAGCGAAAAACCGGAGTGTATACGGGAATACATGAGGATTTTGAGCTCATTTCCAACGCCGCATCACCAAGCGCAGCAGATGGGGAACCTCTGATTAAATCCCACATGGCCGCGCGCTCGGTTTTCCGGGATGGGATGCAAGGCCGCGGTGCGTAGCGAATGGTCAACCCCCTTCGCAAGCACCGCAACACAGCAGACCGCCCGGAAAATGAGCGCCCATGCGGGTTTTGACAAGAATAGCCCATCTTCGGCGTTATGCTCCTTGGCTTCGTATCAACGGATACGACCTTCGTCGCATGTCTTGAGTCTGGACTATTCTTGTCAAAACGCGGTTCATGGAGGACTTAGTCAGAGGTTCCCTAATACTCGACCGGGATGGGGTCAAGCGAGCGCCATAAATACCAAGTCGCCACCGTACCCCACGGCGTGAAGCGGGTGAGATAAGCCTGCACCTCTGCCTTGGTGAGACGTTCACCATCGTGGTAATGTTTTTCCACCGCGCGAACTAATCCGATATCGTCAACCGGCCACACATTGGGGCGCATGAGATAAAAGATCAGGAACATTTCTGCTGTCCACCGACCAATCCCTTTGACGGCCACCAATTGAGCGATCACTTCGTCGTCGGGCAGTGTCTGCCAGCGGCGCGGTTTGATGCGGCTATCGATAAAATGGACGGACAAGTCTTGCAGGTAGACCACCTTTTGGCGTGACAGTCCCGCTGCGCGCAGATCGGCTTCGCTGGCGTCAACAATGTTTTGCGGTGTCATCTTGCCCAATATCGATACGGTTTTATTCCACACCGACTGGGCGGCTTTGACGGAAATTTGCTGGCCCACAATGGCCCGGGCCAGCGTCTGAAATGGATTGCCGCGTGTGCGTAAGGTGGCCTCGGGGTAGGTTTTGATGAGTTTCTTCATCACCTTGCAACGGCGTGAGAGTTCACCGCAGGCGTCGTGCCAATAGTCGGGAGTCATAAAAAGATTTTCATTTTTTTTCGAAAAGAAATTTTGAATTTACTTGCGGGCATGCCGTCGCCGCCACATCCAGGTCACCACGAGTCGCCAGACCAATAAAGTTCCCACATAGCCGACAACGGCGAAAGCTGTCGATTGAATCGCCAAACCAATCAGCAGCGTGTCGCCCAAGCCCATCAACCAGTTAAAAAGAGAAGGGAACAGATCGCCAAGGGATTGCCAGCTCCAGGACAAAACCGGCGGCGCACTGGCCACAGCCTGCTCGCCGGTTACCAGGCTGCCGATTTTGTAAGCCAGCATGTAGAGCGGAATGAAAGTCAGCGGGTTCGTATAAAACGTAGCGAATGCCGCTGCCGGAATATTGGCACGCAGGAACACAGCCAGCATCACTGCCATCAGGATTTGCACTGGCCCGGGGATCAATCCGGTGACCAACCCAATCGCGATGCCCAGCGCCACGCTGCGCCGGTGCATGTGCCATAGCCGTGGGTGAGCCAGCCACGGCGCCAGAAAACCAAAATAGCGACTCGTTGCAATATTTTCCGGGCGGGGCAGTTTGTTTTTCAGGTATGTTTTTATGCTCATGGAGAATTTATTCAAGAATTTTTAACAGTGTAATCCGGTAACGTTACGTTATGCTTAGGAACCTCTGACTTAATCAGAGGTTCCTCAACACTATGCGTTTACTGATCCTCGGCTTTCTCACGGGCGTCATGGCCTTACAACAGCAAGCGACATTGCCCGTGTTGTGGTGGTGGCCGCTGCCGCTTTTGGTTCTGCCGCTATGTCGTGGTTTGCATCGCACGCAGCGTTCTCGCCTGACTCGTGGCTTTTCAGTGCTCGTTGCTTTGATTGCTGCCGCTGCATTAGGTTTTGCCTGGGCGGCATGGCGCGCAGAACGCCGCCTGGCTGAAGCCTTGCCGCATGCGTGGGAAGGGCAAGATATAAAAGTGGCAGGTGTGGTGGCGAGTTTGCCGCAAATCAATGAGCGGGGTATCCGTTTTGAATTTGATGTCGAGCAGTGCTTGATGGCGGGCGCGGTTGTTCCACGCCATATTCCACGTCATATCGCGCTGAATTGGTATAGCGAAACGCAACGACAGCCCGCCCCACAAGGGCAAGCACGTAATGATACGGAACAGCTCACCAGACTCCCGCCTGACCTGCAACCCGGCGAACGCTGGCAGTTAACGGTCAGATTGCGCCGTCCACATGGCAATTTAAATCCGCATGGATTCGACTTTGAAGCGTGGGCGCTGGAGCGGAATATTCGCGCCACCGGTTATGTGCGCACACGCAATGCCGACCATAACGACAACCGTTCCATCGGTCCGCTTGCGGAAGATTGGGCGTATCGTATCGAGCGGTTGCGCAGCGCCATCCGCACGCAGATGAATCGTGTTTTGCAGGACTCTGCCCATCGAGGCGTGCTGGTGGCGCTGGCCATTGGCGAGCAAGGGGCGATTCCGTCCGAGCAGTGGCGCATTTTTTGGCGTACCGGCGTGGGCCATTTGATGTCGATTTCCGGTTTGCACATTACCATGGTGGCCAGCCTGTTTTACTGGCTGGCGTTTCAATTCTGGGCGCGCGGGCCAGCACGCGCGCTGCATATGCCCGCGCAGCGGGTGGCTGCACTGGTTGGCGCGGGCGCGGCGTTCATTTACTCGTTATTAGCGGGTTTTTCTGTACCGACGCAGCGCACTTTTTTCATGCTGCTTACTGTTGCGGTTGCATTATGGATAGGCCGCACGGTTTCCGCTTCACGTTTGTTGTGCATTGCACTTTTTGTCGTCGTGTTATATGACCCCTGGGCTGTACTCGCACCCGGATTCTGGCTCAGCTTCGGCGCCGTAGCGGCCATCTTTTACGTCAACGCCAATCGCACCGGCCAGTTTTTTCCGCTCAAAAGCGCACTGCGCACACAAGGGGCGGTCACCCTCGGGCTCTTGCCGCTCACCCTGGCTTTGTTTCAGCAAGTGTCGCTTGTTTCACCGCTGGCCAATGCCATTGCCATCCCGGTCGTCAGCCTGATCGTGGTGCCGCTTACCTTGTCAGGTGCGGCATTGGGGGTCGATTGGCCGCTGCAACTGGCGCACCTCATCATGGCCGGGTGTTTTGACGTTTTAAACAAATTGGCCGACTGGCCTGCAGCCTTGTGGCAAAGCCATGCGCCGCAGATCTGGACAGTGGGGTTGGCCCTGCTGGGAGGCGCATGGTTATTGGCTCCGCGCGGAGTTCCCGGGCGCGTGATCGGTTTGCTGTGGATGCTGCCAATGTTTCTGGTGTTACCACCCCGGCCTGCGGAAGGGGCGCTATGGATTACCTTGCTTGATGTGGGCCAGGGCCTGGCCACAGTGGTACGCACGGCGCACCACACCCTGGTCTACGATAGCGGCCCGCGCTATAACCCGGATGCGGATTCCGGCAATCGCATCGTGGTGCCATTTTTGCGCGGCGAGGGTTTGCGCCAACTCGATGCACTGATTATTTCTCACGACGATGAGGATCATACCGGCGGAGCACGATCAATCATCGATGCACGCAACCCGAAATGGGTGCTGACTTCCGTGGATGGCGCACGCGATATTCTCGCTGGCGCAAACGAAACGATGCGGTGCGAAGGCCCCGATGAACACTATGCGGGCGACGCCTGGCGCTGGGATGGGGTGGTGTTTGAAATCCTGCATCCGCTTGCACAGGATTACCAGGACGAAAACGCCAAGACCAATAACCTGGGCTGCGTACTGAAAATTACCGCCCTCGGGGGAACGGTGCTTATGACCGGGGATATCGAGAAAAAGGCCGAAGCACATTTGCTGGCGCGGGCCGCCGAAGACTTGCGCGCGGATGTACTGATCGTGCCGCATCATGGCAGCAAAACTTCTTCTACCCCGGATTTTCTGGATGCGGTCTCTCCACGGCTTGCTTTGCTGTCGGTGGGCTACCGTAACCGGTTTCGTCATCCTCATCCTGAGGTGTTGGCTCGTTATGCAGAGCGGCAGATTGCAGTACATCGCACCGATCATGAAGGGGCCTTAACACTTGTCCTTCCTGCCCATGCCCATGAAGCATTTCAGTTATTGGGCTATCGCCGTGAAAGGCAGCGCTACTGGTTCGATTTGCCGTTAATCATGAACGACGTTGACGAGCCGTGAGAATTTGCCTAATTTTTATCCACAGATGCATTCCACGAGCCGGTACGGGTCATATTGCCCCACGAAGCTTTGGTGCCAATTAGCCAGCGCCACAGGCCGATCAGGCGCCACACCGTGTTGATCTGCCTATAGCCAAAATTTTCGATGACCGCAGCCATCATCAACCGGCCGATATGGGAAAAATTCGGATAGAGATGGAATGAGATTTCCTCAAGCAACAGCGCGCTCATCGAGAGCAGTAATCCCAGCGCAAATTCCAGGGCAATAAAAGTCAGAAATGCAACGCCAGAAATGTTGTTAGTAACAAACAGGAAAGTCATGAACAGGCTGGCCAGGATTTCGAATAACGGCCCCCACCATTCAAATATTGCCATGAAGGTAAAGGCCAGCCAACCGGGACCGCCGCCGTTACGACTGAAGAGCAGCGCTCGATTCAGGACCAGGCTTTCCGCCAGTCCGCGTTGCCAGCGTATGCGTTGATTCCTGAGTACCTTTAGCGATTCGGGCGCCTCAGTCCAGCACACGGGCTCCGGGGTGAAATGAACCGAATAAGGCTTCTTACGTGCTCGGAACAGGCGATGCAGGCGAACCACTACTTCCATATCTTCACCGATCGTTTTTATTTTATAACCACCGGCTTCGATAACCGCCTCCTTGCGAAACAACCCAAAAGCGCCGGAGATGACCAGCACGCTGTTGAAAACGGTCCAGCCCAGGCGGCCGAACAGAAAAGCACGCAGATATTCGACAGTCTGGATAAGCGGCAGCATTTTTTTAGGCACATCGATGCGTGTCATGAATCCGCCACTCACTTCGCAGCCATTTGCCACACGTACCGTTCCGCCCGAAGCGACGGTATGGGGGTCTTCCAGAAAGGGCTCCAATACGCGCCGCAGGCTGTTACGCTGCAAAATCGAATCGGCATCGACAGCACAGAATAGTGGATAACGGGCGGCATTCAGGCCCACATTGAGGGCATCGGCTTTGCCGCCGTTTTCCTTGTCGATAATGCGTAAATTTGTATGCAACGGGGAACGGTATATCGTTCTTACCGGGTTGCTCTTGAGTCGTGCCCAATAAGCTTCTGGAAAGGGCTGCAAAGCAAATTCGGATTGTAGAGTGGCCAGAGTACCGTCGCTTGATCCGTCGTTAATGACTAGTATTTCGAAGTCGGGATAATCGAGTTGAAGCAGGGATTTTATCGACTGAACGATGGTTTTTTCTTCGTTATAGGCCGGTACGATGATCGAAACGGGAGGCTCGATTCCCGAATAGCTAGGCGGCAAATGGTCAAGCGGGCGCGATGCGAAATATCGGCGCATGGCGACGAAGGACAATAAATTGAGCGTTAAATAGCCCGTACTGATGCTGATGAAATAAATTAAATAGGCCCATTGCACCACTACGATGAAAGTGCTCATCGCGGCTCCGCCATCGCGTGGGCAAGCATATCGGCGGCAAACCGGTCCCCGATAGTGAGACGTAAATTCAGCAAATCCTCGTTTCTCATATCGGGAAGTTTCACCAGCGCCTGCGCAGCGCGATAGCGCACCCACCAGGAACTGTCGCGCAAAAGTTGAATCAGTAATCCCTGTTCCTCTTTGCGGACAAGCGGACCGAGCGCCTTGGCGGTCGCCATTCTGACCAGCCAATTGGCATGGCCTGCGCCCTGTGCAAGAATCGGCAGGTCATCACGCGAACGCAATAATTCAAAAGCCATTGCCAGTACTTCCGGGTCTTCAACGGTACCTAGCCACGCCCGCAATGCGGGGGCGACTGCTTCATAATGAGCCTGTGCCAATAATGGTAGGAAACGTCTGGCCGCATGAGGGGGAAAGTGCCATGGAATGGCCAGCAGCGGCGCGGTAATGGTATTGGCGCCCAATTCGCGAAAAATCGCCGCCAAAGCCGCAATCGGCCAGTCTTCGCGGGAAAGAATATCATCCAGCAAAAGTGGCAGCGTGTGTGTCACATCGATACGCAGCAGGGCGCGCGCGGCAGTGAACGACAAAACTGGCATGCGGTCGCGGGCGAATTTCAGTAGCGGTTCGATGGCGGCGCGATCCCGCAAATGACCGGCTGCGGTAATTGCAATCAGCCGTGTCGAGGGATTTCGTGCGGCCAGCATATTGAGCATATGAGGGACGAATCCGCCTCGTATCAAAAATTCATTCAAGGCTTTGGTCGCCTCGCCCTGCACGGATTCCTGGAGGTGATTCCATAATCCCAGAAAAAGGCGTAAATCGCGTGGACACACTTTTGGAGTGGACATCCTGGCACCCGAGGCGGTGCCATATAACAATGGCTCCCAGGTGGCCAGCAATGTGGCATCACGCCGTTCGCGAAACTGGCGGTACAGGCGTATGGCAATCACAAGTATTGCGTTTATCAGCGCTGCGCAAAGCGCGACGATGGCAGCAACGAATGCGATTTTGACGGCTAGATTGGATGAGCTGAACATGATTGGGCCGCCAGGGTGACTATGAGCGCATCAACCGTTTGATACGGGCGATCAATTCATTAGGCTTGAACGGCTTAACGATATAGTCGCTGGCCCCGGCGTCGAGACTGTTCACGATGTCTGCTTCTTGGGATTTGGCGGTCAACATGATGAGCGGGACCTTTTCCCAGCCGGCGGTCAGCCGCACCTGCCGCAGTACATCAAAACCGCTGACAAAAGGCAGCATGACATCCAGGAGGATCAAATCCGGCCGCCGGGCTGCTTCAATGTAGCGTAGGCCTTCACGCCCGTCTGCGGCACGGGTGACCGTAAAACCATCGCGAACTAAAATCAGGTCGATAAGCTTGGCAATGACGTCGTCATCTTCAATGACCAGCGCTAATGGTTTCATCGTTGTATTTTCATTGTTAATCGGCATGGTTTTGAGCAGTTCTTTTTTTAATTTGCCACCTGGTTTAACTAAATTATACAATTAACATACATAAACAAATAACCTGTTTATGGTTACCCGGCAAAATAAATGGTGACCATTACAAAAAAATCCCTCAAGAACGAGAGAATATGCAGCCTGAATCCACCTCTTCGCTGAAAGTATTCTTTGGTGCAACGGCATGGTTGATACCTGCTCTTTTTCTTGTGCGTGTGTTCGAATCGCTCGAATATGCCATTCGATACGGGCAACCCGACCCTGCCTGGGCCTGGCTGCTGATTGCAACAGGAAACGACCTGCTATTTGCTGCTACCGTCATTACGGTTTTTGCCGTACTGTTTTTTGCCTCATCTTGGCTAACCGGACTTCATGTGGCTGCGCGCGCGATCAAATTATTGGGCCTGCTGACAGTACTTGCTAGTATTCTCCTTAGCCTTTATTTTTGCCAGGCGCGCGTCGCATTGGGGGCCGATTTGTTCGGTTATAGCTGGCAGGATATTACGGCAACCGTACGCACATCTTCAGGTCTTGGGAGTCGTGCCTATTTTGCATTGGCAATTCTCGCCGCAGTTATCTTTGTATTGTGGTTGGTGTTCAAGAAATATGCGCCATCAAAAATTACAGTACGTGCTTATTTAATCGTGGTCTTGCTCGCAGGCTTGCTCTATGGGGTGGCGCCAATTTCAAGCCTTTCGTCGACCATCGCTTCTACAAGCGGTCTGGCCGATCAAACGCTGATTGCCAACAAATTGAGTGCATTTTTGGCTAGCAGTTTCCGATATTCACAGAACAAATTGGCCGCCAGCGCGCCTGCAAAAAATGCAACTCCCGCGCAGGAATATCCTTTGCTGAAACCTGTCAACCAACCCGATGTACTGGGGCCTTACTTCAATCAAGCCGATGCCCCGCCTAACATCGTGGTGGTGGCAGTTGAAGGGCTGGGCAAAGCCATGATGCCAGGCGGGCGTTATGGCGGGTTTACACCCTTCCTCGAGTCGCTTGCCGGTAAAAGTCTGTATTTCCCCAACTTCCTTTCCACGACCGGGCGTTCGTTTGGATTCCTGCCCAGTTTTTTTGCATCGCTACCGCCCGGCGAAGGCGGATTTATGAGCGAGGGCTTTCGTATGCCCGCGCATGATTCACTGATTAGCCTGAGCAAAAAAAACGGCTACCACAGTTATTTTTTTGTCGGCTTCGATGCGCGCTTCGATGGGGGCGATGTCTTTCTAGAGCGTCAGGGTATCGACCATATTCTGGGGGAAGGAAATTTTGGCTCGCGTTACCGGCCCATGGAGCCCAATGCGGGTGGTTTTTCATGGGGCTACGCCGACGCCGATCTGTTCGCGCGTGCGCAGGAATTTCTGGCTACAACAGAACCTTCTCCGCGGCTGGACATATACCATACCGTGAACCTTCACGAGCCTTTCAAGGTTCCCGATGCCGCAACCTGGCAAAAAAAGTTTGACGAAATTTTCTCGAAACATACGGCCGATAGCGCAACCAAAGCGGAAATCGAACGCAGTCGCGACATCTTTCAGGCGCTGCTTTACACCGACGAGGCGCTGCGGCAAATGTTTTCCCGCTATGCCGAGCGCAAGGATCATGAGCGGACCATTTTTATCATTACCGGGGATCATCGCCTGATCCCGCTTCCCGAAGAATCGGCCATAGACCGTTACAGCGTGCCGTTGATCATCTGGTCTCCTTTGTTGAAACGCGCGGAAAGAATCGAAGCCGTTTCCAGCCACGCCGATATGACGCCCAGCCTGATTGCTTATTTGCACAACAATTACCAGCTGCCATTCCCCGATCAGGCGCACTGGTTGGGCACAGGCATCGACATGTCGAACACCTTTCGCAATACACATAGCATCGGTCTGATGCGGACCAAAAATACCCTGAACGATTTTCTCGCGGGTGAATATTTTTTATCGGGCGACGAGGTTTACCGGATTTTACCCGAGCTTAAACTGGAGAAATTGAACGATAGCAAGGTCAAGGCGAAACTGGAAGCCGATTTTTCCACGTTCAAATCGGTCAATCGTTACGTGATGCAAAATAATAAAATCAGACCTGATCTCATCGTACCGGATCCCCACCTGGCCCAGGAACAAGCCTTGATGGAAAAGCTGAACCTGAAGCCCGGCGCCTCCGAACAAGCTTATACGACAGCGCGGCAACTGCTGAAAGAAAAACGTTACGACGAGGCCCGCATAATTGCGCGCCACGTGCTCAGGGGCTCGCCCAATTACCACGATATACGCATGCTGCTGGGCCGAAGCTATGCGTGGCAAGGGCAGCATGAGGAAGCCATTGGCCATTACAAGGAAGTGATGCGGCGCAATCCCACCTATAGTGATGCCTACTCCGCTTGGGCTGATGTATCGTTCTGGTCTGACAAACCGGGCGAAGCCTTGAAAATCAGCGAGCAGGGATTGATGCAACTCCCCGATGAACCCACTCTTCTGCTGCAAAAGGTAAAAGCGCAAGAGCGCCTTAAGCAATTTTCCGCCGCACAGGCCACGCTAGAACAATTATTACGCTTGAGCCCCGATATGGAAGAGGCCCAAACACTAAAGAAACGACTTGCCCGACATTAAGCGCAAAATAACAGGATCTTTTTCCTCATGAATAAAAAAACGTATGGCTACATGTTGTTGACTGCGCTAATACCCTTATCGAGCCTTGTTTATGCCGAGTCAGCGGATCCATCAAGCCCGGCGGCGACAGTAACCGAATCGACTGATCCTGCGTTGGCTACTCCCAACCGCCTGCAACTCAGTTATTCGCTGGAGCGCTATTCGCGTACCTTTGATGACAATCCCATCTCGACCCTGCAATATGGTCGTTTGTCAAAATGGGGATCGTTCTATCTACGTGCCAATTCAGTCAAACGCTATGAAACGGACGACGTCCAATACGAGGCTGATATCTATCCCAAATTATGGGATGGCGGCTACGCCTATGTGAATGTGGGGACAGCCGAGGGCACACTGTTTCCGCGCCGTCGTTATGGCGCTGAATTGTTTGCCTCGCTTGGCGGCGGTTTTGAAGGGTCGCTGGGCGTGCGCCACCTCGTCTTTTTGAATTCGACGGCCACGATCTATACCGGCAGCCTGTCGAAATATTTCAGCGATTACCTATTCACCATCCGACCCTATGTCACCCCATCGGATACCGGCACCTCGGTATCGGCCAGTGTCGGCCTCACCCGCTATTTTGAAAGCGCAGATGAATACTGGCGAATACGCGCCAGCACAGGAAAGTCGGCTGAAGAGCGGGTTTTCCAGAATGCACAGCCGGAAGCCACTACCCTCAAGAGTCGTTCCATTTCGCTGAGCGGCCAATGGTCTCCCCTCAAGGCCACATTCATTTCGCTCTCTTATGATCGTGCCCGGCAGGAACTGCTTTTTGCCTCGGGAGAATATGTGAGCGTAGACAGTTTTTCTGCCGCGATCAGCTACCGGTTTTGAGCGGGTGTGGTAATTGTTCAACCCTCGCGAAGGCAAGGGGCCAACGGTGTTTCTTTAATTTTTACCATGACGAGTGACTAACAAAGCCGCTGGATTCCCGCTTTCGCGGAAATGACGATGGCGGTCTATTGTTGAAAGAGCATTTTCATACAGAACGTGCGCGCTGCTTCGATGTCGCAACAACAGCAACAGCAGATTCCTCGACTGTGCTGCGCTCGGCTCGGAATAACAGCCATCATTTTTTCACAGCTCGCTATTGAGCTCCCAATATAAAAACCTGTCATTCCGAACAGCGTGAGGAATCTGCTTTTAGCCTCAATGGCAACCTGCAAAACAGATTCTTCGAGTAGCTGTGCCAACTCCTTACCGCGCGGTGCTTGCGTTCGCCCTGAGGTATCGGCGGGCAGTCGTTACTTCAAAGCCCGGTAACGAATACGCTTCGGCCGCGCCGCTTCCTCGCCCAACCGCCGGCGCTTGTCGGCTTCATATTCATTATAGTTGCCGTCGTAAAACACCCACTGCGAATCGCCTTCACAGGCCAGAATGTGTGTGGCGATGCGGTCGAGAAACCAGCGGTCGTGCGAAATCACCAAAACCGAACCGGCGAATTCCTGCAACGCATCTTCCAGCGCGCGCAACGTCTCCACATCGAGATCGTTCGAGGGCTCGTCGAGCAACAGCACATTGCCGCCCTTGAGCAGCGTGTGCGCCAGATGCAGGCGGCCGCGTTCGCCGCCGGAAAGCGTGCCCACCAGCTTTTGCTGGTCTGCACCCTTGAAATTGAAGCGCCCTAGATAGGCACGCGACTGCATCTCAAAACGCCCCACCGTGAGAATATCCGAACCGTTGGAAATGGCCTGCCAGACGGTCTTATCGTTTTCCATCTTGTCGCGTGATTGATCGACATACGCCAGATTGACGGTCGGGCCGATAGCGACCGTACCGGCGTCCGGTTTTTCCTGCCCCATAATCAGGCGGAAGAGCGTGGATTTGCCCGCACCGTTGGGGCCGATCACCCCGACAATCGCACCGGGCGGAATTTTGAAGCTCAAATTATCGATCAGCAGGCGCTCGCCATACGCCTTGGAAACACCCTTGAACTCGATCACCTCATTGCCCAGCCGCTCAGCGACGGGAATAAATATCTCCTGCGTTTCGTTACGTTTCTGGTAATCGTGGCTGGAGAGTTCTTCAAAACGCGTCATGCGCGCCTTGCTTTTGGCCTGCCTGCCCTTGGGATTTTGCCGTACCCATTCCAGCTCTTTTTTCAGCGCCTTCTGGCGCGCGGATTCGCCCGACTCTTCCTGCCGCAGCCGATCCTGCTTCTGCTCCAGCCACGAACTGTAATTGCCTTTCCAGGGAATGCCCGCACCGCGGTCGAGCTCGAGAATCCACTCGGCTGCATTATCGAGGAAATAACGATCATGGGTGATCCCCACCACCGTACCCGGGAACTTCTGCAGAAACTGCTCCAGCCAGTCGATACTTTCGGCATCGAGATGGTTAGTGGGTTCATCGAGCAATAGCATATCGGGCTTGGAAAGCAGCAGCCTACACAGCGCCACGCGGCGCTTCTCGCCCCCGGAAAGCGTGGCGATCCTGGCCTCCCACGGCGGCAGGCGCAATGCATCGGCAGCCACTTCAAGCTGCACATCCGAATTATCGCCACCAGCCGCGGCGATCTGCGCTTCTAGCTCAGCCTGCTCGGCAGCCAACTGGTCGAAATCGGCATCGGGTTCGGCATAGGCGGCATACACCGCATCCAAACGCTTCTTGGCCGCCAACACACCGCCGATCCCTTCTTCCACCGCTTCGCGCACCGTTTGCCCGGGGTTGAGCTGCGGCTCCTGTGGCAAATAACCGATATTGAGATTAGGCATCGGCACCGCCTCGCCTTCGATCTCCTTATCCAGCCCGGCCATGATTTTCAGCAGCGTCGATTTGCCCGAGCCGTTGAGACCCAGCACCCCGATCTTGGCGCCGGGAAAGAAGGACAGTGAAATATCCTTGAGAATCTGCCGCTTGGGCGGGACGATCTTGCCCACCCGATTCATGGTGTAAACGTATTGAGCCATGGTGAAATATGCGCAAAAAACGACTAGTTTACGTGAGATGAGCGCGCGATGACAGGTGTAATAACAACATGAGCCACATAACGGACAAATCTAAAACTCCCTGAATAGGAGGGCTTTAGCTGGAGATTGATTACATTAATTAAAGTATGTACAATGTAAGTACTTCTTTGATTGAAAAAGATCATGCAAATAAAAATTGAAAAACAAGGCAACAGCGCAGGGGTGCGGCTTTCCAGGTCGCTGCTGCAAAGTCTCAATGTGGCCATTGGCGACCAACTTGATGTCATGGTTGAAGGTGGCGTGTTGCGATTGGCGCCCGCGCAGCGGCGTTACAAACTAGAAGACTTGATTGCCCAATGTGATCCACAAGCACCTCGGTCACGTGAGAGCGAAGAATGGCTTGATGCCCCGCGGGTTGGTGCAGAACGCGTATGAAACGCGTCGCCAAGCGAGGAGAAATCTGGTTGGCAAGCCTTGATCCGGCGAGTGGCCGCGAACAAAAAGGAAATCGCCCCGTATTGATACTTTCACCACAAGAATTTAACCGCCTGGGATTGTCCCTTGTTGTACCCATCACGCAAGGGGGTGTCTTTGCCCGCGAAGCCGGATTTGCTGCTCATTTGACAGGCGCGGGTACCCAAACACAAGGCGCAGCGCTGGTTAATCATTGTATGACGCTTGATTTGGCTGCACGCAGGGCGAAATTTCTGGAAACCGCGCCTGACCCAGTAGTGGAAGATGCGTTGGCACGGCTGCGGGCCATTCTGGATTAACCCATCATGAAAACCGCAGCAGATTCCTCGACTCCACTACGCTGCGCTTGGAATGACAGCCTCATTTTTTCACAGCCCGCCATTGATCCACCACTATAAAAGCCTGTCATTCCGAACAACGTGAGGAATCTGCTTTTAGCCTCAATGGCACCCGGCACAGCAGATCCCTCGACGTCGCTGCGCTCGGGATGACAGCGCTCCTCACAGCCCTCTTTTTCACTTCCCCTTTTGAAAAAGGGGGAGAGCGAAGCGAGGGGGCAGAGGAGGATTGAAAATGTTCGGCATTGGCACAGCGACCGCCAATCTCCCCGCCGCCCCATTTCTCCAAAGAGAGGAATTTTTAACGGGAAACTCGGGACGAGCAAAATGAGCCAAAAAACAACATTAAAGCGGATGGGCATCAAATTTTCTTGACAAACGCCGTTTTTAACCTTTACGATCCGCCAGTCTGCAAAAGTCTTTACAGGTTTTAACCTATTAACAATCTAACAATCCGTATTTTCTTCCTTTTTTATTCTTAATATCCTGCAATTTGTGTTTTTCGCTTTTTACTTATGGGGGTAACAATGAAAAATGTTTTTAAATTAATGGCGGTGTTGGCCACAGCCATGCTGGGGTGGATGCCGGTGGTGGGGCAGGCGCAAACGTGGAATGCTAACTGTTCGGGATGTCATGGGTTCACCATAGATGCCTTCCCAGCGCCAGGGGCCATGAATAGCAATAAAATGAAAGCGGCGGCTAACTTAGCCTATCTCAATGGCATTATCGCTGGGGGAATGGGCGTATTGGGGGGGCTTTCAATGGCCGATAGAATGGCCGTCGTTGCCGATATTCGTAATAATGCCAGTAATACTGGTGCCGGCCAAACCAATGCCCAAACGATTATCCCGCCTGGCGTAATCACCAGTGCGGTGCTACCAGATCCTGTTTTGGATGCTGCGGGTGCGGGGATTGCGTACAACCATCAAATTACGGTAACGAATATGACCAGCCCAGCTTTAGGGGCGGCGGGTGCATTTGGTGTTATGGATGCATTGCCTAATGGCTTTACTACAAGCGTAGCTCTGCCTAATGGACTCACGTTGAATGGTTCAACAGGACAAATCACCGGTGCCCCGTCTGGTATGGGAACGGGTGCAGTGGGCCAGAATACAATGGGGGACGTTATCGTTAATAATTTGCCGGATGATGCAGGCTCAGCGTCCTTACAAATGTTTAGCGTAACAGTGAGACAGCTACCTGCTATTACAACCATGATGATTCCGGCAGGTACTGTTGGGATGGCATATAACAGCGGTGTATTAGTGGCAGTGGGAAATCCTGTTCCCACTTTTTCCTCTGCAAACTTACCCGCTGGTTTTGCGATTGATATGAATACGGGCGCTATTACTGCTGCTAATCCAGCAAATGCAATTAATCAAATGATCACTGTTACCGTGACCAATACAATTAATGGAATGATGCAAACTTCCAATCAAAATTTTAATTTGGTTATCAATAACGCAATGGTTGCCCCAATCTTTACCAACCCAGCACCACCTGCAATGGCCAACTTTATAACGGGTGCGATGATTAATAACATAGCTTTTACAGCGACAGGGACGCCTGCACCAATGTTCTCTATTACCACTAACGGAATGCCAGGAACGCCACCTGGGCTGATGTTTGCTAATGACACGCTTTCCGGCACGCTAACAACGCCAGGTATGTACGTCGTGGTAGTTACTGCAGCCAATGGTGTTATGCCTAATGCTACCCAAACCTTTACCTGGATGGTGGCTAACCCCGTCACCACCTTTACCGGCCCCTCACCCACTGGGACAGGAAATATTACGGCTGAAATTTTAAATGGCAGCGGCGGTCCGACCTGTAGTTTTGGTACCCGTCAGTTTGTGCCAGTAAGTCTGGTGCCTGTTCCCGCACCGGTGCAGTTCCCGCATGGTCTGTTTGATTTCACCACCATCAACTGTATGGCCGGTGACGCTGTTACCATAAGGGTGACCTACCCACAAACACTGCCTGCGGGTACTCAGTACTGGAAATTTGGCCCGACGCCAGCAAATCCAATGACCTCGCACTGGTACATCTTACCCGCCACGATCGCTGGCAATACGGCGACCTTCACCATTACCGATGGTGGCTTGGGTGATGATGACCTGATGGCAAATGGCACGATTGTTGACCAGGGTGGCCCAGGTTTGACTCTACCTGTCCCCACGCTTTCCGAGTGGATGCTGATGTTGTTAGGCCTGTTGGTGGTAGGCAGCGGGGCCTTGTACATGCGTCGTCACGGGCAACGCCTCTTCCCCTCCAGTCACGCCTAAGCCACACATAGCTGTTGGTTGAACAAACGGCCCCGCTCGTCGGGGCCGTTTGTTTTAAGAACTGATGTCACGCACGACAGAAGGAAAATTTTTTCACCGAAAAAGCCATTTCTCTTTCGAAACTGTCGCGAGCGAAGACAAGTGCATGGCGGCGAAAAACCAGAGTTTACAAGCGAGTAAATGAGGATTTTGAGCCACCGTGCAACGCCGTTATGTCAAGCGCAGCAAGTTTCGAAAGAAGGCTATTTTATAAGCAAGCCACTTTGCCTTTGCGTAACATCAGTTAAGCACTGCAAACGAAGTCATAAAGTAACAATACAAAATTGATCAAGTGGAGAAATTGGCCTAGAATCTTGCAAGTTACTTTCCGATCAAAATTTTCAAGGGCATAAATTTATGAAAACGGCCATAAAAAACGTATCTGGATTAATGGTGATCGGTTTAATAACCATTGTTGGCTGGTTACCATCCATCGTGCAGGCGCAGGTTACTTCACCATTCGTTTCCAATGGAGGCACCTTTAACGTTGCAGTTGGTGAGTTGCTTGCGGACGATCAGCTTCCGGCAGGTATGGTATTTAGCGCACCCGGCAATCCTGTATTAACGCTGGTCAGCAATCCCGCCTTGCCAGCCAATATACAGTTTGATCAACCTAATAACCGCCTTTTCGGTATGCCAATGGGTGGAGTGGGCAATTACGCAATTACCGTTTCGGCGCCTGGTAATGCTGATCTGAATTTCACGCTGGTTGTTAGCAACCCTGCAGCAACAGTTAGCCAGGTATCGCCAGTCAGTGGGGGCCTTATCACCGCCAATGTGTCTGCGCCTTGCATTTATACCTACCACCAGTTTCTGGGTTCCCCGCCCGGCGCTATGGGCGGGCTGGTGCCTGCCACATTGCCAATTGCGCCAATGGGCCAGGCATGGCATTTTCCGCAAGGAATGTTCGATTTCAGGGTGGAGCAATGTACAGGCGGGGGCGTTGCAATGTTCATCATCACTTATTCACAACCGCTGCCTATGGGAACGCAATATTGGATGTTCGGCCGGGAGACGATGAATATGCCGCCGCATTGGTTTAATACCATTCCGGTAGTTTTTAATGCGGCCCGCACTCAGGTGACCTTCCAGATTACCGATGGCGGAGCGGGTGACGATTTTCCGGATCCGGACGGCATAATCCCATCTTCCATTGGCGGCCCCGCTTTTCTGGTTACGTTGCCGACGCTCAGCAAGGATTTTGCGCCCGATAGCATTTTCGTTGGTGGGACGACGACGCTGACCTTTACCGTAGTGCATCAAGCAGGCAACCCGGCGCAAAGTTTTGACTTTGTCGATAACTTGCCGGCTGGGCTAGTGATTGCTGCCAATCCGAATGTGGGTGGGACGTGCGCGAACATTCCTGCCGCGGTGACTGCCATGGCGGGAGGCGCAGCCATTACCGTGGCCAACGCGCAAATTACCGCCGCGCAAGCAACCTGCACCATCACTGTGGATGTGACCACTGCGCCAGCGCCAACGATAGGAATGTGTCCGCAAGCGGCCAATACCAATGGCCCAGCCAATATCATGGGTCCTGCCGTTGCGGTACTGTTCAACAATGTGACGGATCAGTGTGTCACGGTAAACGATGCGGTTAATGCTGCGCTGCCAACGCTTGCCAAGGCTTTCGCGCCGCCTACAATTTTTGTGGGGGGAACAACTGCTTTGACTTTTACTGTGGCGCATCCGGCAGGCAACCCGACACAAACATTCAGCTTTATCGACAATTTACCGGCAGGATTGGTTATCGCCGCCAATCCGAATGTGGGCGGGACGTGCGCAAATATTCCAGCCGCGGTGACCGCTATGGCGGGAGGGATGGCGATTACCGTGGCCAATGCGCAAATTACCGCCGCGCAAACAACCTGTACCATTACCGTTAATGTGGTCGCCACAGCGATGGCGCCCACTGCATGCCCGATGCCTGCCAACACCAATGGTCCAGCCAATATTATGGGACTTATGGGCCTTACCAGCAATGTGACTGATCAGTGTCTTGCCGTGGCTGCGCTTGGGCTGCCGTCGGGTACACCAATCCCAACTTTGTCCGAATGGATGTTGATGCTATTAGGGTTGCTGGTGGTAGGCAGCGGTGCGTTGTACATGCGCCGGCACGGGCAACGCCTCTTCCCCTCCAGTCACGCCTAAGCCTGCATAGCAGTTGGTTCGATAAACCGCCCCGCTGGGGCGGTTTGTTTTTGTGCTTGTAACTGATGTTACGCACCGACAGGTATTACACCATGGTTGATTCCGTTTTATCGTCGTCGCCAAATGCACTTATTGGCAACATGGCGCGCATCAGATTCACCTCCCCCGAATCCTGCCCCCGTGCAGACGGGGGCCTAAGTTGGTTATGGCGTAACTTGGGCCCCCGCCTGCGCGGGGGCCAATCCTGAGTATCTGACAAAGGGGATGACAAAGGGGAAATTTTTCACCGAAAAAATCGCTTCAATGGAGAAACCGCTTTGCCTCTGCATAACATCAGTTTGTAATATGTTGATCACAATATAAAGCTGGCCTGGCCATTTCCAGCGGGGCTGCGCTTATTGGGCGGCCCCCCGTTTTTTGGCCCGCTGCGCCGAGAGTTCGTTTTCCTTTACCATAGTCTGACTATCCCGATTTTCACCGATCCATCCACTCAAATGTTCGCGGATGATTTCAGCGAGTGCGCCCACAAAGGCCGGGGTGTCGTTAGCTACCGGAATGTAATGAAATTCCCGGTTAACTGAATCGGCGCGGGCATGCAAAAAAATTTCCCGCCCTTCGATGGCGATTTCTTTCAGCGTCTCTAGGCAATCGGCGGCAAAGCCGGGACAAATGATGTCGATACGCCGTATGCCTTGCTGCGCCAGCGTTTCAAGTGTTTCGCCGGTATAAGGTTGCAGCCATTCGCCCGTGCCGAAACGCGACTGGAAAGTGACCAGGTATTGGTCGGGCGCAAGCCCCAGCGCTTCGCCGATCAGCCGCGCGCTTTTGTGGCACTGGCAGTGATAAGGGTCGCCTTTGTCGAGATGAAAGCGCGGCAGGCCGTGGAAGGTCATGAGCAGGCGGCTGGTAGAAAAATCCGGGCGGCCTGCTTTTGTCCAGAAAGCCTGCACGTTGCGCGCTATGGCGGCGATATAAGCGGGGTGATCGTGAAAGCTGCGCACCAGGCGCAGGCCCGGTACGTTGCGCTGGCGCATCAGGATGCGCGCTACCTGATCGAAAGTCGAGGCCGTGGTGCTGGCGGCGTACTGCGGGTAAAGTGGCAGCACGAGGACGTTATCGCAATACTGTGCTCTGAGCTTGGCGAGGCCCGCTTCGATCGAGGGGTTGCCGTAACGCATAGCGGCGACCACCGTCAGCGGGCTTTTGACGATTTCGCCGAGGTACCCGCGCAGCATTTGCGCTTGCCGCTCGGTATAGACGCGCAGCGGCGAGCCTTCCGGCAGCCAGATCGATTGGTATTTTTTCGCAGTTTTTTTCGGCCGCACATTGAGGATGACGCCATTCAGAATCAGCCACCATAACAACCGGGGGATTTCGACGACGCGCGCGTCCCACAAAAATTCTTTCAGGTAGCGGCGCACGGCGGCGGGCGTGGGTTGATCTGGCGTACCAAGGTTAACCAGCAATATGCCGGTTTTACGCGGCGTGCCGTGGGTGAAAGGGGGCTCGTTATGAAAATGGCTCATGGAAGTGTGACGTTATTTATCGTTAGTGTAAGCTAGGCAACCCTTCCAGCTTATTTTTCAGTATGTAGCAGTATCGGTAAAAATTATAGGCACATATTAGACTTCTTTCGAAACAAGTCTATTCAATTTTGGGTGCTATGGACTTTGCAGGCCAAATAATATTAGACGCTTTGATTTTGTTTTATGTATCAACATATTTCGCATCTCTATCCAACTCACACGCGAGGAACCAACCTCTATGCAGATTACCCATCACACTTTTCTCATTGCGGGCGGCGGCTCGGGCCTGGGCGCGGCGACCGCGCGCCTGATTGTTGCCAATCAGGGCAACGTGGTGCTGGCCGACGTCAATCAGGAGGGCGGCGAAAAATTGGCTGCCGAATTGGGCAACGAATCTGGCAACCACGCATGCTTCATCAAGACCGACGTGACCGACGAAGCTAGCGTGCAGGCTGCCGTGGAGCTGTGCAAAACAGCGTTCGGCGGTATTCATGGCGCGGTGAATTGCGCCGGTATCGCGCCGGGGGAGCGTGTGGTGGGCAAAAACGGCCCGCATTCGCTGGCCAATTTTGTGCGCACCGTCAATATTAATTTGATCGGCACCTTCAATGTGATCCGGCTGGCTGCGCATGCCATGTCGACGCAACCTGCCGAAAGTACCGGCGAGCGCGGCGTGATTATCAATACTTCTTCGGTGGCGTCGTTCGAAGGGCAAATTGGTCAGGCGGGTTATGCCGCCTCCAAGGCCGGGGTCAATGGCATGACCTTGCCGATCGCGCGCGAGCTGGCCAAATTCGGCATTCGCGTCGTCACCATCGCCCCGGGTATTTTCGATACGCCCATGCTGCAAGGCATGTCGGAAGAAATTCGCACCTCGCTGGGGCAACAGGTTCCGTTTCCGCCGCGGCTGGGGCGGCCGGATGAATACGCGGCACTGGCCAAACACATTATCGAAAATGAAGTATTGAACGGCAGCGTGATCCGGCTGGATGGCGCGATTCGCATGGGGGCGAAGTAATTCCATTTCAAAAACTGTTTTTCCGGCAAAAAAATTTGCCTTCAGCAGCACGTAACATCAGCTTGTCACTCCGAACAACGTGAGGAGTCTGCTTTGGCTTTTGAACGTAATTCAAAAAACAGCAGATTCCTCGACTGCGCTACGCTGCGCTCGGAATGACGGTGCTTTTTTTTGCACAGCAGGGAAGCTGCAAAACTTGTCACTCCGAACAACGTGAGGAGTCTGCTTTGGTTTTAAAAAGGCATTCAAAAAAACAGCAGATTCCTCGACTACGCTTTGCTTCGCTCGGAATGACAGTGCTCATTTTAAAGCTGGTAATTTATTCACTACTATCTAAACTTGTCATCCCGAACAGCGTGAGGGATCTGCTTTTTGCAACCCACCACTTCTGCACAACAGGCTCCTCGGCTACGTTCCGCCTGGAATGACAGTGCTCATTTTAAAGCTGGTAATTTATTCACTACTATCTAAACTTGTCATCCCGAACAGCGTGAGGGATCTGTTTTTTTGCAACACACCACTTCTGCACAACAGGCTCCTCGGCTACGTTCCGCCCGGAATGACAGTGCCCTTTTTCCAAGAGGGGAACTTTAATCAGTTAGAAATGGAATAAAGCATTGCGCAAGCACTCCGCAAAAAGCGGATAATTTAAAGTCTTGAAAGCACAAAGGGGCCATCTATGATTTTCGACACTCACATTACCGACGATACCGATGCCTTGCGCGATACCGTCAAGCGCCTGTGCGATGCGGAATTGGCGCCGCGCGCCGCAGAGATCGACCAGCAAAATGAATTCCCCATGGAAATGTGGAAAAAATTCGGCGAGCTGGGGCTGCTGGGCATTACCGTGGCGGAAGAATACGGCGGTACCGGGATGGGCTATCTGGCGCATACCGTGGCGATGGAAGAAATTTCGCGCGCTTCGGCTTCGGTCGGTCTGGCGTATGGCGCGCATTCGAATTTGTGCGTGAATAATCTCTACCTTAATGGCAACGACGCGCAGCGCCGCAAATATCTACCCAAATTAAGCTCGGGTGAATGGGTCGGCGCACTGGCGATGTCCGAGCCCGGCGCTGGCTCCGATGTGGTCGGTTCGATGGCGTGCAAGGCGGAAAAGAAAGGCGACCGCTGGATCGCCAACGGCAACAAGATGTGGATTACCAACGGCCCGCACGCCGATGTGTTGATCGTTTATATGCGCACCGCGCCGAAAGACCAGGGCTCGAAAGCGATGACGGCTTTTATCATCGAAAAAAACATGAAGGGTTTTCGTACCGCACAGAAGCTCGATAAACTCGGCATGCGCGGCTCGGACACCTGCGAGCTGGTATTCGAAGATTGCGAGATTCCGCAGGAGAATATTTTGGGCGAGGTCGACGGCGGCTCACGCGTATTGATGAAGGGCCTCGACACCGAGCGCACGGTGTTATCGGCGGGCCCGCTGGGCATTATGCAGGCGGCGATGGATCTGGTGTTGCCGTATGTACACGAACGCAAACAATTCGGTGCGGCCATCGGCACTTTCGGCCTCATGCAGGGCAAGATCGCCGATATGTACGTGGCGCTGCAAAGCGCGCGCGCCTTCAGCTACCGGGTGGCGCACATGCTCGACCAGGGCCGCGGCCGCGCCGCGCGCAAGGATGCCGCGGCGTGCATTTTGTATGCTTCGGAATGCGCGGTGAAAGTGGCGCTGGAAGCTATTCAATGTCTGGGCGGCAACGGCTATATCAACGAATATCCGGCGGGCCGTCTGCTGCGCGATGCCAAACTTTATGACATTGGCGCGGGAACCAACGAAATCCGCCGCATGCTGATCGGGCGCGAATTGTTTGGGGAGAGCAGTTAAAAATCACGCTCCCGCGCAGGCGGGGGGCCAAGTTATACGGTAACAAAAGATACCAAATTAGGCCCCCGCCTGCGCGGGGGCAAGCCTTAACAGGTTTGCAGTTTCATCGATTTCATCAATTTTTCTGGAGTACACCATGTCTGATTCCGTCGTTATTGTCGCCGCCAAACGCACCCCCATCGGCAGCATGAATGGTCAATTGCTGTCGCTCAGTTCACCACAACTCGCCTCGGTTGCCATCAAGGCTGCTGTCGCGCAATCCGATTTGAAGCCCGAGGATATTCCCGAGGCGCTGATCGGCTGCGTACTGCCTGCGGCACTGGGCCAGGCCCCGGCCCGTCAGGCGGTGCTGGGCGCAGACCTGCTGAAAACCACAGCCTGCACCACCGTTAATAAAGTGTGCGGCTCGGGCATGAAGACGGTGATGATGGGCTATGACGCCATCCTCGCCGGCTCGTCCAGCGTGGTGCTGGCGGGCGGGATGGAAAGCATGTCCAACGCGCCCTACCTGCTGCCCAAGGCGCGCCAGGGCTTTCGCTACGGGCACGTCAAGGCGCTGGATCACATGGCGTACGATGGTCTGGAGAATGCCTACGATGGCAAATCGATGGGCGTTTTCGCCGATGCCACTGCCACCAAATATGGTTTCACCCGCGAGATGCAGGATGCTTACGCCACGGAAAGCGTAAAGCGCGCGCAGGCCGCCATAGCCAATGGCGCTTTCAAAACCGAAATTGCCGGCGTAACGGTCAAGGGTAAAGCCGGTGACATGGTGCTGGATACCGACGAACCACCGGGGCAGTGCAAACCGGAAAAAATCCCCACGCTAAAACCCGCTTTCAACAAGGACGGCACGGTGACCGCGGCCAGCTCATCTTCCATTTCCGATGGTGCTGCGGTACTTATTTTGATGAAAGAATCCGAAGCTAAGGCGAAGGGAATTGTGCCGCTGGCGCGCATCGTCGGCCACGCCTCGAATGCGCACGAACCCGAGTGGTTTACCACCGCGCCGGTCGGCGCCATCGACAAGTTACATAAAAAACTGGGCTGGAGCCCGGCCAACGTCGATCTGTATGAAATCAACGAGGCCTTCGCCGTGGTCGCTATGGCCGCCATAAAAGACCTCGACCTGCCGCACGCCAAGGTGAATGTGAACGGCGGCGCCTGCGCGTTGGGCCACCCCATCGGCGCCTCCGGGGCGCGGTTGATCGTCACTTTGCTGCACGCGTTGAAAGCGCGCGGCGGCAAACGCGGCATCGCCTCGCTGTGCATCGGCGGTGGTGAAGCGACGGCGCTGGCGATTGAAATTATTTAAGGAGCCAATACTGGCGCGCCTTTTCAGCCCTTTTTGCCTGAAAAGGCGCGCCGAATATAGAGATTTCTTGATGGGAACTTCTAAAAACCCATCCTTCTAACTGAACATTTAATTGGTTTGCTTGAAT
>CAZRAL010000025.1:0-35118 GCA_964598005.1 uncultured Burkholderiales bacterium
TCGCCATGAACGCTAACGCTGGCGCGGCTGTCAGGGCTTTTGCAGGGACGACTACTTAACGAAAGCGAAAACATGAAAGCAGGCAAGAAGCATAACGCACTGGAAGGCATCAAGAAAGAACAACTGAAGCGGCGCGTGTTTAGGCTCGAATTCAAAGCCGAGGTGGTAGGTCACAAGAAGGCCGAAAATCTGAGCTTTGTTGAATGCGGGCGAAAATTTGAAGTATTGCCGAAACTGATTCAACAATGGGAGAAACAATATGAAGCTGGTCAATTGATCGTGCCCGCTGTCGATTGTCTGCCTTGTGCTCAGCGTCACCCAATCGGGTTTCCACGCATGGCGGATCAGGGCAATGTCAGAGCGTGAGCGCCTGCGCGCCGAAATCCGTACAGTGTTTGATGCCCATCGTAGCCGTTACGGTGCACCGCGCCTCTACCGGGTGCTACGCGTGCAGCACGGCTACACCGGCAGTCTCAATCGCATCAAGACGCTGATGCGTGCGATGAAACTTCGTGCCAAAAGAGGCAAGAAATAAGTGGACAGGATCACTACTGTTGCAATATTGAAAGTATGTTTTTTAATTCATTTTTTAATTGAACGGCAGTAATGAAATGAACAGAGGCAGGTTGAGGAGTATTGAGCGATTTAATTTCCGTTGCAGCTTCGTCAAGCTGATGGCGAGCACCATTGATCGTAAAGCCATTTTCATAAAGCAGTTCCCGAATACGCCGGATCAGCAGTACCTCGTGATGTTGGTAGTAACGACGGTTTCCTCGCCGTTTCAATGGTTTTAATTGGGTAAATTCCTGCTCCCAATAGCGAAGTACATGCGGCTTTACGCCGCACAGCTCGCTGACCTCACCAATCGTAAAATACCGCTTGGCAGGTATGGCAGGAAGACTAGGGTTGGACAGGGTCTGTTCCATCAAAGGATGTCTCCACAAGGCTCTTCAACTTTTGGCTGGCATGAAAAGTTACGACCCGGCGAGCAGTAATCGGGATTTCTTCTCCGGTTTTGGGGTTCCGGCCCGGACGTTGCGGTTTGTTGCGTAGCTGAAAATTACCGAACCCGGAAAGTTTGACGCTTTCGCCTTTTTCCAGGGCGAGTCTGATTTCTTCAAAAAACGACTCGACCATATCTTTGGCTTCACGCTTGTTAAGCCCTACTTTTTCAAACATGAGGTCGGCAAGCTCAGCTTTGGTCAGCGTCATTTTAAAAAATGTTTATTTTCTGATAGTTACGCCAAATTTATGATGTAAAATATCAATAACTCTGGATATTTTTTCATCAACTTCCACGTCCGTAAAAGTTTTTTCAGTATCCTGTATAACTATACGAAATGCAAGGCTTTTTTTCCCGTTTTGGAGGTTGACACCGCGGTAAACATCGAATAAGGAAAAGTCAGTCATATTGGCTATTTTAGCTTCTGCAATGGCATCGATCAGTGCCTGAACCGGAATATTCTCGTCAACCAATAACGCAATATCACGTCGGACAGCCGGCATGCGCGAGGGCAGGGAAAAATGCATCGCAGGCAGTTTTGTTAATTGATTTGTTAATAATTCAAATAGTACCGGCGCAAGCGGAAGCTCATATTTTTGTTGCAGCTGGGGATGCAATTCGCCGATAAAACCAATAGCTTCTTCGTTCAATAATATTGCGGCACAACGCCCGGGATGGCATGCAGGATGAGGTGTTTTTTCAAAGCGCACCGGCAGCCTGCCACAAAGCAGTTCGATATCGCCCTTGATAGCGAAAAAATCAGTGCGCTCGTCTTTTTTTTCACCCCACTGCTCGGGATAACGCGAACCATAAGCCAGCCCGGCAATTTTTTCCGGTTGCATCGCAACCTGCGCGGTATCCGATGAAAAACAGCGACCCATCTCAAAAAGCTGCAACCGCTGTTCACCGTGATTCAGGTTCAATACCAAAGTCTGGACCAATCCGCCGATCAAACTGCTGCGCATCACGTTCATATGGCTGGCGATGGGATTGGCAAGGCGTACGGGATGTGGATTGCCACTGAAGTCCATTTCCCACTGATCGGAAATGAAGCTGTAGTTGATCACTTCCTGATACCCCATATCCACCATTTTTTGCCGCAGCCGTTTCAGGCCATGTTTGGATTCTGAAAACGGGAGCATTGAAATCGTAGCGCGGGGCACAGCCGCAGGAATCGCGTCAAATCCAGTGATACGCGCTACTTCTTCGGCAAAGTCTTCTTCTATATTCAAATCGAAACGGTAGCTGGGGGGAACGGCAAAAATTGCCCCATTTTTGCACTCCGTCACACAGTTTAGCCGTTGCAGCACATTTAAAATCTGCTGTTCAGAAAAAGCCCTCCCCACAATGGTCGATATGCGGTGCGGCCGAACCACGACCGCATCGCGATGCGGCGGCATGGCTTGCGCATCATTCACCGGGCCGACTTGCGTTTCGGGTCGTCCACATATTTCCAGTGCAAGGCGTGTCGCATATTCGAGCGCATCGCGCGCTCCAGCAGGATCGACACCACGCTCAAAACGATAGGCTGCATCGGAATTAAACCCGAGTAAACGGGCTTTCCCTTGAATGACATCGGGATTAAAGCAAGCGGATTCGAAAAATACATTGCGGGTATGATCCGTCACCATACTGTCCCGACCGCCCATGACACCGGCCAAGGCAATCGGCCCCTTTTGATCGGCAATCAGCAGCATGTCGCTGGTTAATTCGATATTTTGCTCGTTCAACAACGTCAACTGTTCTCCTGCGCGCGGGAAACGAACTTCGATGCCGCCCTGCAGTTTGTCATCATCAAAAGCATGCATGGGCTGACCGCGCTCCAGCATGACGTAATTGGTGATATCGACCAGCGGGGCAATACTGCGGAAGCCTGCGCGCTCCAAACGGCGTTTCATCCAGCTGGGCGTAACGGCCTGTGCATTCACGCCCTGCACCACGCGACCGCAATAACGGCTACAGGCTTTCCCCGCGTCAAGGGTGATGGAACGATGGGCTGTGGTTGTTTCAGCAACAGGCAAAGGTGACGATAATTTAACCGCCCCACCTGTTATTGCAGCAAGATCGCGTGCAATACCAAGCATGGATAAACAATCGCCACGGTTCGGCGTCAGTTTAAGCGTAAGGTAAACATCATCCAGATCGAGGTATTGACGTATATCCTGACCGATCGGCGCATCGCCCGGCAAGGCCAGCAATCCCTCATGATCGGTCGAAATTCCCAGTTCGCGCGCTGAACAAAGCATGCCGCTGGATTCAACGCCGCGTAGTTTGGCCGCCTTGATCTCCAGATCGAAAAGTTTGGCTCCAATCAAGGCACAGGGCACACGCATCCCCGGTGCCACATTCGGTGCGCCACATACGATTTGCAAATGGGTATTGCCCCCCACATTTACTTCGCACACGCGCAATTTATCGGCATTGGGATGGGCAGTGACGGCCTTCACTTCCGCGACCACCACTTTATCGAATGGGGGAGCAACCGGGCTGATGTCTTCGACCTCTAGCCCGGCCATGGTCAATGTATGGGCCAGGTCGGCGACGCTCATATCGATATCGACCAGTTGCTTCAGCCAGTGGACAGAAACTTTCATGATTTTTCTTTGCTTATCTGCATGGGTTAAATTACTTTTGGATAGGACTTACGCAAAACCGCCCCAGCTGTGTTGCAGCGCCTGGTCGTACAACTTGTACTGCCTGCGTCGCTACGCCTTGCTGGAACAGTTTTGCGTAAGTCCTGTTGGATATTTTGGATATTCGGCATTTCAGAACTAACGAAATTGCGCCAGAAACTTGATGTCATTTTCAAAAAAAAGCCGCAAATCGTTTACGCCGTAGCGCAGCATCGCAATACGGTCAATCCCCATACCAAATGCAAAGCCGGTATATTTTTCCGGGTCGATGCCGCCAGCACGTAAAACATTGGGGTGCACGACTCCGGATCCTCCAATTTCCAGCCACGTTGTTTCACCTTTTTTCTTTTCCCAGGCTATGTCGATTTCTGCGCTGGGCTCGGTAAACGGAAAAAAAGAGGGCCGAAAACGCACCGCCATATCATCACGCTCGAAAAAAGCACGCAAAAACTGGATGATGGTCCCTTTCAAATCGGCAAAACTAATCCCCTCTTCTACCCACAAGCCTTCGATCTGGTGAAACATGGGGGAATGCGTCGCATCGTGATCGACACGATAAACACGACCTGGCGCAATAATTTTTATTGGCGGCTGGTGGTTTTGCATATAGCGGATTTGTACCGGTGAGGTATGCGTCCGCAGCAGGTTTTTCGACCCCTCGATGTAAAACGTATCGTGCATCGAGCGCGCCGGGTGATTTTCCGGGGTGTTCAGCGCGGTGAAGTTATAAAAATCTTCTTCAATCTCGGGGCCATCGGCCACTTCAAACCCCATGGAATGAAATAGCGTTTCCAGCCGTTCACGTGCCAGTGTAACGGGATGCAACCCACCCTGTCCTCTTGTGCGTCCCGGCAAGGTGATGTCGATAGCTTCAGCCGCAAGTTTTGATTGCAGTTCCGCATCCAGAATGCGTTTTTTTGCCGCATCGATCAGGGTTTCGACCTGAGCCTTCGCCTGATTGATTGTAGCCCCGGCAATTTTGCGCGATTCGGGATCAAGTTTGGCCAAGGCTTTGAGTTGTTCGGTCAGCGCCCCGGTTTTACCCAGATAGCGCGCTTTGGCCTGTTCCAGATCCGGAATGGTTACACATGCCGCCAAGGCAGAGGAAGCATCGCGCAGGATAGTATCGAGTGTAGTCATATGGGCTTAAACTGTGCATAAAAAAGGGGCTCGGTTTGGCGAGCCCCTCTGCGTTGTTTTTGATGTAGTTTTTGATGTAAAGCGATTACGCGCCGAGGCCAGCCTTTGCTTGTTCGATAAATCGTGCAAAAGCGGGTTTATCCATGACTGCGATATCGGCAAGAACTTTGCGATCCACGTCTATAGCCGCTTTTTTAAGGCCATGCATAAACGTGCTGTAAGTCATGCCCCCTTCCCGAACAGCGGCATTGATACGGGCGATCCACAGTACGCGAAATTCGCGTTTTTTGTTGCGCCGGTCGCGGTAGGCGTATTGCCCCGCTTTCATCACCGCTTCTTTGGCGATACGATAAACATTGTTGCGACGGCCGCGATAGCCTTTCGCAAGCTCCAAAACTTTTTTATGACGTGCTTTTGCGGTTACACCGCGTTTAACGCGTGGCATCTTTCATCCTCCTTATGCGTAGGGCAGCATCGCACGGACGCTGGCCATATTGGTAGGATGTATCCCTTCCATGCCACGAAGCTGTCTTTTGCTTTTCGTGGTTTTCTTGGTCAGGATGTGGCGCTTGAACGCTTGCGAGCGCTTTACTGAGCCGCTACCGCGCACTTTGAAGCGCTTGGCAGCCCCGCTCTTGGTTTTCATCTTCGGCATAATACTTCCCTCATTGCATTACTGCGTCAGGTGGCTGAATCCGCTCAGCACTTGAATAACCTGAAGACAGCTTGTATTGGCAATGCACAGTAAATCACGCACGCCATTTCTTGCCATTGCGAAAAATTTCCCTGCTTCGCAATGTTAAACACTAAAACCGCTTGCTATTTTTTTCTGGGCGCAATAACCATCACCATTTGGCGCCCTTCCATTTTTGGAAACTGTTCAACCTGACCCAGTTCCAGCAAATCCGCTTCCACCCGCTTTAACAGGGCAACACCCAGCTCCTGATGAGCCATCTCGCGTCCCCTGAAGCGCAGGGTAATTTTTGTTTTATCGCCTTCGCCCAAAAATCGCCGCAAATTTCGCACCTTGATGTTGTAGTCCCCATCGTCTGTGCCGGGCCGGAATTTGATTTCCTTAACCTGAATCTGCTTTTGCTTAAGTTTGGCCTCGTGGGCTTTTTTGGCTTCGTAGTACTTGAATTTGCCGTAATCCATGATCCGGCATACTGGCGGTTTTGCGGTCGGCGCAATTTCCACCAAATCCAGTTCTGCTTCTTCTGCCTGCCGCGTTGCTTCGGCAAGATTTACGATTCCAATCTGCTCCCCTTGCGGGCCAAGTAAACGAATTTCGGGAGCATTTATTTCTCCATTAATCCGTACTTCCTTTTCCGTAGCGATAAAAATACTCCCAAAAATTACCAATCATCCTGGAACGAATACTCAAAATTTCAACGTTCTCAGGCACCCATACCACATTTACTTTACTTGCACTGCGCTACTTCATCCTGCAGCTTGGTCATGAAGGCTGGCAGCGGCATAGCTGGCAGATTCTCTCCGCCTCCCTTTTTGTCGCTTGCCCGCGCCGTAATCGTGTTCGTTTGCATTTCCTTATCGCCAAGAATCAACTGATAAGGTACTTTTTGCAAGCTATGTTCCCGAATTTTATAGGAAATTTTCTCGTTGCGCAAATCGGCCTGAACACGAAAACCGGCTGCTTTCAGCGCTGTAACGACTTGCTGGACGTAGCCGGCCTGATGATCCGTTACATTCATCGCCACGACCTGAACAGGGGCCAGCCAGAGGGGCATGGCGCCGGCATGGTTCTCAATCAAAATGCCGATAAAGCGCTCGAGTGAGCCCACAATGGCGCGGTGCAACATAACGGGCTGCCTGCGGCTGTTGTCTTCCGTCACATATTCCGCACCTAACCGGCCCGGCATGGAAAAATCGACTTGCATCGTGCCGCATTGCCATACGCGGCCGATCGAGTCCTTGAGAGAAAACTCTATTTTGGGGCCATAAAAAGCTCCTTCTCCCGGATTTTCCTGCCATTCAACCCCGGCCGTATTCAAGGCTTGCGTCAAGGCAGTTTCCGCCATATCCCACACCGCATCCGAACCTACACGCTTGGGAGGGCGCGTCGACAAACGATAAATGACATTTTCAAAACCGAAGTCTTGGTAAACCTTGATCAGCAGCGCAATAAAATCCGCACACTCTGATTGAATCTGCGCTTCGGTACAAAAAATATGTCCATCGTCCTGCACAAACCCCCTCACCCGCATGATGCCGTGTAGCGCGCCCGAGGCTTCGTTGCGATGGCAGGAGCCAAATTCACCATAGCGCAAAGGCAAGTCCCGATAAGAACGCAAGTCGGAATTGAACACCTGTACGTGTCCCGGACAATTCATCGGTTTAATGGCGTAATCGCGTTTTTCCGACTCGGTAGTGAACATGTTTTCTTTATAGTTTTCCCAGTGGCCGGATTTTTCCCATAAAGACCGATCCAGAATCATCGGGCAACGGATTTCCTGATAGCCGTTGTCAACGTAAACTTTGCGCATATATTGTTCGACCTGTTGCCATATCGCCCACCCTTTGGGATGCCAGAACACCATCCCGGGCGCCTCTTCCTGCATATGAAAGAGGTCGAGCTGTTTGCCCAGCTTGCGATGATCGCGCTTTTCAGCTTCTTCCAGCATATGCAAATAGGCTTCCTGATCTTCCTTCTTCGCCCAAGCCGTACCATATATTCGCTGCAACATTTCATTTTTTGAATCACCGCGCCAATAAGCGCCAGCAATCTTCATCAATTTGAAAGTTTTCAGTTTTCCCGTCGAAGGCACATGCGGGCCACGGCACAGATCGGTAAAATCACTCTCTGCATAAAGTGACACCGCTTCTCCGGCGGGAATGGAAGCAATGATTTCCGCCTTGTAGTGCTCGTTGATGCTTTTGAAATAGGCTACCGCTTCATCGCGTGACAATACCTTCCGCATGACTGGAATATCCCGTTTCGCCAGTTCCGCCATTTTGCTTTCAATGGCGGCCAGATCCTCCGGCGTAAACGGGCGCTTGTAGGAAAAATCGTAGTAAAAACCATTTTCGATGACCGGGCCTATCGTGACTTGCGCCTCGGGGAAAAGTTGTTTGACGGCATAGGCCAGCAGATGGGCCGTGGAATGGCGAATGATGTCGAGCCCATCGGCATCCTTGTCCGTCACAATGGCCAGGCTGGCATCCTGCTCAATCACATAATGTGTATCCACCAGCTTTCCATCCACCCGGCCTGCGAGCGCCGCTTTGGTCAAGCCTGCACCAATGCTTTGTGCTACTTCTGCAACGGAAACCGGTTTATCGAATTTTCGAACCGAATGATCGGGTAAGGTAATGGCAACCATATCAACTCCAAACGTAAAAAAAGCGCGGTCGAGCCGCGCTTTTTCATGAAAATGAACAAAACTTTCGCTCGCTTAGCAATACCTCTCCATCGAAGTAGTTCGCGGTGTCATAACCATTATCATCCCGACCCTTTCCTTATAGCAGCATTGTTTTCGTTGATGTTAGCATGACTCAGACCCTCAATGTTTGGTCACCACGCGGGGTTTTTCCTTGCTGACCGCTGGATTAATTTCCGTGACATCGACTCCTTCGCTCAGGGGAACCGGCAACTTTTCCAGAGCGAACTCAAGCACCTGATCGATCCAGCGCACGGGTTCAATCTTGAGGTCTTTTAAAATTTCATGCGGAATTTCGGTCAAATCCTTTTTATTTTCTTCCGGGATTAAAACTGTTCTGATCCCGCCGCGCGCTGCTGCAAGCAATTTTTCTTTCAGCCCGCCAATCGGCAGCACCTCTCCGCGCAAGGTAATTTCGCCCGTCATGGCCACATCACAACGCACCGGAATCCCGCTCAAAGCCGAAACCAGCGCCGTGGTAATGGCAATACCTGCGCTGGGACCATCCTTGGGGGTTGCGCCCTCGGGCAAGTGGATATGCAAATCGGTGTTTTCATAAAAATTTTCCGCGATACCCAGAATTTTCGCGCGTGAACGGACAACCGACACTGCCGCCTTGATCGATTCCTGCATTACTTCACCCAGTTTTCCTGTGGTGTCAACTTTGCCTTTACCTGGTAATTTGGCGGCTTCGACGGTCAGCAACTCGCCTCCCACTTCAGTCCAGGCAAGGCCCGTCACCTGTCCAACCTGGTTATTTTTTTCCGCAATGCCGTACGTGTACTTGCGCACCCCCAGATACTTGTCGAGGTTTTTCGAGGTAATGGCAACCTTGCCCTGCTTTTTCTTGGTCAACAGCGATTTCACAACCTTGCGGCAAATTTTGGCAATTTCGCGATCCATGCCGCGCACGCCAGCTTCACGGGTGTAATAACGTGTGATATCGCGCAATGCAGGGTCTGCTACATTCAATTCATTTTCCTTCAGACCGTTGGCCTTCATCTGCTTGGGAAGTAAATATTGCCTAGCAATGTGAACCTTTTCGTCTTCGGTATATCCCGAAAGTCGAATGACTTCCATGCGATCCAGCAACGCACTCGGAATATTCAAGGTATTGGAGGTGGCAACGAACATGACATCCGACAAGTCGTACTCCACTTCAACATAGTGGTCGACAAATGTATGGTTTTGCTCAGGATCGAGGACTTCGAGGAGTGCACTGGCTGGGTCGCCACGAAAATCCATGCCCATTTTGTCGACTTCATCAAGCAAAAATAGCGGATTGCGCACTCCGACCTTGGTCATGTTTTGCAGTATTTTTCCTGGCATGGCCCCGATATAGGTACGCCGATGCCCGCGAATCTCGGCTTCATCGCGTACCCCGCCCAGTGACATGCGGACAAACTTGCGATTGGTGGCTTTGGCAATCGATTGCCCGAGCGAGGTTTTACCTACGCCAGGGGGCCCCACCAGGCACAAGATGGGTGCTTTTAATTTATCTACCCGGCTTTGCACCGCCAGATACTCGACGATGCGTTCCTTAACGCGCTCCAGTCCATAATGATCGGTATCCAGTACCACTTCCGCATTGTGCAGATCGGCATTGACCTTGGTTTTCTTTTTCCAGGGCAAGCCTACAACCGTATCGATATAGTTGCGCACGACCGTCGCCTCGGCCGACATGGGTGACATCAATTTCAGTTTCTTCAACTCAGCTTCGGTCTTGACCTTGGCTTCTTTGGGCAAATGAGCCGCATTGATTTTCTTTTCAAGCTCGTCGATGTCCGCACCTTCTTCGGATTCACCCAGTTCTTTCTGAATCGCTTTCACTTGCTCATTGAGGTAATACTCGCGCTGACTTTTTTCCATCTGACGCTTGACACGGCCGCGAATACGCTTTTCCACCTGCAAAATATCGATTTCATTCTCCAGTAGCCCGAGCAACTGCTCGAGCCGGGACTGGACATTGAAATTTTCCAGAATCTGCTGTTTTTGTTCCAGCTTCAGAGGAAGATGTGCGGCAATCGTATCCGATAGGCGTCCAGCCCCATCAATACCTGACAGGGAAGTCAAAACTTCTGGCGGAATTTTTTTATTCAACTTTACATATTGGTCAAAGTGTGAAAACAAACTGCGTCGTAACGCTTCGACTTCATTGTTTTCATCTTCTTCCTGCAGAACGGGCGTAATCTCGGCTTCGTAGTTTTCCTTCACATTCAGCACATGGTTCACCTGGGCTCGATGAATCCCTTCAACCAGAACCTTAACTGTACCATCAGGTAATTTGAGCATTTGCAGGATGCTTGCCACACTACCCACCGCGTATAAATCGTCCGGACCGGGATCATCGTTGACTGCCGATTTTTGTGCGACAAGAACAACGTTTTTACCGTCCTCCATCGCTGCTTCCAGCGCTTTAATCGATTTGGGGCGGCCTACAAACAACGGAATGACCATGTGCGGGAAAACCACTACATCGCGCAAGGGCAACAAAGGGAGGATGGTGGGCTCTGGATTCGCAGTAGACATGGTATTCATGATTTGCCCTTAATATTTCACAATGGTAAAAATGGGGGTAAATGGAGACAAATCAAGCAATGGCAATAAAATCTGCAACAAAAGTATTTGGTAAAAATAAAGTATTGGTCGAATTAATTCTGACCACCAACAGCAACTTTGGGCTGATCGGAATAAATCAATAACGGTTTGGTATCTCCGGTAATGCTGCTTTCATCGATGACCACCTTCTCGACGTTTTGCATTGAGGGTAATTCGAACATAATATCGAGCAATGCGTGCTCGATAATCGAACGCAGTCCACGCGCGCCGGTTTTTCTTTCCAACGCTTTCCGTGCAATGGCTTCCAGAGCCGATTCACGAAACTCCAGGCCTACCCCTTCCATTCCCAGCAATTTTTGATACTGTTTGACCAACGCATTCTTCGGCTCGGTTAGAATACGGATCAATGCTTTTGTATCTAGTTCTTCTAGCGTAGCCACAACAGGTAAACGCCCGACAAATTCGGGAATGAGGCCATACTTGATCAAGTCTTCAGGCTCAACCTCACGCAGCAACTCATTACTGGCTTCACGATCATTACCACTGCGTACGGGTGCTCCAAAGCCGATTCCTACTTTATCGGTACGATTCATGATAACTTTTTCCAGCCCGCCGAACGCTCCGCCGCAAATAAACAGAATATTTGTCGTATCGATCTGTACAAACTCCTGATTGGGATGTTTACGCCCCCCCTGTGGCGGTACCGAAGCTACCGTGCCTTCGATTAATTTCAATAGTGCCTGTTGCACGCCCTCGCCACTGACATCACGGGTAATTGACGGGTTATCAGCCTTGCGCGAAATCTTGTCTATTTCATCGATGTAAACGATACCGCGTTGTGCCTTTTCGACATCATAATCGCATTTCTGCAGCAGTTTCTGAATGATACTTTCGACATCTTCCCCTACATAACCCGCTTCGGTCAGCGTGGTGGCGTCGGCAATGACAAAAGGCACGTTGAGCATCCGCGCAAGTGTATGCGCCAATAAGGTCTTGCCGGAACCTGTAGGGCCGATCAGCAAAATATTCGATTTAGAAAGTTCGACTTCCCCATCCCTGGAGCCGTTTTTCAACCGCTTGTAGTGGTTATAAACAGCGACGGAAAGAATTTTTTTCGCCTGAACCTGATCGATTACATACTGATCGAGAATATCGCAAATATCCTGTGGTGACGGAAGATCAGTGCGAGCCGATTTGGCATTGGGACCAGACTGCGCTTCTTCACGGACGATGTCATTGCAGAGATCGATACATTCATCACAGATGAATACCGAAGGGCCAGCAATAAGCTTCCTGACTTCATGCTGGCTCTTGCCGCAGAAGCTGCAATAAAGAAGCTTTTCACCTACTTTTTCCGACATGTCGATTTTTCCTTGCCCGGGGGTACGAATACACTAAACGTCGTGCCGACTTGCCAGTATTTTATCAATGATACCGTATTTTTTCGCGTCCTCCGCAGAGAGAAAGTTGTCGCGGTCCGTATCTCGCTCGATTACTTCGATCGGCTGTCCTGTATGCTTGGAAAGAATCTCATTCAAACGGCGTTTTAAAAACAGCGTTTCCTTAGCATGAATCTCAATATCTGAAGCCTGGCCACGAAATCCACCAGACACTTGATGAATCATCACCCGCGAATTTGGCAAACAGTAACGCTTGTTTTTTGCCCCCGCCGCGAGCAAAAATGCCCCCATACTCGCCGCAAACCCCGTGCACAAGGTTGCTACGTCGGGCTTGATAAACTGCATGGTGTCGTACATCGCTAATCCTGCCGTTACCGATCCACCGGGTGAGTTGATATAAAACGAAATGTCCTTGTCTGGATTTTCCGATTCTAGGAAAAGCATTTGGGCCACGATAAGGTTGGCTGTTGCGTCATTGACCTCTCCCACCAAAAATACGACCCGCTCCTTCAGCAAACGCGAATAAATATCGAAGGCGCGCTCACCGCGCCCTGATTGCTCGATCACCATGGGAACATAGCCGAGGCCCTGCGTTTCATGATAATCCCAGCTTCCAGGAGCCATGCCTGTCAAATCGAAAGCCCGTGATTGGTAATCGTAAAAAGTTTTCATTGGCGGCTAATTCCCATAATGGCGTCAAACGTGCTTTTTTCCATCGAAACATTCATTTTGGCCGAAGCCCATTCCACTACATTGTCTTCCAGTACCATTGCTTCGATTTCAGCCAAACGATCGGGCTGGTTGTAATACCAGCGTACCATTTGCTGAGGTTCTTCAAAACTTTCCGCGTGGTCTTCAACAACGGCCCGAATCTGGGCTGGTTGCACCTTCAGATTATTTTGTTTGACAATTTCATTCAGCAACAAACCGAGCCTGACTCTTTTTTCAGCGCGTTCCATAAACAATTCGGGGGGCAGGGAAAGATCCTTGGCGGTCATTCCCCGAGCTTCCAAATCTTTCACTGCTGCTTGCTGAAGTCGGGAAATTTCAATATCGACCAGCGAACGCGGCAAATCAAGTGTCGATACAGCAATCAACGCATCCATCACTTGATCTTTAATTTTGGTCAAAATGCGCTTTTTCAACTCCCTGTCGAGATTGGCTTTGATTTCAGCACGCATTTTGCCTATATCACCATCCTCTACGCCAAGCGATTTGGCGAATTCTGTATCGATAGCAGGAAACTGGGGCGCATTCACCTCTTTGACCGACACTGTAAATTGTGCCGTCTTTCCTGCGAGCTCTTCCTGATAATCTGTCGGGAAAGTCAGATCAAAGACTTTTTTAGTGCCAGCTTTCATCCCGATCAACGCCTGTTCGAAATCAGGCAGCATGCGTTTTTCGCCAATGACCACGCCAAAATTCTGTGCTTCTCCACCTTTGAACGCTTCACCGTTCAGCGTACCGCGAAAATCAACCGTCAAAAAATCGCCTGTTTCAGCAGCACGTTCTACTTTCTCGTAAGTCGCTCGCTGTTTACGCAACGTTTCAAGGGTATGATCAACATCACTATCGGATACAACTACTTCGGGCTTGATTAATTTTTGCCCCGCTAGATCGCCTATGACCACATCAGGGTAAATTTCAAACGTTGCGTTAAACTCGAACTTGTCCGCTGACTGCCCGGTATTGACAGGAGAAAATCGCGGATAACCTGCCACCCGCAGGTTTTGTTCGTTAACCGCTTGGGTAAATGATTTTTTCACGACGTCGGACATCACTTCCTGACGCACCTGAAAACCGTATTGATTAGCCACAATATTGAAAGGCACCTTGCCGGGGCGAAATCCGGGCATTTTGGCATTACGAGCGATTTTTTTCAGCCTTGCGGTAATTTCCGATTCAATTTCCACCGCAGCCAACGATAGCGTGATATTGCGTTCAAGACGATTAGTAGTAGGTATGGCACTCTGCTGGGTTTGCATTGCTGGTCCTTAAAGACATGCCTTTGCCTAATTTAAACAGGACAAGGCTGTAATTTGAAGTTACTTAGTAAATATATGGTGCGAAAGGAGGGACTCGAACCCACACGCCAAAGGCGCTGGAACCTAAATCCAGTGCGTCTACCAATTCCGCCACTTTCGCTTCAGGTTTCCAAAGTAATTATAGCGCATTTGTTCTGCAGGCTTTCTACCCTCTCGCATTGTGTTGTGAGTTTTTATTTCTAGCATGTTACTTGTCCGATCGTCATGCTGCCCTGAAGGGAGTGCCAGATGAGATGGACGAAACTACTAGAGGAGATCTGGAAAATGAGATTCGAAGAATCCTATGAAAGGTGGAATGCTGAAAGGCTGACACAGGTGGAGGTGGCCCGGTTACTGGGCATCCGGGCGGTCATATTGGCTTGTGGCTTGCCCTGCAGCTTCTATGACGATCGGGGCAGCCATTACTGGACGACGCCGGAAGCCGAGGGAAGGTTGACGAGGAGAACCTTACCCAATTTGGTCGCGCCCTGCGGCAACTGGTTATCAAAATGATCCCGGCTTACTTGCCTGACCTTCCTCGGCCCGGCTTGATGCCCCTATCATCCACTTATTCAAATTGTCCAAATTCGCCGAGCCACTTCTCTTTTAAACAGGAATGATTTGGGTATTGTGTAAAAAAATAAAAATTACGGCGATCTTTAAAATCGCATGCCGTAGAATAATTTCTTGTATTATTTACAATATAGCCATGAAAAAAATCTCCGGTTTTACCCTGATCGAAGTGATGGTCGTAGTGGTCATTCTTGGTATTCTGGCAGCGGTGATCGTGCCCAAGATCATGAATCGCCCTGATGAGGCTCGGAGCATTGCCGCAAAAGCGGATATCGGGGGCATCATGCAAGCACTGAAGCTATATCGCCTCGATAATACATTTTACCCGGCAACCGATCAGGGGCTGCAGGCATTGGTCAGCAAACCAGCCACCAACCCCATTCCCGGCAACTGGAAAACGGGAGGTTACCTGGAGCGGCTGCCCAACGATCCCTGGGGGCGTCCTTATCAATATCTTAATCCCGGGCACAAAGGTGAAATCGACGTATATAGCCTCGGCGCAGACGGTCAGCCGGGCGGCGAGGGCAACAACGCTGATATTGGGTCGTGGAATTTTTGATTCTGTTTCCAATACCGAATAGTGTTGCTGCTATAGCGAATCTGGTCCTTTATTCAGTGCGAAAGTGTAAGAGAAAATGCCTTAATCCACGACATTCCTCAGGCTTCAGCCTGATCGAAATTCTGGTGGTGACGGCTATTTTGGCGATTGTAATCGCCATGATTGTTCCCAATCTTTTTCCGGACGAACAAAAATATGCACGCCGTGCGAGTGAACGCATCTTACTGGCTCTGGAGCAGGCACGTGACGAAGCAGTATTCGGTGGACGCCCAATCGGCGTCGAATTGCAGGAAAATCGATTGCTTTTTCTTGCACGTGATCCGAACGATGCAACCCGCTGGAAAATCAGCCATAGCAAAGCTTTGCAACCGCTTGTATTACCAAAAGAATTAAGGGCAATTCGCTGGAGTGTTGCGGGTAGTGCCGAACCCAATCCGCGGCTGGTTTTTCTAGCGGCGGCGGGGGGGGTGCCTTTTCGCATGACACTCGAATTTCCTGGTGCCACATGGACAATTACTGGCAATCCAATCGGGGATATGTCGGTTCAGGATAGCGACGTAAAATGATAAGGGTACAACATAAAAAGCATGGCTTTACCTTGGTCGAAGTATTGGTGGCACTGGTTATTTTTGCCATTGCGCTTAGCGCGTCGGTACGCGGCTTACACCTAGTGACGACAAGTGCAGAGGAAACTCGCTTACGCACTCTGGCGACATGGATTGCACAAAACCGGGTGGCCGAGCGCGAGGCGACTACGGCACGCGGCTTGTTCCCGGCCATTGGCAATAGTAACGGCGAAGCTGAAATGGCAGGGTTGCGCTTTCGCTTCGAGGAAACAATCACCGAAACGCCCAATGCGGCATTCCGAAAAATGACGGTGCGGGTTGCCGCTATGCCGACTGATTCGCCCTGGTTGGCCACGCTTAATGCTTATCTGATGAAGGAAAATTCATGAAGCCGATAAACATAAGGAGATATGGTGTCGCCAGCGGTTTTACATTGATCGAGTTGCTGGTGGCGCTGACGATTTTCGCCATCATGTCGGTACTCTCATACCGAACGCTATCCAGTGTTCTCAAAACCCGCGAACATCTTAATGAACAGAATGCCCGCCTGCGCAATGTGGCGCTTTTTTTTTCACGAATCGACAACGACTTTGCCTCGTTGCTTAATCGCCCGATTCGGGGAGTTGTTGATCGCGAGGAGCCGCCTATTTCGATCGCATCCTCTGCTACTGGACTTTACGATGTGCAGCTGGCATTGACGCGCAGCGGCTATGCCAGCATGGATGGGATACGCTTATCGCCTCAGCGCGTGGGTTATCGGTTGCGCGAAGGCCGTATCGAGTGGATCGGTTGGCCCCATCTGGATACTGCGCCGCGTAGTGAACCGCAGGTTTTTGCCACTATTTCTCCGATTCGCGATTTTCGTGTTCGTGCACTGGATCGCAATGGCAACTGGCATGAGCAATGGCCCGTATTAGCAGAGGAGAGCAGGCCCATCGCGCTGGAAATCGCGCTGACCTTAAACAATGGCGACCGGATCGAGCGTCTATTTGCATTACGTAGGCTATAGCAGGTAACTTTCCACTCACTGTCCATAAGGGAAAATATGAATTACGGCATAGTAGATACAAATGTCGTTAGAACTTTATCGGGGCTCGATTTTTTAAACGCGATGATCGCCGGAAAATATCCCGCTCCCCCAATAGCCGAAGTGATCGGAATGCGCCTGGTTGAGGTAAAAAAAGGCCGGGCTGTTTTTGAAAGCGATCCACAATTCCGCTATTACAACCCATTAGGCAGCGTCCATGGAGGCTATACCGCGACTCTGCTGGATTCCTGCATGGCCTGTGCTGTTCAAACGATGCTCGAGGTAGGCATGGGGCTTACCACCATTGAATTCAAACTGACTTTTCTGCGCCCGGTTACCGAAATGACAGGGCCGGTTCGTGCCATTGGCGATGTAATCAGTGTAGGCCGTCGCATTGGGGCTGCAGAAGGAAAACTGATCGATGCACAAGGCAAGGTATTGGCTCATGGCACAACGAGTTGCCTGATATTTTCCATTTGAATTTTCTCTCCGTTGAAAAATATCGAGTGGCTCTATAGTGAACCGCTAACCCTGCTAACGTAGGAAATTGCCGCATGTGGTTCGCAGCAGGTGGTACGGATGATTATCGCTACGGAAATTCTATCGAATACGGGTGGGTGACGGACTGATCTGGTATAAAGCTACCGGGTTTACCTTGCTCGCGGTACAATTTGTTTCTGCTGGACCTGGCAATAGGCAGGAGCTGCGATTCAGTCTATGTCCCTCATTGAAAATTTGGCAAGTTTATCTACTGAAAACGATTTGACCATTAGCAGAGACGGATGGACCTGCAAGCCTTAACCCTGTTGCTATTTATTGGCATCATCCTGCTGGCGATTGTTGTGCCCTGGCTGATCTCAGGATTGAAGCAGCAGATCAGCGCTTTACCGTTAAGTCTGCAGGGCGAGCAGGAAATGCGCCATCGCGCCATGCTGACTGATCTGGCCGAGGGGCTGGCCAAACAGGGCGATCGTCTTGTGGCGAGTCAAACTGATGCCGCAGATCGCATTCGCCAGCTTCTTTCCCAGCTCCAAATTGAGCAGACGCATAGCCTCTCAGCCAATCGTGAAACCTTGATTCGTGAGCTTTCCATGATGACGCAGGAGATGGCCAAGAGGCAGGATTTGCTCAAAGCTGAAATGCTGGGGGCCACGCTGGAAAGGCTTGCCGAACAAAGCCGTGCGCAGCAGGAAACCCTACAATCCTCCATGCGCGAGGTGATGGCGCGGGTAACGAGCACCATCGAGTCACTGACCAAAGCCAACGATACCCGGCTGGCGGAAATCAGCGGCAAAGTCAACGAGCGGCTGGACGAAGGCTTCAAAAAGACTAATGAAACATTTATCAATGTCATGGCGCGCCTTGCCACCATCGACGAAGCGCAAAAAAAAATCGACGGCCTAACCACCAATATGGTCAGCCTTCAACAGTTGCTGGGCGACAAACGCTCGCGTGGAGCGTTTGGCGAAATGCAGCTAGAAACGATAGTTCGCAATGTGCTGCCAGAGAGCATATTCGAGTTTCAATACACGTTTTCGACCAAGGTACGCGTCGATTGTGTTTTGAAATTGCCTGATCCGACGGGAATGGTTGCAATCGATTCCAAATTTCCGCTGGAAAATTACGAGCGCATGTTTGCCGAAGGCCCGGAACGCGCTGCAACTGCAGCTTTTAAGTTAGACGTGCGCAAACACATCGACGATATTTCCAGCAAATACATTATCCCCGGGGAAACCAGCGATGGCGCGATGATGTTTCTGCCCGCCGAAGCAGTATTCGCCGAGATACATGCCCATCATCGCGATTTGGTGGAATATGCCGGACGCAAACGCGTATGGATCGTCTCGCCGACCACATTAATGGCCGTGCTGAATACTGCGCTGGCAGTGATTAAAGACGTCGAAACTCGTAAACAGGTGCACGTTATCAAGGATGCCCTGAATAAACTAGGTGGAGATTTTGGCCGCTTTCAAAGCCGCATGGATGATCTGGCCCGACATATCGGTCAGGTTAGCAAGGATGTGGAATTGGTGCATACTTCCAGCCGCAAGATTACCGAACAGTTCCAAAAAATAGAAAAAGCCGAAGTCGACGTGCCTACCCCTACCATTACAACGACTGAATCCAAGCCGCAATTAACTATTCTTAAACCAACTGACAATTAATCTTCTTGAGAGACAACCATGCAACATTCTTTTCCAGTCGCATTATTTATGACTTCAATTTTCACTATGACCGTATCAATGGCGCAATCGCTTACCTATCCCGATACCCGTAAAACCACCCAGGTAGATACTTATCACGGCGTAACGGTTGCTGATCCGTATCGTTGGCTGGAAGACGACAACTCGGATGAAACCAAAGCCTGGGTGAGAGAGCAAAATGCAGTCACGGATAAATTTCTAGCCGCCATCCCGCAGCGCGAAGCCATCAGAAAACTGTATACCGAGCTTTATAACTACGAAAAATTCGGTATCCCATTCCGTGAGGGAGGCCACTATTTCTGGACACATAATAGCGGGCTACAGCAACAATCGGTCGTCTATTTCGCCAAAACGTTGAATGATGCACCGCAAGTCGCGCTCGATCCTAATACCATGTCCAAGGATGGGACCGTTGCACTAACTCGCATGGTCCCCAGCCGTGATGGCAAATACATGGCTTATGGCGTGGCAAGCAGCGGTTCTGATTGGCAGGAATGGAAAGTGCGCAATCTGGCCAGTGGCAAGGATTTGGCTGATACCATCAAGTGGGTAAAATTTTCGACTGTGAGTTGGACGCCAGATGGCAAGGGCTTTTTTTACAGCCGTTACGACGAACCCAAAGTCGGCGAAGCGCTGACCGGCAGCAACTTTTTCCACAAGATTTATTACCATCGTCTCGGCGAGGCACAAACAAAAGATGTGTTGGTTTTGGAAAGCAAGGATAAAAAGGAATGGGGGTTTCAGGCCTCGGTAACCGATGACGGTAAATATGTTTTAATCGTTGTCAGGCAAGGATCCGGCCGTAAAAACGGTTTGATGTGGATGCCGCTCCAAAAGGGGGGGGGTGCCCCAAGCAAACCCCTTACGCTGACACTCGATTTCGATGCCGAATACACACCCATCGGCAGCAATGGAAGCACTGTTTGGATCAAAACCGATAAGGATGCACCCAAAGGGCGCATCGTTTCAGTGGATCTGGTCAAACCGGATCGCGCCAACTGGAAAACCATCATCGCTGAACGCAAAGAAACGCTGATTAGTGCCACGGCCACAGGCGGGCAGATTTTTGCACAATATCTGAAAGATGCAGCAACGCAAATCCGTGCTCATGCGCCAGATGGTAAGTTAATTCGTGAAGTGAGCCTGCCGGGCATTGGCACAGCAACTGGTTTTACTGGTCGTTGGCGTCATGATGAAACCTATTTTAGCTATACCAGCCTGACCACGCCTGCTGAAATTTATCGCTATGACATTAAAAGCGGCAAGGCCACGCTATTCAAACGCCCGAAGACCGCCTTTAATCCTGATGAATTTGAAACGCATCTGGAATTCGTCACCAGTAAGGATGGAACGAAATTTCCCTTATTTCTTGCTTATCGCAAAGGGTTGAAACGCGATGGCACCAATCCGACTTTGCTATACGGTTACGGAGGCTTCAATGTCTCGATGACGCCGACCTACCGCGGGGCTGCTGCAGCCTGGTTGCGCATGGGCGGGGTGTACGCCTTGGCCTGTTTGCGCGGTGGCGGCGAATATGGTGGCGAGTGGCACGATGCAGGTACCAAGCTTAAAAAGCAAAACGTGTTCGACGATTTTATTGCTGCAGCGGAATGGCTGAGCGCCAATAAATATACCCAACCCGCCAAACTGGCCATCAATGGCGGCTCGAATGGCGGCTTGCTGGTGGGGGCCGTACTAAACCAGCGCCCTGAATTGTTCGGCGCAGCAGTTCCAGAGGTGGGGGTCATGGACATGTTGCGCTACCATAAATTCACTATTGGCTGGGCATGGGCATCTGATTACGGTATAGCAGACAAAGCGGATGAATTTAATGCGCTTTATGCCTATTCGCCCTTGCATACCATTCCACAAGGGAAAAAATTTCCGCCGGTTCTGGTGATGACTGCGGATCATGACGATCGGGTGGTACCCGCACACAGCTTCAAATATATGGCTACCTTGCAGGCGGCCGATACCGGTGCAGCGCAGAAACTGATTCGCATTGAAACCAGGGCAGGGCACGGTGCGGGCAGCCCCACCAGCAAAATCATCGATGGCCGTACCGACATGCTGGCATTTATCGCGCAAGCCATCGATATGCAGGTGAAGTAAAGTTTTCGCAATTTGATATGAAAACTATCGCCTTCGCAGGCTATTCTGGAAGCGGAAAAACCACGCTGATCGAACAGGTTATCCCTTGCCTGATGCGCGCTGGCCTCCGCGTTTCATTGATTAAGCATGCGCATCACGAATTCGATGTTGACGTACCCGGTAAGGATTCATGGCGGCATCGGCAGGCTGGTGCGTTTGAGGTATTGGTGACTTCCTCCAAACGCTGGGTGTTGATGCATGAATTGCGTGACGAACCCGAGCCCGGTCTGGAGGAACAATTACAGCGCTGCTCGCCGTGCGATCTGGTAATCGTGGAGGGATGGAAATTTGCTCCCATTCCGAAAATCGAAATTCATCGCAAAGGAACAGGCCACCCTTTGCTGTTCCCAGACGATCCGCATGTCATCGCCATCGCCACCGATGAACCACTGGATACAAAACTCCCGCAACTTGCACTAAACGATGTGAGTGCGATGGCCGCATTCATCATCAACCGGATTGGACGGGGTCAGCCCGTAATGCAATCTGCATAATGATCGAGGTGCTTTATTTTGCAGGCTTGCGTGAGAAGCTGGGCCTGTCCGCAGAAAAGGTTGCCACACTGAAAGATGTAGCTGCGCTGATGGCGCTGTTACGAGCGCGGGGAGGAGTGTGGGCTGAAGCATTGGTGGCAGATAAACGCTGGCGTGTAGCAGTCAATCAGGAATTGGCAACACTTTCGACGTTGTTGAAGGCAGGTGATGAAGTGGCTATTTTCCCGCCAGTTACCGGCGGATAGGTCTAAATCTACTGTATGTCAACCATCCGTGTACAAACCGAAGACTTCAATATCGGCGCAGAACAGGCGCGACTATGTTCTGGCAACGCCCGTATTGGCGCGGTCGCATCCTTTACCGGCTTAGTACGCGATATCAACGACGAGGCCGATGTTTCCGGGATGACGCTGGAGCATTATCCCGGCATGACGGAAAAAGCATTGGCGGGAATTGTGCGGGAGGCGCAGCAGCGCTGGCAGATACTCGATTGCACCGTGATTCACCGTGTAGGGAAACTCAAGCCCGCCGATCAAATCGTGCTGGTGCTGGTGGCGAGCGCCCATCGGGGCGATGCTTTCGAGGCCTGTCAATTCATCATGGATTATTTGAAGACTAGCGCGCCATTCTGGAAAAAAGAACAAACACCTGGTGGTGAGTATTGGGTGGAAGCGCGTGCTGCTGACGAAACGGCAGCGGAGCGCTGGAAAAAATGATTATTCTCGTTTCGAGCAACGTATACTAATCACGGTCATTTTTTCCGACGAGAGGAATCATGTCAACCGTCGATCCAACACACCTTAAGCCGATGGGGCAAATTCGCGCTGCGCCAGAAAACTTTCTTGCCGCCCATGAAATTAATCAGGTAACGACTGGGCGGCGCGATTTTTTGCGACAGGCATTTTTGGCTGCATCAGCAGGCGTCGCACTGGCTACCCAGGCAAGTGAGCAAATTAAAGATGACACTAATATTCTTGAATTGCCGCCCCATTCAAAAGGGCTGGGCCAACCCGTCGCGGCTCAGCCGTATGGGCAGCCTTCGCAATACGAACGCAACCTGCAACGTCGCGAAAGCCCAGGATTGACGCGGGTTTCCGCGGCATCGGTGTCTTTTGCGCCATTGCAGGGGTTGTTTGGCATTATCACGCCCAATGGCCTGCATTTCGAGCGCCATCATCAAGGGTGGTGGGATATCGATCCGCGCAAGCATCGGCTGATGATTAATGGTCTGGTGCGCCAGGCCAAGGTATTTACCATGGACGATCTGATGCGCTTGCCTGCGGTTTCGCGCATGCATTTCATCGAGTGTGGTGCCAATACCGGCATGGAGTGGGGCAATGTGGCTGTGCCCACGGTTCAGTACACGCATGGCATGCTGTCGTGCTGCGAATTTACCGGCGTGTTGTTGTCCACGCTGCTGGATATGGCGGGGTACGACAAAAAGAATGGCAAATATCTTTTGGCGGAAGGCGCGGATGGCTCCAGCATGACCCGCACCATTTCCATGGAACGCGCACTGGATGATTGCATGGTGGCGTATGCGATGAATGGCGAAATGTTGCGCCCCGAAAATGGCTACCCGTTGCGGTTGGTGGCACCCGGCATTCAGGGCGTGTCGTGGATCAAATGGCTGCGCCGCCTTGAGGTGGGCGATCAACCCTATGCCACCAAGGACGAGACGCTGCATTACCTCGACTTGATGCCTGATGGGCAACATCGGCAATACACCTCGATTCAGGAATGCAAATCGGTCATTACCTCGCCCTCTGGCGGGCAGTTGCTGGTCGGTAAGGGGTATTACAACGTCTCAGGATTAGCCTGGTCGGGAAGAGGGCGAATCAAACGCGTGGATATCAGTGTCGATGGCGGCAAAAATTGGCAAACCGCACGGCTGGAAACGCCCATTCTGATCAAGTGCCTAACGCGTTTTAATCTGGGCTGGATATGGAATGGCGGCCCGGCGATTCTGCAAAGCCGCGCCATCGACGAAACTGGCTATGTGCAACCGAAGATCAGCCAACTACGCGCCGTACGCGGCACGCGCTCGATTTACCATAACAATGCGATCCAGTCATGGAAGGTTGCAGAAAGCGGCGAAGTATCGAATGTGCAGGTGGATTGAATGCCGATGAAACTTTTTATTTTCTGCTTTGCTTTCTTTCTGACCAGTGAGAACAGCTATGCGCAAGCACTCCGGTCTTTGCCGGATCATTTCCCCGGCATTGGCCGTCCCGCCACCGAGCGAGAAATAAAGGCGTGGGATATCGATGTGCGTCCCGATTTCAAGGGCCTGCCAAAGGGGGCGGGTTCGGTTGCCGCAGGGCAAAAAATCTGGGATGCGCGCTGCGAATCGTGTCACGGCACCTTCGGTGAATCCAACGAAGTCTTTACGCCGCTTACTGGCGGCATCACGCTCGCAGATATCGAAACCGGCCACGTCAAATCGCTGCTAGAACCTATTCAACGTTCCACGCTGATGAAGTTATCCACGCTTTCCACGCTGTGGGACTATATCAACCGCGCCATGCCCTGGGATACGCCCAAGTCACTCACTACGGACGAGGTTTACGCCGTTACAGCCTATTTGCTGCATCTGGGCGATGTTTTGCCTGCCGATTTTGTGTTGTCGGATAAAAATATGAACGAGGTGCAAAAGCGATTGCCAAACCGCAATGGCGTGCGGCGGTACGATGCCCTGTGGACGCTCTATGGCAAGCCCGATGTGCACAATGTCGCCTGCATGAAATCGTGCGTGAAGATGGTAAACATATTGTCTTTTTTACCCGATTTTGCCCACAATGCGCACGGCAATTTGGCCGAGCAACAGCGCCTGATCGGGCCCACGCGGGGAATGGATACATCGCGCGCAGAAAAAGGCTCATCCCAGACATTGGTATCCCCACCTGTGCTACCCAGTGCCGTTGCGCAGAACAACTGTGCAGCCTGCCACGATGTCGAGCAGAAAAAAATTGGTCCGGCCTACAAAGAAATTGCAGCCCGTTATAAAAATGAGGCCCATGCGGAGGCCACGTTGCGCACAAAAATCCGGCAGGGAGGGGCAGGGCAGTGGGGCAATATCCCCATGCCTGCCCAAACCATCAAGGATGAAGAGTTGTCAGCCGTGGTGAAATGGATTCTTCAGGGCGCATCGGGTCAGTGAAGTACGGGTAGGCAAGGCACAAACAGGCGGCGATGTAGGCAGAAAACTGCGGTATAGTTCAAATGTATATATTCATTGATGTTATGCAGAAGCAAAGCAGCTTGTCTGCGCAATGGCCAATTCGTGAAAAAATTTCCGTTCCAGTTCCCCTCTTTGAAAAAGAGGGGCGGAGGGGAGATTGAGAGTGGTTGTTTCGGCACCAAACCTCAGCACCAAACATTTTTAATCCCCCTCGTTCCCCCTTTTTCAAGAGGGAAGTCTGATCGTAGATGGTTCAAGCAGGGAAGTGATGACAAAGCAAAACGACTGTGATTTCAGGAGAAAACTATGGATCATTCAAGAAGAAAAGCACTACAAACCTCAGGCGGCATCACCATCATGGCGCTTGCAGCCGCAGCGGGCTTGTTTAAAACCGGGGCTGCCTATGCAGGCGGATGGAATAGACCGGCATTTGAAGCCAAGAATTTGCAGGATACCGTCAAGGCGTTGGGTGGCATGCCTGCGATGGAAAGCAAGGACATTTCCATTACGTCCCCCGATATTGCCGAGAATGGCGCTGTGGTGCAGGTCGCGGTAAGCAGCAAACTGGCCAAAACGGAATCGATTGCGATTCTGGTTGAAAAAAATCCCAATGCGCTTTCTGCCAATTTTTTCTTGCTTGATAATACGGAGCCCTTTATTTTGACCCGCGTCAAAATGGCCGAGACCTCCAATGTTTACGCGCTGGTAAAAGCGGATGGAAAATATTTTTATGCCGTCAAGGAAGTAAAAGTCACGCTGGGTGGATGTGGCGGTTGATGGCCGTGCATAGGCGTATTGGGTTTCAGTCTTTTGTAAACAGGGTTGAGGAGAAATAAATGGCAGATCCGATGAAAATTCGCGCCACCGCAACAGGCGGCAAGGTCGTGGTAAAAATATTGATGGCGCATGAGATGGAAACCGGTCAGCGCAAAGACGCGGCTGGCAAGACTATCCCCGCCTGGTTCATTCAAAACGTAACCGCGACGCACAATGGCAAGCCCGTGCTCTCCGCACAGTGGGGGCCAGCCGTATCGAAAAATACCTACCTGGAATTCAGATTCACAGGTGGAAAAGCGGGCGAGAAAATTGTGGTGACCTGGAAAGATAACCGGGACGAGCAACGTACCGACGAAGCGACTATTTCTTGAAAAATAGAAAAATGCCACTTTGAAGTGTGTAATAAATTAGCTTAGCGCTGCACAGAGCCATGTACTACAGCTAGTTGCATACCACTACATTTATCGTTAAACGTGAATAATCGAGAACTGTGAAAATGACTTGCCAAGTTGAAAAAACAGGATTATGTGATTCTTTATCCTCAACGAGCCAGGTCCAAAAAACGTCATCTGCCAATAAATTTTTTCTACTTGTACTTTGTTCCGCAGTAATTATGAATATTATTGCGATAGTGTTATTGGAGTTCTTGGTGTATAGACAACAATGGGCAGATACCCCGATAAATTATCGTCATGTTGTTGGAAAATATATATTGATCCTCGCATTTGGCTGCTGTTTTTTGTTTTCATTTCTTCATGCGCGCACAAGAAAATGGAATTTTTTTCTAAAACAACCAATTTCCTTTTTTATTTCCACTATCGCACTTCTTTTTTTTGCGACATTTCTGGAAGTTGTTTTGTTTATTTTTTCAATGTATGTCGTAGATTTATTTCGATTTTTTTGGTAAAAACCACCTTCCTTGAAGACGCTTTGACTTTAAATTTTTTACTCGCACGTTTAGATGGCGCGAGTTGACTACTTTAACCGCCAACCTAATGAAAGAACAATTTTTCCTCTGGGAGAGTATTTGTCCATCAAAACTGAAAACGCTCCAGGAAGCAAGTTGCCACTGATCTACAAACACATGATTTGCGAGTGGGGCATTTGAATTCCAACTATTGCATTCTTGGCCTGAAACTATCTATCGCTAGGAGAGACACTATATGCAAAAAATAATATTGCAGATTGCGATTGGCCTATTCATCTTTACCGCGATGTCCGTGCGTGGCCAGGCCAGTAGCGACGATGCGGTAATAAAAGAAATCGAAAAATACCGTCAGGCGTTGGCCGACGGCAATCCGGCTGAGCTTTGGGAAGCGCGCGGCGAGGACTTATGGAAGCAAAAGCGCGGCCCAAAAAATGTTTCGCTGGAGCAATGCGATTTGGGTATGGGCGTGGGCAAAGTCAAAGGGGCGTACGCAGTACTACCAAAATATTTTGCGGACACCGACAAAGTGCAGGATCTGGAATCGCGATTGGTCACCTGCATGGTGACATTGCAGGGGTTCAGCGAAGCGGATGCAAAGAAAAATCCCTTTGGCAGCCCCGAGCGCAAAGCCGATATGGAGGCGCTGGTGGCTTATGTCACCTCGGCATCGCGCGGCATGAAAATGAATGTGGCGGGAACTCATCCCAAGGAAATTGAGGCCTACGAAATTGGCAAACACATGTTTTTCCACCGTGGCGGGCCGCACGATTTTGCTTGTTCCACCTGCCACGGCGCGGATAACCAGCGGATTCGTTTGCAGGATCTGCCCAACCTGACCAAAAAGGAAGCCGCGCAACGTGCTTATACAAGTTGGCCGGCATACCGGGTATCGCAAGGCGAAGTACGCTCCTTTCAATGGCGGCTGTACGATTGTTTTCGCCAGCAGCGTTTCCCGGAGCTGAATTTTGTTTCCGAAGGATCAGTGGCGTTGACCCTGTTTCTGGCTAAAAACGCCAATGGCGGCGTACTGAATGCGCCTTCGATCAAACGTTGAGGAATCAAATGAAAAAACGAAAAATTGCTGGCGTGGTTATTTTTTCGCTATTGGCAGCGGGCTGCGCCACCGTGATGAATGAACAGGGCGAACAGGAAAAAACAGCAAAAGCAGCAAAAGCAGCAAAAGCTTTTGCGGTGATGAAGGCATCATTCAAAGATCGCGGGCAAGCCAAGGTCGAACGGCTGAATCAGGACGAGGCGCAAGCACTATGCTCGCAGAGTGCTGCCACAGGATTATCGAAAGAGCTCGCGCAAAAAATTGAGGCCGACAATCTTAAAAGCATTGTCTTTCCGGCAAGCGGAAAATTGATGGGCGATTGGAAGGAAGGCGAGAAAATCGCGCAATCCGGCGTGGGTAAACAATTCAGCGACGATCCTGCGCGGTCTTCGGGTGGTAATTGTTATGCATGCCATCAATTGTCCCGCCAGGAATTGTCGTACGGAACCATAGGCCCCAGTCTTTATAATTTCGGCAAACTGCGCGGTACCTCCGAAGCGATACAAAAATATACTTATGGGAAAATTTACAATGCGCAAGCCTACTCGGCCTGCTCCAATATGCCGCGCTTCGGGCATAACCATATTTTGACCGAAGCGCAAATTCAGGATGTGGTGGCGCTGCTGCTGGCTGCTGATTCGCCGGTCAATAAGTAACGGATGTTACGCGGAACCTTTCCTCGTCATTCCCGCGAAAGCGGGAATCCAGCGACTTTACTGGTTCAGTATTGATGAACATGGATCGGCGCGAGTTTCTGCACATGCTGGCAGTTGCCGGTGCGGGTGGTTTTATTTCATCCGGCAATACATACGGTAAGGCGACTGGCCCTTTTTCAGATCATTACGATCTGCCACGATTCGGCAACGTACATTTTTTGCACCTTACCGATTGTCATGCGCAATTGCTACCCATTCATTTCCGCGAGCCCAGCGTCAATTTGGGAGTAGGGCCGGCTTACGGGAAGCCGCCGCATCTCGTTGGTGAAAAACTCCTTCAATACTATGGCATCAAGCCGGGTACGCGAGAAGCGCATGCATTTACCTACCTCAATTTTCAAAAAGCCGCTGAACGCTACGGAAAAGTCGGCGGGTTCGCCCACCTTGCCACCTTGGTCAAGCGCCTGAAAGCCGAACGGCCTGGTGCATTGCTGCTGGATGGCGGCGATACCTGGCAGGGCTCGGCGACAGCTCTATGGACCAAGGGGCAGGACATGGTCGATGCCTGCCTCGAGTTGGGCGTGGATGTCATGACCGCCCATTGGGAATTCACGCTGGGCGATAAACGCGTCACTGAAATCGTCGAAAAAGACTTCAAGGGTAAAGTCGATTTCATTGCGCAGAATATTCACACCGCCGATTTTGGCGATCCGGTTTTTGCACCGTACGTGTTGAAGGAAATGAATGGCGTGTCGATTGCCATTATCGGTCAGGCTTTTCCGTATACGCCCATTGCCAATCCACGTTACTTCACACCTGACTGGAGCTTCGGTATCAAAGAGGCCGAGATGCAGAAGGCGGTGGAAGAAGTGCGCGCAAAAGGCGCGAAGGTCGTGGTGTTGTTGTCGCACAACGGCATGGATGTCGACCTCAAACTGGCTTCGCGCGTAACGGGCATTGATGCCATTCTCGGTGGGCATACGCACGATGGCATTCCCGCGCCGGTAATCGTTAAAAACAAATCAGGCCAAACGCTGGTGACCAACGCTGGTTCAAACGGTAAATTTCTCGGCGTGCTGGATTTCAATGTCAAGGGCGGGGGGATTACCGATTTCAGCTATCGATTGTTACCCGTGTTTGCAAATTTGCTCCCGGCCGATAAAAACATGGCGGCGTTGATTTCAAAAATCCGTGCGCCTTATGAGGCCAGACTGGCGGAAAAACTGGCGACTACCGAAGGGTTGCTTTACCGCCGTGGCAATTTCAATGGCACCTTCGACCAGCTTATTCTCGATGCGCTGATGGAAATAAAAGGGTCTGAAATAGCTTTTTCACCGGGATTCCGCTGGGGAACATCGCTGTTGGCCGGGCAACCCATCACGATGGAAGATGTGATGAACCAAACTGCCATTACGTATGCCCATACCACCGTTAATGAATTGAGTGGCGAAATGATCAAAACCATACTGGAAGATGTGGCTGATAACCTGTTTAATCCTGACCCCTACTATCAGCAAGGGGGCGACATGGTGCGCGTAGGTGGACTGTCCTATACCTGCGATCCCAATGCAAAAATGGGGCACCGCATCAGCAATATGAAATTGCACGGCAAGCTCCTCGACGCAAACAAAAAATACAAAGTGGGAAGCTGGGCGCCGATCAGCGAGGGGGGGCATGGCGAGCCGGTGTGGGATGTCGTGGCAAAATATTTGCGCGATAAAAAAATCATCAAGCCGAAGAGTCCCAATACCCCTGTGCTGACAGGCATGCAGGCTAATCCGGGGATGGCGGCTGGATAAATACCAATTCATTTCATACCTCTCCCATGACCATACATTCCGTACCCATTACCCCCGACTCCCTGCAACCCGTAACCGGCGTCAAACTCGGTTACACCGAGGCGCACGTGCGCAAGCCCAATCGCAAGGACATGTTGATCATCCAGATCGAAGAGGGGAGCCGGGTGGCGGGTGTATTTACGCAAAACCGCTTTTGCGCTGCCCCTGTGCTGGTGTGTCGGGAGCACCTGAAATCCAAGGCTGATATCCGTGCCCTGGTGATCAATACCGGTTGTGCCAACGCCGGCACAGGCGAACCCGGCCTGGTGGACGCACAGGCCACCTGTATAGCCGTTGCGCAGGCGTTGAATTGCCAGCCGGAGCAAGTATTACCGTTTTCCACTGGCGTTATTATGGAGCGCTTGCCGATGAATCGTATTCTGGCGGGCATTCCCGATTGTGTAGCCCGCCTTGCGCCCAATCACTGGTTCGAGGCCGCGCACGCCATCATGACAACCGATACGGTGCCTAAAGCCATCTCGCGCTCCATCATGCTGGGCGACACCGCTGTGACTGTGACCGGTATCTCGAAAGGGGCAGGAATGATCCAGCCCAATATGGCGACCATGCTGGGTTTTATTGCTACCGATGCGGCGGTGGCGCAGGATGTGTTGCAGGACATTCTGCACTATGCAGTGGAGCGTTCATTCAATGTCATTACCATCGACGGCGATACTTCAACCAATGATTCATGCATTTTGATTGCTACTGGCAAAGCAGGTAATCCTTCGATCAACGGTGAGGGTACGGCAGAATTTGCCCAGCTGCGCGATGCCATTACCGAAGTGGCGCTGTGGCTGGCGCAAGCGATTGTGCGCGATGGCGAAGGCGCCACAAAATTTATGGCTATTACCGTGGAAGGCGGAAAAACGCGCGAAGAGTGCGTCAAAGTTGCCAAATCGGTAGCACACTCCCCATTAGTCAAAACAGCGTTTTTCGCCAGCGACCCGAATCTGGGACGCATCCTGGCTGCAGTGGGCAATGCAGGTATTGCTGATCTCGATCCCACACGTATTGGTTTGCAATTGGGCGGGGTACGGGTCGTGGAGCAGGGCGGGCGATCTTCAGCTTACCGTGAAGATGAAGCCGCTGCGGTCATGAAAAAAGACGAGATTGAAGTGAATATCGACCTTGGACGCGGAGATGCCCATGCCACGGTGTGGACCTGCGATTTTTCGTATGACTACGTGAAAATCAATGCGGATTACCGAAGCTAGGGTGATTAAATTTTTAGCTTTTTTTATTGGGTGTATATATGAAGCGAATAGTTGTTCTGATTATTTTTTTGTTGGTTATTCCTCATGCCATAGCGGCGGCAGAAGTAAAAAAAATATGGAATAGCATAGAGCTTGCAACGGTCGAAAACCTCGAATTCCACTTGATGTATTTACCCATTGCTTCGTTAGGTGATGAAGAATGGATACGGCTGGTTTTTAAAAACAAAGGCGATAAGCCCGTTCAAATAAAGGATGTCAGTTATCGTATTGAAAGTGAAAGATTTTCCATCGATGGAAAAACAAGAATTGCTATAGCGGGGCTTGCTTCAGGTGGTACTCACAGCTTGTTTCCTCATGCGTGGGAAACAACACCGATTGCAGCTATCGTAATTTCTCCGGGAGAAACCTATGTTGTTGCTGGCTATCCCAGCCGCTATTCCTCTGCATTGCTTAATATGCCGCCAAAAGAAGGGCTGTTGGTAAAAGCGAAGCTCTATTTTGATTTAGACCTGAAGGGCACTAAACGATTCTCTTCACCCAAGGAGGGGGCGTATTTTGAGTTCAAGTGGCAATATCCGAATAAAGATGATTTTATTCACATGCAGCAGCGGCTAAAGGTTTTGTTACGAGAAGCAAAATCTGAGTCGACTCATGCATACATACTTAAGACATTACTGGGTATTTCCGAAGTTTCGAAGGATATTTCTTTTGATGAATTGACTGAGGCTATCAATCGACGTAGTGGAAGAATGGGGGGGCGTAATTATTTAGTGGACCATTTATATCGAAAGTTCGATAAGGAAAAAGTTATCGATTTTTATTTAGCCCGGCTAAAAAATAAAGATACAAGAATATTTGATGATCTGATGGAACAAAAATCAATATGGAGCACAGCATTTATCGAGCCGCTTATTGTCATGCATGAGAATATAGAAGATTCCGCTTTTAGAGCACTATTTGTATTGAATATGCACGTCGATGAATGGAAAAAAGATCGGGCTATTACTAGTCGTTTATCATCGGCTGTACTAAAAAATTACGGTATGCTTCTTAAGCAAACACCTCAAAAATTGATCGAAAAAAATGAATTACAGGCTTGGTCAATGTATGTTTATGATCTTGCGAATACTTACGATATTAATGTTTTACCTCTAATTGCTCCTTTTTTAGATTATAAAAACAAGGTTGTAGAGAGGCCACTCTTGTGGCCTAGTGGAACATTACCGCCCCCTTATCGTGCTTGTGATGCTGCACTCCATGCAATTTTAAATATATTAGATGGTGATATAAAAAAAGCTTATTTAGAGATGGGCATCGTTATACCAACCCCATATGAAGATTGGCCTTCAACAACCGCGCCTATGCCCAGTGACGAACAAATAACGGTTTTGCGTGATGCCATGATTACAAAACTCAAAGCGCGGTTAGCTAAGCTCTGAACAAACCAATTAGCAGTTTGCCGCAGTAATCTTATGTCGCCCACTAAACTGGAACACCTGTTTGATCGCGTCGACCACCTTGTCGCGCGCCTTGAAGCATTACTGCCTCCGCCCGTTACACCGCCGGATTTTCGCCAAGCTATGGCCTTTCGCTGGCGCAAAAAAAATGGCCGTGGCGTACTGGAACCGGTAAAACATCCTCATGCCATCCGGTTTGCGGATTTGCTCGATGTCGATGCACAAAAAGAGCGGCTGATCGCCAATACCCGGCAATTTGTCGAGGGCCGTCCCGCGAACAATGTGTTGCTGACCGGTGCGCGGGGGACAGGAAAATCGTCGCTGGTCAAGGCGGCGCTAAACCAGTTTGCCAAAAAAGGACTGCGGTTGATCGAGGTCGATAAATCCGATCTGGTCGATCTGGCCGATATCGTCGAATTGCTTGAAGGGCAACCACAACGGTTTGTTATTTTTTGCGACGATCTGTCGTTTGAAGCCAATGATCCCGGTTATAAATCATTGAAAGTGGCGCTGGATGGCTCGATTGCCGCAGCATCCGAAAATATGCTGATTTACGCCACCTCCAATCGTCGGCATCTGATGCCCGAGCGCATGAGCGAAAATCTGGAGGCCCGTCACGCCGAAGATGGGGAGATTCACCCCGGCGAAACCACGGAAGAGAAAATTTCGCTTTCCGAGCGCTTTGGTTTATGGCTTTCCTTTTATCCCTTCGATCAAGAACAATATCTGGCGGTGGCGGAGCATTGGGTCAATGAACTGGCTCCTCAATTGAAGGATAAAGAAGCCATGCGTAAAGCAGCTTTGCTTTGGGCGCTGGAGCGGGGCGCGCGAAATGGGCGGGTGGCGTATCAGTTTGCAAAAAACTGGGCGGGGGAAAACGTAAGCTCGCCACCTCGCGCACGACGACGCGCTGCATGAAAGTAACCGAGGTCGCGGCGGCCGTTATATTGAAACCAGACGGCAGTTTTTTATTGGGCCAGCGCCCTGAAGGCAAACCCTATCCTGGCTATTGGGAGTTTCCCGGCGGGAAAATAGAATCCGGTGAAACAGTCCTGGCAGCACTAGCCCGTGAGCTGAAGGAAGAGCTGAATATTGAAGTCTCTCGTGCCACGCCATGGTTCACGCTGACCCACAGCTATACCCATGCCACGGTGCGGCTGCACTTTTGGCGCATTTTTGAATGGCAAGGTGAACCACGTGGCATGGAAGCGCAGGCGCTGGCCTGGCAGCGGGTGGAAAGTTTGTCGGTGTCGCCCATGCTGCCTGCCAATACTCCCTTGTTCCGCGCGCTTTCCCTGCCGCCTGTCTACGCGATTACCAATGCGATCGAGATGGGTATCGCCCGCTATCTGAAAGTGCTGGAAGCCGCGCTGGTAAAGGGCTTGAGGCTGATTCAGGTACGCGAAAAATCGATGTCTGCCGATGAATTAAAACACTTTGCGCGTGAGGTGATCGCGCGTGCGCATCACCACGGCGCGCGCGTATTGATCAATGGCGATGTGGTGCTGGCAAAGGAAACACGGGCTGATGGTGTGCATCTCACCGCGGCACAAGTGGCAACGTTAACCCAACTGCCCGATCTGGAATGGGTTGGCGCCTCGGCACATAGTCGCGGCGAACTGGAGCAGGCCGCTGCATTGCAATGCGATTTTGCCGTGATGGGCCCGGTAAATCGGACGTTGTCTCATCCCCAGCAAGCGCCATTGGGATGGCAACGGTTTGCAGAACTGGTTTTCGACACGCCTCTGCCTGTTTTTGCGCTGGGCGGCTTGCAGCCACACGAATTACAAACCGCTATTGATGCAGGTGCACAGGGAATAGCGATGCAGCGAGGAATCTAATTCCACCATTTTAGTACTTAAGCTGCTTTAATTTCTTCCAGCAGATCAGGATGTCGATCTAGTACTTTAAGCAATTTCACCAATGCCAAAGGTGGCTTGGTCTTGCCGTTCTCGTAACGTGAGAACGCATTAATACCCCCACCAAAAATTTCAGCGGCTTCGCCTTGGTCAAGGAATTGCTAATCGCAGGATAATAACTGATGTTACGCACTGCAGAGGAGAAACATTTTTACCGGAAAAGCCATTTTCATAGGGAAGCCGCTTCGCCTGCGCGTAACATCAAATAATAAGAATAATGTAATTTTACATAATATAAATTATACGAAGATGTGGTTTATTATTTTAGGGTCATATTCTATTTTGCAATAGAAACGGCATTAATAATTGTTGCGAGTTTTTAAGTTGTCCGGATTTATAGCACGCGACCTGTCCGGTTGT
>CAZRAL010000026.1:0-34598 GCA_964598005.1 uncultured Burkholderiales bacterium
TATTTGGCCGCCGTATCAGTTTTATCTGTTGATTTGAATTTTGCAGGGACGACTAGTTAGTTTGAAAAATCTACTCATTAATCGGCTGTCCCCGAAAAAGTGCGTTTGTCAGCATCGGTTGTTGTGCTGCAAGGTGCGCAGCTCCTGCTACGACAGCAACGCGCTTCCCTAATTGAACCAACTCGACGATTTGTCTCGCCATGTGGCGATCCCTCATTTCGGATGACTTTTTGGCGATCACGTTTAGAAAGGATTTTTCGCCAATCGGGTTTACCCACTCATAGGTTGCCTTTCGCCAATCCCCCAAACCAGGAACTAAATCATTAGTTGCTTTTTCTACATCTTCAACCGAATTAAGAGTACCCGCCAAGACCGGTACGTTTTGAAAATACCCACTGTTCAAAAACGCTGCCAGTTTTTCGCGTATGGGTCTGGGGTCAGCTTCCCGATTCCACTGAGGGACACGGCGCAATATGTAATAGAGCTTCACTTGTGAAGGCGTAAAGAATGCCAACATGCCCTTCATGTCTTCTCTATCAGGCAGCTCGGCATTATGCGCCAAGGTGCCAGTCTGGTTGGCAAAAAATTTCGCAAAGCCAAGCTCGCCATACTTTTCAATCGCTTCCCTTTTCGAACCAGCGACAGGCCAGTCTCCGCCTTCTATCAAGACGATATCTGGCTCAAATTTTCGCCACAACTCCTCCATGTCGGCAATTTGCTGATCTGCCGGATCGAAAGTATGGGAAGTACCAAAGAATAGAAGTGCACCATTACGTCTTTCCATGTGCATCGTCGATAAATTCGACTTGAGGCCTTTTCCCAGAACGGGCCGCTCTGCCCAGCAGAATTGGACGCCAGTGAGCACAACGATAAGCATGATTATTTGTAACGGCCTAAGATGGCAATTTTTGGTAAGCATTTGTACTAATTTCTCTTTTCGATTAATTGCCTTATTGCGATTGGTCTGATTGAAATTCGCGTCGTTACTAAAATGAAAGCTAAATTGCACTCTTCTCAAGAGAATGTTAATCAAAGCAAAAAACGATTGCAGGCCCTGCCCTATAAATTTTCAGTTTTGGCTTTTCTCCCATCGGCTCAACGTATATTTTTTTCTTAACCTCACCAGGAGATTTCCATAATGAATTCTTCAAGCAATTTTGCCCCCACTAACTTGAAAGATCCCTCGCTGTTACGGATGCAATGTTATCTGAATGGCGATTGGATCGACGCCGATTCTGGCCTGCATTTCATAGTTGAAAATCCTGCGGATGGTTGTCCGGTTGCACAGGTGCCGAATTGCGGTATTAACGAAACTAGGCGCGCGATTGATGTTGCCTACAATGCGCTACCCAACTGGCGGACATTAACTGCCAAGCAGCGGGCCACTATTCTCCACCAATGGTTCAATCTGATTCTGGAGAATGCCGATGACCTGGCATTACTCCTCACGCTTGAGCAGGGCAAGCCTGTCGCGGAGGCAAAAAGCGAAATCGTATACGGCGCTTCTTTTATTGAGTGGTTCGCTGAAGAAGGTAAACGCATTTACGGCGATATGATTCCACCTCATCTGCCTGACAAGCGCATTCTCGTGATGAAACAGCCGATCGGTGTATGTGCTGCCATTACACCATGGAATTTTCCCAATGCGATGATTACCCGCAAGGCTGGTCCTGCGTTGGCAGCGGGCTGCACCATGATATTGAAACCCGCCGAGCAAACGCCGCTTTCCGCCTTGGCATTGGCAGAACTCGCACAACGTGCCGGAATACCCAAGGGCGTATTCAATGTGCTGACTGGCGATGCGCAAACGATTGGCGGCGAACTGTGTGCCAACCCATTGGTGCGCAAACTATCGTTTACCGGCTCTACTGAAGTTGGCCGTATTCTGATGCGCCAATGTGCGCCGACCATCAAAAAATTGTCCCTGGAACTGGGAGGCAATGCGCCATTTATTGTGTTCGATGATGGCGATATAGATGCGGCTGTCAAAGGGGCGGTGGCATCGAAATACCGTAATGCGGGACAAACATGCGTATGTGCCAACCGTATTTTGGTTCAGGATAAGGTCTACGATACTTTTGCCGCCAAGTTCGCCAGTAAAGTGCGCGCCCTCAAAGTGGGACGAGGAACTGAAGACGGTGTTGATATCGGGCCTTTAATAGACAAACAGGGATTGGCCAAAGTCGAAGATCACATCGCCGATGCGCTTGCCAAGGGTGCAACCATACTGACTGGCGGGCAGCGTCATCCTGCAGGTAGCCTATTTTTTGAACCTACCGTGTTGCTCCAGGTCACTGAACAAATGAAAATCATGTGTGAAGAAACATTCGGTCCGGTTGCGCCCTTGGTACGGTTTGAAACAGAACAGGACGCGATCGATCTCGCCAACCGGACTGAATTTGGCCTGGCGGGCTATTTTTACAGCCGCGACATTACTCGTGTATTCCGGGTAGCGGAAGCTTTGGAAGTAGGCATGGTTGGTGTTAACACGGGATTATTTTCTAATGAGATTGCTCCATTTGGCGGAGTGAAACAATCTGGCATTGGTCGCGAAGGCTCAAAATACGGTATTGAAGATTATCTTGAAATTAAGTATCTCTGCATCAGTTTGTAGTTCAGTAAGAATAAAGATTGTCGAATACTTTCAACCGGCAAGTTCCTAATGGGCACGGTATGATAGGCATTTTAGAGAGTTGCCGGATGGATATTAACGTGCTTGTGAAAATATCCTGAAGCAAAAAAACAATTTTTCAACCAAGGAGTCAGCATGAAATTTTTTTCATTACCCTGTTTATCTTTACTAGCCACGCTTGCTATCGCAACCTCAGCCATTCAGGCAACCGAATCCCCTGCTTCAAAATCAGTGGCTCCTTCTGCCGCTCCTGCAATTGTAACCTTAGGCAAGAGTGATAAGCTGCCTGAAAAAGTAACAGATCTTATATCGATTGAACGTTCGGTCGGAGAAGGCCTTATCGCGCAGCAGGGGCATCCGGTGATGGTGCACTACACTGGCTGGCTGTACGACCCTGCCAAGCCAGAGGGGAAAGGCACAAAGTTCGATAGCTCTTTGGATACGGGTATACCTTTTGGATTCATCATTGGCTCGGGCAAAGTTATCCGGGGCTGGAGCCTTGGTGTGCCCGGTATGAAGCCTGGCGGCAAGCGCACGATTATCATTCCCCCCGCATTGGCTTATGGGGAGCGGGCAATAAGTAGTGTCATTCCAGCCAATGCAACGTTATTGTTCGATATCGAGCTGGTCGACATCGTTAATCCAAAACCGGCCGTACTATCACCCAAATAGAATATGAAACTCAGCAGCAACTGTTTTACAGGCGGCGAGATCGCTCTCGCCGAATTCGCGTTTTGCCTCCGGCTGCAGTGCAACATGCTGTAAAACTAGTTCACTCTGTCACACCTCCATGGTTTCAAGAAATGCCATCAGAGTACGACGATTTTTTTTGGTAGGCCGCCCCCTGAAGGAGGAATACGGCATTTCTCGCAATTGCCTAGCAATAGCTTCGCGAGCCGCCACGCTTTCAGGCGATTCGGCATAGAGATTGCGGGCCTCAATAGCCGATCCACGGCGTTCCGATAAAGCCTGAATAACCAAGATGAATTCATAAGGGGGCTTGCGCAAGACTATTGTGTCGCCTGCTTTTATGGTTTTAGCGGGCTTGGCACAATCGCCATTAAGACGAACTCTTCCAGCATGAATGGCATCAATGGCTAACCGTCGTGTCTTGAAAAAACGCGCGGCCCAAAGCCATTTGTCTAATCGAACTGCAATTTGATGACCGTCTCTCATGAGGGCAGCCCTGCCTTTACCAGGGCATCATGCCGGCAGTATTTGCAATTTGACTGTTTGCACATTCATCGGTAAAGCAGTTCCCGTGTCGTACTCGGCGCCGGCTAATACTCCGATTTTTGCAATTTCCTCAGGATGATTGTATTTTTCATACGCAGCAAACATGGCTCCCAGCGCAAAATCACGTCCTGACCCAATCGACCAGAATTTTTCAAATTCGAATACTTCACGCATTGAATAAACACCAAAAATTCCGTTTGGATTGACAAGTAGCGCAGTCAATTGGCTCGATTCATAGGGGTCGTCATCTTCCTCTTTGGGATTAAGGAAGGCTTCCTCTTTCAAAATCGGATGAATCTTGCGGAAGCTCTCATAGATTTCTGCTTTGTTATGAAAATTAAAATCTGGATTTTTCAATAAAACATTTTCTAGTACCAATTGATGGGCGGCTGAACCTGCAACACCCAAAAAGGTGTCGCCATGTTTTAGCAATTTCTCTGGCGAGCTATCGTGAACGCTTGCCAGCCGCGTAGAGCCAAATGTAGTTAGGGTGTCGCTGGCGATTACGGCTAACCCCTTTTTTTTCACTACAACAATAGTGGTCATGCTGTCCTCTCATACATGTTAAGCAGCCACTCTCTTTTTAATTTATGGCATAACCTCAAATATCAGTAGTTTTTAACTTTCATGCGCCACCGATTCAATTTCCTCACTGATATCGAGTTTCACCTTGCCATTGGTATCGATGTCGATCGTTACTTTTCCGCCGCTGGCGAGACGCCCAAAAAGTAACTCATCGGCTAATGCGCGACGAATCGTATCCTGAATCAGACGCGCCATTGGCCGAGCGCCCATCAAAGGATCAAAGCCATTTTTTGTCAGATATTTCTTGAGTTCGTCGGTAAAGGTGACATCGACTTTTTTCTCGTTTAATTGACCCTCTAGCTGTATCAAAAATTTATCTACAACGCGCAGAATAATTTGCTCAGATAGCGGTGCAAATGAAATCATGGCATCCAGCCGATTACGGAATTCCGGGGTAAATAAGCGTTTTATCTCCACCATTTCATCGCCAGCTTTTTTATCGTCAGTAAATCCGATTGAATTTTTGGATAGTTCGGATGCGCCAGCGTTGGTCGTCATGATAATGACCACATTGCGGAAGTCTGCCTTACGCCCGTTATTGTCGGTCAATGTGCCATGGTCCATAACTTGCAACAAAACATTGTAAATATCCGGATGTGCTTTCTCGATTTCATCGAGCAATAACACTGAGTAGGGATGTTTGGTGATACTTTCGGTAAGCAGCCCGCCTTGGTCAAAACCAACATAACCAGGTGGCGCGCCGATAAGGCGCGATACGGCATGCCGCTCCATGTATTCGGACATATCGAAGCGAATGAGTTCCACACCGAGTATGAATGCCAATTGGCGTGCCACTTCTGTTTTACCCACACCTGTTGGCCCGCTAAACAAAAATGCGCCGATCGGTTTTTGTGGATTACCCAAACCAGAACGCGTCATTTTGATAGCGGTGGCAAGTGCTTCGATTGCCTCATCCTGCCCAAATACGACCGCCTTAAGATCACGATCCAGGGTTTTGAGCGCATTACGATCATCGCTGGAAATGCTGCGGGGAGGTATGCGGGCAATTTTGGCAACAATTTCCTCTATTTCTGGCTTGCCAATAGTCTTTTTCTGTTTTGATTTTGGGGTAATACGTTGCGCTGCTCCGGCCTCATCGATCACATCGATTGCTTTATCAGGGAGATGACGATCATTAATATACTTAGCCGACAACTCCGCCGCAGTAGTCAATGCAGTTGACGTATATCTGACTCCATGATGGGTTTCAAAGCGCGATTTAAGCCCACGCAAAATTTCAACCGTTTCAGCAATAGATGGTTCATTTACATCGATTTTCTGAAACCGGCGCGACAGGGCATGGTCTTTTTCAAAAATACTGCGATATTCGTTATATGTGGTTGCACCAATGCATTTTAGTTGCCCGGAGGACAGGATTGGTTTGAGTAGATTTGATGCATCCAGCGTTCCACCCGAAGCCGATCCAGCTCCGATGAGAGTATGAATTTCATCAATAAACAGAATTGCATAGGGCTTGGCAGTTAGTTGTTTCAAAACAGCTTTTAATCGTTGCTCAAAATCGCCACGATATTTGGTGCCCGCCAACAAAGCACCCATATCAAGAGCATAAACCTGGCTTGGAGCGAGTATTTCAGGCACTTGTGCATCAACAATACGCTTGGCCAAACCTTCAGCAATAGCCGTCTTTCCCACACCCGCTTCCCCTACCAGAAGGGGATTGTTTTTGCGTCGCCGGCAAAGGATCTGGATCACGCGTTCGACTTCGCGATCGCGACCGATAAGAGGGTCAATTTTGCCATCGATAGCCTGCTGATTAAGGTATTGCGTAAAATTCTCCAACGCGCCAGCGGATTGCTCGCCACCGCCCTCTGTTTCGAACTCTTCTCTGTGCGGGGTGCCAGAAGTGTTTTTGGAGATACCGTGAGAAATGAAATTCACTACATCCAGGCGCGACACACCTTGCTGATGTAAAAAATAGACAGCGTGCGAATCTTTTTCTCCATAGATTGCCACCAGCACGTTTGCACCAGTCACTTCTTTTTTCCCGGAAGACTGGACATGCAAAATCGCGCGCTGGATAACACGCTGAAACCCGAGCGTTGGCTGGGTATTGGCCTCCCCATCTCCGGCAATAATGGGTGTATGTTCCTCAATAAAGTCGACAAGCGCTTTACGTAGCTCATCAATTTTAGCGGCGCATGATTTCAGCACCTCGGCCGCCGAAGGGTTATCAAGCAATGCCAGCAAAAGATGTTCGACTGTAATAAATTCGTGACGCTTTTGCCGTGCGTCAATAAATGCCGTATGTAAACTGACTTCCAGCTCTTGAGCAATCATTTTTAGCCTTTCAGCAAACACCGTTTTATAAACTTGATTCAGTGTGTAAAATCATCGTTCAGATTTGTTCAATTCCACAATGCAGCGGGTGTTCGTATTTCCTTGCATAATCAATAACTTGCTCGACCTTTGATATGGCAACATCATGGGGATATAATCCACAAATTCCACGCCCTTCTGTATGGACTTTGAGCATGATTTGTGTAGCACGTTCATGCGTATGTCCAAAGAATTGTTGCAAAACCGCAATCACAAACTCCATAGGCGTATAGTCATCGTTATACATTACCACTTGCCACATTGATGGAGGTTTTACCTCACGGATGTGTTCCTTTACCTGGGTATCTTCCCGATGCTTTGTTACCATGTTCGATGTAATTTCACATTTTCACATTACCAGTGTATCAGTAGGCTTAATATGAATAACCATTACACGTTTTTCAAGTACATATCAATAATTTTAATGAATTCCATGTCATGAAAAAACGACAGTTGATTTGACTTTGATAGAAATTATTGGTATAAGGCGGCTTGGAGTTTGGCTTCAAGTTAACTGCATTTGCCCCAATCATCATGATGTGTGCAGTTGTGGGTCCTTGATTCCCAAACGATTTCCGGGATTCCAACCCGTTTTTTTCAAGGAAGCAATTGCACATGGCAACAGGTACTGTTAAGTGGTTCAACGATGCTAAAGGTTATGGTTTTATTACACCAGACGATGGTAGCGAGGATTTATTTGCGCATTTCTCGGCAATCCAGATGAATGGGTTCAAAACCCTGAAAGAAGGTCAAAAGGTTGCTTTTGAAGTAACCCAAGGCCCCAAAGGTAAACAAGCGTCGAATATACAGAACGGTTAAATCCGCTCGAATTATTCAGAGCCTCTGTGGCAAAAAGCTGCAGAGGCTTTTTCATTTTATGCTTATCTTATTTAATAAGCCTTTTGGGGTGATTTGCCAATTTAGCCCCTCCGGGAATAAATCCACTCTTAAACAATATATTGATTTTCCCAATGTTTACCCAGCTGGTAGACTCGATACAGGCAGCGAAGGGCTATTGCTATTAACAGACAATGGCGATTTGCAAGCTAGAATCAGTAATCCACGTTATAAATTAACAAAAACTTACTGGGCCCAAGTCGAGGGCATCCCTGACGAAGAGAACCTAAGTCTTTTGCGCTCTCCCCTAGATTTGGGTGATTTCGTTACTCAGCCTGCTGAAGCTCGCATCCTACCTGCACCCTCAATATGGCCACGCAACCCTACTATACGTTTCCGGAAGAATATTCCCACTACTTGGTTAGAAATATCGATTCATGAAGGCAAAAACCGCCAGGTAAGACGTATGACAGCGAAAATCGGATTGCCTACATTACGATTGGTACGTGTTGCTATTGGTGATTGGAAACTGAATAGCCTTTTACCAGGGCAATGGCAGGCCCTCTAGATTTACAGCCTGTCAACCGACTATAATCATGCGCGTTATTTGTTTCGGCAGGCAAAAATCTGTCTGAATTAATTAATAATTTCACTCATATTCAAAGGAAATAAACAAATGAAAACTATCTTTGCTCTTGTTGCTGCCCTGTTTGCAACTGTTGCCATCAGCGCTGCTGCTCAGACCGCAGCTCCCGCGGCCAAAACTGAAGCTAAACCTGATACGACCCCAGCCAAGACTGAAACCAAATCTGCTGCTCCTGCTAAAGCTGAAGCTAAGGTTGAGGAAAAGAAAGAAATGAAGACCGAAGAAAAGAAAGTTGAAAAAAAGAAAAAAAGCAAGAAAAAAGCTAAAAAAGACGCGGCTGCTAAGTAATCCTGGAAAATTTTAAGTTTGGCAAAAGGGCGAAGCTGATGCTTCGCCCTTTTTATTTCATGTGCTTAATATTTTGGCTATGGGCAAACAGCGAATAATTGTGGGGCTTTCCGGGGGGGTCGATTCTGCTGTCTCTGCGTGGCTATTGAAGCAGCAGGGCTATGATGTCACTGGCGTCTTTATGAAAAATTGGGAAGATGGCGATGATGAACATTGCTCTACGCGCCAGGATTTTATCGATGCAGCATCTGCCTCGGATGTGATTGGTATTCATTTTGAAGCAATTAATTTTGCTGCTGAATATAAAGATCGTGTTTTTGCTGATTTTTTACGAGAATATTCCTCCGGGCGTACCCCCAATCCAGATGTGTTATGCAATGCAGAAATAAAATTTAGGGCCTTTCTCGATTATGCAATCGGATTGGGGGCGGATAGAATTGCGACTGGACATTACGCTCGTATAAAAGAAATCGATGGGCGGGTCGAGCTGCTGAAGGGAGTCGATCCCGATAAAGATCAAAGTTATTTTCTTCATCGCCTTAATCAGCAACAGCTGTCCAAAACAATGTTCCCGATTGGCCACCTGCTCAAATCCGAGGTGCGTGATATAGCCCGCCAAGCCGGGCTACCCAATCATGCCAAAAAAGATTCGACTGGCATTTGTTTTATCGGTGAGCGACCGTTTCGTGAATTTTTGCAGCGTTATTTGCCACGTAAACCGGGCAGAATGGTAACGCCAACTGGTCAGGTAATGGGGTGGCATGAAGGATTGATGTATTACACGATCGGGCAGAGACAGGGCCTGCAAATTGGTGGCACGTCGCAAGGAGACGGTGAACCCTGGTTTGTAGCAGGCAAAAATATGGAACGAAACGAACTAATTGTTGTGCAAGGGCACCAGCACAAACTACTCCTGAGAAATGAACTACAGGCACAGGATGCAACATGGATAAATGGTTCATACCCCGCTACAAACTGTGCTTATGGGGCCAAAATACGCTACCGACAGAAAGATGCTCCATGTACGATTACGGCCGCCAACGGTACGGATTTTACGCTTTCTTTTCAGGATGCCCAATGGGCCATAACGCCTGGGCAATCGGTGGTGCTTTATCGTGATGAGATCTGTCTTGGGGGAGGGATAATTACATAAAGGGTTCCCCAAAATTCTTGTACGCTTTTATTATGCCGATGGCCTGGTTTCAACAAAACTGGGGCGTGTTTCCAAACGTTCAGCCCATGCTTTTAGATTTGGATACATCGCTCGCCATTCTATTTCGGGCAGACGAAATTCGCCCCAAAATAAACTACAGGCAAGTGCGACATCGCCTAGCAGCATCGATTCAGCGTGGAAATATTTTCTATCACCCAGTTCATGCGCCGCAGCAGCGATTGCCGATGTAATTTTATTCATTTGGCGTGCCATCCAATCTTTGCTTTGTAATTCCAATGGGCGTTTGCGCTCTAAAAACACTGTAATGCCCGCATCTGCAATGCCGTCGCCAAGCGCCTCAAGACGTTTGACGAGCGCGCGTTCACGCCCGCCTTCCGGTAAAAGCCGTGAGACTGGGGTTACCCCATCCAAATATTCGACAATCACCCGCGAATCGTATAACGATGACCCGTCGTCAAGAATTAACACTGGAACCTTGGTCAAGGGGTTATAAAGAGTGACAGTCGTGTTGGCATTCCATGCGTTTTCATCGACAAAATCGTAATCGATGCGCTTTTCAGCCAGTACGATGCGGACTTTTCGTGCGTAAGGGCTGGTGTGAGAAGCAAGTAATTTCATTTTTGTCCGACGGATGAACTGGGGATTGATTATAGCATTGCACTTTTTATCAGCTCAGCTGAAAAGGATTACGTCGTGAGTAAAAGGTCACGTGATAAAATTTCACAAATTCTTCCCGGATGCTCTTGATGACTCTGCCGCTTTCGCCGCTTACTGTGCTTTCCCCTCTCGATGGTCGCTATGAAAAGAAAACAGCCGGTTTGCGTGCTTATTTCAGCGAATTTGCACTCATCAAGTATCGCGTTCATATCGAAATCGAATGGCTGATTGCCTTATCGGCTGAAGAGAGTATTGCAGAATGCCCAAGTTTTTCATCAAATACTATTGCTGCAATGCGCGACGCAGTAAGCAAATTTTCATTACCTGATGCAGAGCGGGTTAAAGCTATCGAGGCAACAACCAATCACGACGTAAAGGCAGTCGAATACTGGTTGAGAGAAAAATTTTCGGCTATTCCAGAAGCTGCACAGGCGCAATCATTTATTCACTTTGCGTGTACATCCGAAGATATCAACAATCTATCGTATGGGCTCATGCTGAAAGCCGCGTGGGAAACCACGATACTTCCGCTACTAAACGATATCCAAACCAAGTTAAAAATTTTATCGCACGAACATGCCGGACTCGCCATGCTTGCACATACTCATGGCCAGCCCGCCACTCCCACTACGATGGGCAAAGAAATGGCGAATTTTGCCTATCGGCTCCTACGTGCACATGAAAACATTGCCAATGCCGAACTAATGGGTAAGATCAATGGCGCAGTTGGAAATTACAATGCCCATCTTGCTGCCTATCCCGACTTCGATTGGTCTGCTTTTGCAAAAAGATTTGTAGAAAAGTTAGGCCTGACATTTAATCCCTACACCATACAAATAGAGCCGCACGATTACATGGCGCAATTGTTTGATGCACTGGCGCGGTTTAATACCATTCTGATCGATCTAAACCGCGATATGTGGGGCTATATTTCGCTGGGGTACTTCAAACAAAAAGTGAAATCCGGAGAAATAGGTTCCAGTACCATGCCGCATAAGGTTAACCCTATCGACTTTGAAAATTCCGAAGGTAATCTTGGTTTGGCCAACGCGTTTTTGCGGCACATGGCCGAGAAATTGCCGGTTTCGCGCTGGCAACGGGACCTTACGGACTCCACCGTGTTGCGTAATATCGGTGTAGCGCTCGGCCATTGTGTATTGGCCTACGATTCGCTGTTGCGAGGATTGGATAAACTCGAGGCCAATCCCGGGCGTCTTGGGGAAGACCTGGGTACAAGCTGGGATATTCTTGCCGAACCGATTCAAACCATGATGCGCAAGCATGGCATTATCGATGCTTACGAACAATTAAAAACATTGACGCGTGGCAAGGAAGGCTTAACCAAAGAGGCGATGCAGACTTTTGTGAAGACCCTGCCGATTCCAGATGCCGACAAATTGATCTTGCTCGAAATGACGCCAGAAACATATATTGGCAATGCAACCAGTTTAGCCAAAGCTATCTAAATCTATTGCATAAAAGGCTTAATGAGATTGGTCAAATAAAACGCCACGCCAATCCATCTTCCTGACCGGCAATGGCAATCCATTCACGATCGCAATCAAGCACATTCGCGAGCGCTTTGCGGGCCAAGTCGGGATGATTATTCTGTTTGGAAAGATGGGCGGCCACAAGATGTTTTAGCCGCGAACAATCGATATTTCCGAGTAATGCTGCCGCAGCAGCATTATCGAGATGCCCAAAACGGCCCGCCACCCGGCGCTTTAAACTGGCTGGATAAGGGCCATTCATCAACATATCGAGATCGTGATTGCATTCGAGCACCAACGCATCGCAGCCCGATAGCATGGCCTCGATATGCGCGGTGGTGGCCCCGGTATCCGTCAACACACCAAGTCGCGATACACCATCGCTAAAAACATATTGCACCGGTTCGCTTGCATCGTGTGGGACCAGGTACGGCATAACCTTAATGGCATCGATAACAAACGTACCATGTGGATCTACGAAATTTAGTTGATCTTTGTGCAGGATATCGCCACGCATCATGCGCATCGTTCCATGCGTCATCCATACTGGCAGGTGGTATTTGCGGGCAAACCGTGCGACGCCACCAATATGATCGGTATGTTCATGGGTGACCACGATGGCATCGAGATCGTCAGGAACCAAGCCAAGGCGTGCAAGACGTTTTTCAGTATCACCGACCCCAAAGCCACAGTCCATCATAAGGGTGCTGCTACCTGCCTGTACGATAAGCGCATTTCCTTCACTGCCGCTGCCGAGGGAAGCAAAACGGAAACTCATGAGTAATATTGGGTTGATAAAAAGATTACAGGCCTGCCCTAGGTTGGGAACAGGCCTGCATCATCTTCAAACATAGCAATTATTTGAGTTGTTCGTACAGTAGGGAAAGAATGCGCTTGCCAGTTGGAGAGTTTTCGACATCGCCCTTTGCATCTTGCACCACGACGTCGGAGATTCCCGCTGCCTCGCTCACCCAAATACGATACTGCGGTTTACTTTCTGGATCCTTGCGCCAAAACATCAGCTTTTCCAGGAAGCTCTTGCTTGTCTTCAGATCGGCATCCGGATCGATATAACGAACGAAAAATATACCATTGGAGCGATCCCTATCCTCGACGGTAAAGCCAATGCGATCAAGGGCCAAGCCAACCCGCCGCCACGCGCGATCGAAAGGCTCGTTTACTTTGAGCGAACCGCCCTTATCCTTGTCATAGATAGCACGTGAAGCTGTAATCGTTGTGCTCGTAACGGGAGCGGCAGGGGATATGCTGCCCTGTCCAAATTTCACCATGAGACGCCCCAGCATTTCTACTTCCAAATCGGTGTCGGCTGGACGCGGTTGCCAGGCAGTACGATCCCGATCGCTGCTAGTGTAAATCTCCTGTACCCCCCGATGGCTGATATAAATATCGGTGGTGCCCGTTTCGGCCCCGGGTTCAAGACGGGTACGGAATTTATCGCGTTCGGGAGTGGACCATGCCCCATCTATAAAGCGACCAAGTGCATTACGAATAGGGTCTTGCGGAATCTTGCTGCGATTTTCCGACCAATCGGTTTCCATGATGCCGGCTTGCGGCGTCTCGCGTTTCAGAACAAAACCGTTCTCCAACCAGAATTCCTTGATCACCGGCCACACTTTGTCGGGTGCTGCCTTAACCACCAGCCAATGTTGCGTACCGGCACGTTCGATACGTGCATTGTCGATCTTGGGCAATACACTCGAAGGCGTTGCGGCCGGCTGCGCCGCTTTGTCCCGGTTATAGGTGGAATAGGTTGTCGCCTTGGGATCGGGGATCACAAAACGATCATCGGCGCTGGGCACGGTCAGATCGGGCGGCACCTCCAGCGGCGGCAACTTGCCGCCTTGCGAGCGGTAATCTGCCCCCTTATTGCCCATTATTCCGCAACCGGCCATTAGCGCAATCAGCGAAGGCGTCAAAATAGTACGCAAGCTAATACGAGAAACAATCGACTTCATGCGGCGATTTCCTTGTGTTATATAGCGACACCGGCAGCCAACATGGCCTGCCGGAGGGTGTCATGATACTTCGGATCGAGCGACGTTAGGGGCAGGCGAATCCCATTATCGATCAATCCCATTTTATTTAGCGCCCACTTCACCGGAATCGGGTTTGATTCTATGAACAAATGATTGTGCAGACCTAGCAGCCGGTTATTGATTTCGATGGCATGAGTACGCTCGCCTTTTAATGCAGCCATGCACATTTCATGCATCAAGCGCGGGGCCACATTGGCCGTTACCGAAATGGTGCCGTGTGCTCCCAGCAGCATGAGCGCCAGCGTAGAGACATCTTCGCCGCTATAAATTGCAAAATCCTTGCGTACGTGCTTCAGCAGATCCGCCCCGCGCGCCATGTTGGCTGTTGCATCCTTGATTCCGACAATGTTGGGAATATCGGCCAGCCGTAAAACCGTATCATTGGATAAATCCGCAACCGTACGTCCCGGTACGTTGTAAAGAATCACCGGAATGCTGGTTGCCTCGGCAATCGCTCGAAAATGACGATATAGACCTTCCTGCGTAGGCTTATTGTAATAAGGCACGACGGAAAGTGCATAATCTGCGCCCGCGCGATAAGCGAATTCAGTGAGTCGTATGGCCTCTTTGGTGGAATTGGCGCCGGTTCCGGCAATAACCGGGATCCTTTTTGCCGAATACTGGACGGCGGCCTCGATCAAGGCGTAGTGTTCATCGAAATCCACGGTCGGCGATTCGCCAGTCGTACCTGCGACGACAATGCCATCGCTGCCTTCTGCGATATGCCAATCGATAAGCGCTTTTAGCCGCGGGAAATCCAGCGCGCCATCCGGCAACATGGGTGTAACAATAGCAACCAGGCTTCCAGTCAACATGGCTGGCGATCCGTAAAAAAGTTTTTTATTTTACCTTAGTAAGCAACAAGCATAACGCAGGCAACGTCCGATTTTTTTCCTGTCAGCGATACATAAGTAACTTGTTCAGCCTTCTGTGGTGGCGCTGCCATTGCAGAAGAACGTATTTTGGCCAGACCGCCGCTAAAAAGTAGTGGCGATATTTTCTTAATCAGTGCTTGATTAGAGAAGAAAACTTGTATTCCGATTTGGCCCAGAGGACGCTCACACGAGGGAGAGAAGAGATGTGCAAGCGTCATGCTCCGAGGTTCGGTTTTACGCGAATATTTGGTTGACTTTATGAGGCTGTATCCGGTTGAAATAGCCAATCAAATTCGCGTTGTATTGCTCGTCGAAGTGCGCGCTTCCGCAGCAGGGCTCAGAATTAAGACAATAGCAGTCGCCATCGCGCTGAATATCAAGGCCGTTATAAATGCGGCAGACAACATTTTCAAAATATCGAAAGAAAATGTATGTATTGTTCTGATTTTTCCCAGACGTCCGCGCGGCAAATCATTTTCGTCCATGGCAATCTCCTTTGTGTATATGTAATAGGCTCTTCAATGCAAACATTACACAACGGCAACATGGCGCTGGTTATGATAAAAAATGGCGGATTACTTCGGAAAAAGTGGCCGCAAAATGATGTTGTGGCTGTAACGGGGAATATTGCTACCGAAACAACCGCATTGCGATATAGTCCACAAAATACAAAAAAGGACACTCCATATGGGAAAACGTATTGCGTTGGTTGAAGACGATGCGACCATTCGTGAAAACTACGCCGATGCACTTAAACGCGGTGGCTACGAGGCCATTGTTTTTAGCGAGAGGCAGAAGGCGATGCTGGAATTTCGCAATCGGCTACCCGATCTCGCCATTATCGATATTGGCTTGGGCCAGGAAATCGATGGCGGATTCACGCTTTGCCGTGATCTGCGGGGGCTATCTGCTACGCTCCCGATCATTTTTTTGTCTGCGCGCGATAGCGATTTTGATGTGGTCTCGGGATTACGGCTCGGTGCAGACGATTATTTGACCAAGGATGTCAGCATCCCGCATCTGCTGGCCCGTATTTCCGCGCTATTCCGGCGCATTGATGCAGCAAGTCTTCCTGCGCGCGCAGAGGACGTGCTGAATCGTGGCGATCTGATCCTCGACATTAATCGGCTTGGAATTAAATGGAAAGAGCAGAACGTTGTGCTGACGGTAACCGAGTTCTGGATGGTTCACGCGCTGGTCAAATTCATCGGCCACGTCAAGAATCGCGATCAACTGATGCGCGAAGCAGAAATGCTGGTGGATGACAACACCATCACCTCTCATATGAAGCGTATTCGCAAAAAATTCATGGTTGTCGATTCGGCATTCGATGCGATCGAAACAGTCTACGGCATGGGTTATCGCTGGAAACCATAACCTGCCTCATGCCGCTTCCTGTTTTTATTTTCAGCATACGCTTTAAGCTCCTGCTGGTTTCGCTTGTTCTGCTATTGATTCCCTGGCTGGGATTCAATTTTATCGAGCGAATGGAAGCCTTTTTGCGTACAGGCCAGGAGGAGAGTCTCGCCAACACAGCACGCGCAATCGCGGCGAGTCTTTCAGACCGCCCGACGCTCTTTGCACGCGGATTGCCATCGGCAAGCGCAGAAGCCGAGGAGCATCGCAAGATCATTGCGTTGTTTGGCAGTTCGGACCCGGAAACCGCCGCCAGTCTGGGTACAACTTACGTACCCTCGGAAGAAATCGAACGCCTGCTCAATCTTGTCGCACGCGCCGCCACTCGGGTCTGGGTAATCGATGCACACGCACGGGTACGCGGCTTGGGGGGCAACCTGCGCAACGTCAATCCTGTCACACCGGCCTTACCGGGCAAGCCCGATAATCTTCTCTCCCGATTGTTTTCACTGATCATGGCCGCTCCTCCAGACGATCCCGGTGACGATCCCCAGCTTCGTTCGCAGGCTGTTATGTCCCAAGTCGATCGTGCCCTGGTTGGCCAACCGACTGCCTATTGGCGCTATACGAAAGACCGGCAATCGATCATTCTTTCCGCTGCTCAACCGGTATGGTTGGGCGACGACATTATTGCGGCCGTTGTCGTAGAAGAAACGACCGCAGCCATTCAGATTCTCAAAGCGAATGCTTTGCAAAACCTTGCGGTTATGACCTTGATTGTTTTCGGAGCGGGGTTTGTCGTGCTGTTCGTTTTTGCGGCTCGTCTTGCGATGCGGGTTCGTCGCCTTTCCAGGGCGGCTGACCGCGCCATCGATGCGCAAGGAAGGATCAAGAACGCACTGCCTGGTACAGCATCCCGCGACGAAATTGGCGATCTATCGAGAATACTATCCAACATGATAGCCCGGTTGCAAAGCTACAATAGCTATCTGGAAAATATGGCGAGTCGCCTGTCGCATGAGTTGCGTACCCCGGTTGCGGTGGTCCGCTCTTCACTGGACAATTTGCGGCAACAAACCCATCCTGAGGAAGCGAAAATATATGTCGAGCGTGCGAGCGAAGGCGTGGCGCGGCTCTCCAGCCTGATTGCACGCTTATCCGAGGGTACGCAGCTGGAGCGTTTTTTGCAGAGCGCTGAAAAAGAGGTTTTCGACTTGGCCGAGGTCATCGCAGGTTGCGTGCATGGCTATGGGGCGGCTTACCCTGCTTATCGTTTTGAACTTGATTCGCAACACCACCTGTTTATGGAGGGCATTCCCGACGCCATGGCGCAATTGCTCGATAAATTGATCGACAATGCGATGGATTTTTCTCCTGCCGAAAAACCAATCCTGATCAATCTGGTAGGCACTGAAGATACAATTGTCCTCACTGTTTCCAATAGCGGCCCCCCACTTCCGGATGATATGGGAGCAACCTTGTTTGAATCGATGGTATCGCTACGTAAAGGCCCCGGAAACCAGAAGGGCCATCTGGGTTTGGGGCTTTATATCACCCGGCTGATTGCTGAATTTCACAAGGGATCGGTCTCTGCGCGTAATATCGACGACCGATCGGGCGTGATATTCGAAGTATCTATTCCTGCAGCCAAAAAGGAGCTTATGACCTGAACCTATAAAATCACTCTGGCTCATCACGATGAGCCAGAGTGATTTATCGAGACTTATACGCCTGTGCGCTGGAGTGAGGCTTTTAATGCTTCGTTAAGTGTAGTAAGGCTTTCCGCTAAATGGGCTTTGGCTTCTTTGCTCATAGGTTTGGCGAGAGCGATACGAATGCGGTTTTGTAGCTGTACGGCATTTTCCTGTTGTAAACTGCGAGCATCAGCCGGAGTCGTAGCCGCAGGGCGAACCAAAGTATTGGCTATACGTTTCAAATGTTCGCGCTGCAGATTGCGGCGCATGGCGGAAATCTCATCACCTGTCCGTAGTTCGCTCCATATTGCTTGCTGCAAACCATCGTACATATCCGATAGTTTCAGCACCTTGTTTCCGTTTGCCACTTTATCCTGAGAGTCGAGCAAGCGCTGAGCAACTGCATCCGCCATCAATACATCGAGCACCCCTTTTTGCAGATTGAGCACGCTATTCGCAATTGAAATATCTGGATTCAGGGACCGCTCAAAATGATCGATTGCTAGGTGCGAGACAAATTCCGGCTTCAATCTGAAGCTGTCGATCTTGAATACGCTGTCGGTCAACAAAGCCAGCGCCTCGCGTTGACGCACAACCGGCGTTGGCTCGTACAAGGGGCGATTAGTGCCTGCGCGATCGCGTAGATGCTTTACGCCGCCTACATACTTGGCCAACAGCGGAGCTACCAGCGACAACCCCCGGAAGCCCGAAGCAAACGAACGCGTCAGGCGCTCATAGCTTTCACCAGGTTTGAGTTGCAGGGTCTGAATACGATCCCACAATTCGCGCGTCAGCTTCATGCGTTTTTTGTAATACTCCAAAGGATCCGAGCCCATGTCGAAACGGTTTACCTCGGGGTCGATACCGATCAGGATGTTGCCAAAGCCTGCATCTTCGTCGGTTGCATAGCCCAGCTCAGGCTGGGTCGTTGCCTTGAGGGCAATCTTCAAAAGATCGTCCTTTTCGGTGGCTAGGTCAAGCGGCTTGTAGGCATATTCAATCGCCAGATAATCATAAGGCCCCAGGCTAGACATCACGTACTCGCCTTGCTTTTCGCCCTTTAGCGCCAGATTGAAGGGGTTATAGTCCATCACTGAACCTGCGAGGCCGTGCACTTTGGTAAAGGCAGGATCTTGAATCTGTTTTATCGAATAGATAGTCGACGCGCGGAAATTATGCCGGAGACCAAGGGTATGCCCTACTTCGTGCATGATTACATCAAATACATAGGCCTGTGCCAGCGCTTCAGCTTCTGGGCTATCCATATCCATGCCTCGGGCTTCGAGCAAATCCATAGTGAAATGCATATCGTGCGCTTTTTCAGCGCCATAGTTGCAAGCCAAAAACAGGCTTTGTTGCTTTATGGAAGGAGAAAATGCCCCTGCGAAGTTAGCATCGAACGTTAAGGGCTTGCCGATATCCTCTACTACAGTCCGGCGTGCACCCCGTGCAAATATGTCCGACATGCCGATATCGGCATCGAGAATTTCACCGGTACGCGGGTCCTTGTGTGACGGGCCGATGGCAAAACCAATATCCGCCCCAGTGAACCAGCGGATCGAAGCATGGCGTGCATCCATGGTGTCAAAATCGTCGCTGTCACCCTGTTGCTTCACAACAATGGCGTTTTTAAAACCTATTTTTTCAAATGCCTTGTTCCATTCCAGAACACCCCCGGTTACTGCCTTGCGATACTTTTCTGGAATATTTTTATCCAGCCAATAAACAATAGGTTCCTTGGGTTCGGAAACGGTCAGTGCCGGATCCTTTTTTTCCAAGCGCCAACGGTTGATATAGTGCACTTTGGTTTTGGGCGACAAATCCTCGCTAAAATCGCGATGCGACGAAACAAAATGCCCGACACGTTCATCAGCGATGCGTGGCGCCATTGGCTTTTCCGGCAATTTTGCAAAGCTGTAATAAAAACTCACAAATAAGCTGCGCGGATCCGGTGTTGTAGACGGGGGCGGAGGGGTTGGAACAGGCGGTGGCGTAAGCGGTGGCGCAGAAAGTTTGGGGATATTGAAATGCGCTTGCACTTGCAAGCCGGTCATTGTCTCGCTGTTATTGACGTGCGAAAAGCTGGTATTGCGTGCATCGAGCGCAAACGGCAGCCGGTAAGCAAATTCAAGTCGTGTCAGGTAGCCCGGAATATCGGTAAATAGCAGGCCATTGGCCTCCACCAGTACAGCCTTCGTATCAGGGTGCGGCGCTGATACCGTTGCTGCGCTCGCCAACAAGCTATCCGAAAAACTCTCAGAAACAAATTTGGCTTGGGGCGTACCGAGCCTGGCATAAAACGCTGCATTTTTGGCGATCAATTGCACTTGGGTGCCGATTTTCTTGAATACCACCAAATCGGCTCCACCCATCTGGCTTCCATAGAGGCCGCGTTCGCCCACACTTTGTGGAATGTTATAGGTGAAAAAGAAGGGTTGATCAAATTGTTCTGGTTTGATGGCGATCCAGATTTTTTCGTCTTTTTGGTAAAGGGTAAAAAAACCAGGGATTTCTTTGGCCTCTTTGACAATATCCTTAAACGGGCGTGGCGCCGCAGTTGGCCCTGGCGCCGACGTTACGGGAGATGTAGCAGCTGGGGTGCTATTGGCGCCTGCCGATGCCAGAGCAGGCACTTGGGCCCACACGGCGCTATTTATTGCGATCAGTGCGGCAAGTGTTTTTAACGAAAATCGGGAAAATAGATGTGGGGACATGGAGATCCTTCAAGAAAGAAATAAACAATTATTAATAATTGATGTTACGCGCAGGCGAAGCGGCTTCCCTATGAAAATGGCTTTTCCGGTAAAAATGTTTCTGCTCTGCAGTGCGTAACATCAGTTAATAAAAACGAATTTTCAGGATGTAACGCCAACACTTGGTGTTTGAATGGGTAAGAATAATTTCATTATCGCGTATTGTAATGAAACAAGCTGGAAATGAAATCACCCACCTTAATCAGAGGTTCCTTAATGCAAATAAGATGGGAAACAGAAGATGGAATTTGTCATTTTTGATTAAATTCGAAGAAAGCAGGCAGGATACTCGCTACAATATTAGCCAGCAATGATTGCGGTGCAGTACTACTTTCAATGTCCGAAAAATATTTTTCACGTGATCTCAAGGTCGGCATGTTTGTCGAGAGTCTGGATCGACCCTGGATCGATACGCCTTTTCTGCTACAGGGTTTCCTGATAGAAGACGAGGAACAATTGCTCCAGCTTCGCGAGGTGTGCAATTGGGTCATCATCGATCCAGTACGCTCAATCGGAGCAGAATTTGAATGGCGGAAAAAGCCTGCCATCCCACGTCCGGTTGATGAACGGGCACCAAGCGACACGCCTCAGGTGCTGATCCATCACAGAGCCGTACCCAAGCCTGAAACACCAGCAACGCCAGGAGGCCCTCGTTCGTCAGGGCGCCCTGTAACAGGCAAGCTGGAATCTCGTGCATCCACCGCATTGAATGATAGCCTGCGCCCCAAGCCGCTCGTAATATCGGCAGTGGACACGGATAAGCCGCCACGACTATTTGCGGATGCCGATCATGCAACGCATCCCGCAAATGGATCTCCTGCCACTTACCACGACAACACACCCGAGAGCGAGCAATCGTGGTGGAAGCAGCTCACAGGCAGTTTCCGCAGTTTATTGGTGCGCCGCATGCCTAAAGAGAAATTCGATTTCGATGCGGTTCCCGAATATAAACCGCCTGCACACAATGAGCGCCCTACTTTCATTCCCGAAAATGTGCAATTAACGATTTACGAGGACGAAAAGACCGTCGAAGAAGAAATCGGTAGTGCGAACGATGCCTTTTCCCGTACCAACGATTTGCTTCACAAGGTTGTGGACGATATTCGCAGCGGTAATTCCCTTGAGCTCACCATGGTCGAGGACGTGATTGACGATATGGTAGAAAGCATGGTGCGCAACCCCGATGCGCTGGTATGGGTCGCCCGTTTACGGGAACAGGATCTTAATACCTATGGTCATGGCTTGAGTGTCGCCGTCAATCTGGTCGCGTTTGGGCGCCATCTCGGCTATCCAAAATTCGATCTAGCTCATCTTGGCATGATCGGGCTGCTCTTGGATATTGGCAAAATTAGGTTGCCCCGCGAATTGTTGGAAAAAACCTCACGGCTGACTTCGGAAGAATTTGAAATGGTAAAAGATCATGTCGAGCATGGAATCGACATTCTGCACCAAACACCAAATATTCATCCCGATGTGCTAGAAGGCATTGCTCAGCACCACGAACGCATGAACGGTACCGGTTATCCCAATTTTCTGATGGGGGATCAAATCAGCGTTTTCGGCCGCATGGCGGCCATCGCCGATACATTTGCGGCTGTGACCAAGCGCCGCCCTTACGCCGCGCCGGTTTCGCCTCACGAGGCCTTGCAGATGCTATCGAATTGGGGCGGGACACAGTTTCATGTCACGATGGTGGAGCAATTCATTCAATCGATAGGCGTATTTCCGGTAGGCTGTATGGTCGAACTTTCTACTGGCGAGGTGGCCGTTGTGGTTACCCACAACAAAATTAAGCGCCTACGGCCTAAAGTGCTGATCATTGCTGACCCGGACAAAACCCCGCGCCGTCATCCCAGTACTTTCGACTTGCTTTATGATGTGTCCGACACGCCAGTTTATATCCGGCGTGGTCTTCCCAGTGGGGCATTCGGTCTCGACCCCAACGAATTTTATCTTACCTAACTATTGTGGCTATAGTGTTAGGGGCAGGCAATATCGACTCTCAGGAACTGCCGCGCCACGCGCTGCGTGCCTTCATTTGCATGGCGATTGACGAAGCGCAGGCCAAGCAGCAGTTTGTTGCAGTCTTGATGATAATTTTGACCCGCCCGGATAGGTTGGACGACATTCTTGGCGTACCCCGTGCAGAAATCACCCGGCAAGCCTTGCAACGCCTGTCCGATGCGCTGCGCGAAGCCGATCGTTACGTGCAGGTAGCAGACGATAAACTTTGTATTGTGTTGCCACAGCTCAAAAGCGCGACGCAAGCGTGGCTGGCTGCCGGCAAAATTCAACGTGTTCTGGAACCTTATTTCCAGTTTGGTCATGAGCAAGTGTACGTTCGTCCCACAATTGGCATTGCCTGCTATCCCGAGCATGCCGATACAGCCGAAGATTTGATCCTACGCGCTGATATCGCAAAACGCGCTGCTCATGCCAGCGATATTGGCACGCATATGTTTCAACGTGAAGATCAACGTGATACCGAGATTTATCGCGGTCTTGATGCCGCCTTACGCAGTGCGTTGAAAACTAATGAACTGATGGTGCATTATCAACCGCAAATCAATCTGCACACCGGGGCATGTGATGCAGTCGAGGCGCTGCTGCGCTGGAATCTGCCAGAATACGGCGCCATTCCACCAGCAATCGCTGTGCGTGTGGCAGAAGGCAGCGGTCTTATCGGTGCGTTGACCCATTGGGTGCTCAACACTGTTTTGCGCCAGCTTGCGGAACTCAATCGCAAAGGTATCAAACTCACCATGAGCGTCAATCTGTCCACCGTAACACTGGCCGATGCCGATCTGCCGGATATTATCGAGCACGCGTTGCAAACATGGGAAATCGCGCCAACCGATCTTACCTTGGAAATCACCGAGAGTTCGACGATTGTCGATGCCGATCGTTCGTTGGCCATGCTGGAACGTTTCAAGCGTATCGGCACACGCCTGTCGGTCGACGACTTTGGTACCGGTTATTCTTCGCTTTCCTATCTCAAACGCTATCCGCTAGACGAACTTAAAATCGATAAGCTATTTGTCCAGCATATGCGGCAGACCAAGGGCGATCAACAAATCGTACGTTCAGTCATAGACCTTTCGCATAATTTCGAACTGCGTGCTGTTGCCGAAGGTGTAGAGGACCGTGAAACACTGGAAGAGCTGCGTGCCATGGGCTGCGACCTTGCGCAGGGATATGTGATCAGCAGGGCAATGCCGATGGATCAATTGTTGATCTGGCTGAAAGCCAATCCGGTTTCCCGATAGTTATACTTTCCCGGCGAGACTGGCGACGCGCGCGCCCAAATTTTTCAGCATTTTTTGCATCCGATCATCATTCAAAGTACCGTCCTCATTGAACAATTCTCCTGCTTTTGGAATAGCAACTACAGGGAGCACAACACTGCCCAAATTCGAAAGAATATAAGAAACATGCGGCAGTGCTCGAATGGTTCCAAATGCACCGGGCGATGCGCCGAGTAACCCACAAATTTTTCCGGAAAATGGAACCGCCCCCGCTTGACCATCGACCGATTGCGATAACCAGTCGATCGTATTTTTCAGTAGGGGCGTGATGGATGTATTGTATTCCGGGCTAGCAATAAGGAGACCATTCGCTGCCATCATCAATGCGCGCAGTTTCAGCATCGTTTCAGGTACGCCATGCGCGCTATGCCAATCAGCATCGTATAGCGGCATGGGATAATCACCTAAATTTATTTCGGTGACTGCCGCACCGGCAGCGCGTGCACCCTCCACGGCGATATGCAGTGCTCTGCGATTATAGGAAGCCTTTCGGGTACTTCCGGCAAAAGCGAGAATATTGGCAATCGTCATATTATTTTTAGCCTTTTGACCATGAAATTTTCTGCTTACTCGTCAAGTATACCCATCTCTCCATTCCGGTAAGCACGTTCAGCTCGGTGTATTTGCTCGATACTATTCATAACAAATGGTCCGTAAAACACCAACGGCCCTTCTGCTGGCACCCCTCCAAGCAACAGTACATCGACCGTTTCCTTGGTATTGTTGGTAAATGCCACTGCGCTATCGTTTTGCACCTTTTCTCCATCAGCAAAAACAACAAGCGTACCCATGGAAATGTCGGGGGCATGGTTATAAAAGCTAACATTTCCGGCAATGACATAAGCTGCCACTTCAAACTCGCGCGGAATTGCTCCTTTAAACGATGCGCCTGCATCGAGGCTGACATGCCAAAGCAGTAAGGGCATCAGAATCTGTGCTGGGCCTTTGATAGACTCGTATTCGCCGGCCACTATCCGTACCATACCGCCTTTTATGAGGCCTTTAGGAATAGTCGCGGCGTCTATACGTTGATAACGCGGTAGCATTTGTTTCATCGCGCGCGGTAACGTTGTCCATAGCTGGATACCGTGTAAGGTCATTTCGTCAGCATTGGCAGGCACTGGCATTTCAGCATGAATAATTCCCCGTCCTGCGGTCATCCACTGTGCTCCACCTGGGCCAACAATACCGGTGTGTCCCGCTGAGTCGCGATGCTCGTTACGCCCGGACAATAGATAGGTGACTGTTTCGATACCCGCGTGGGGATGCGGCCCCACGCCATCGTGCCCGGGGGTGACCTGGAAAGGACCAAAGTGATCAAGGAATACCCAAGGCCCGACTGAGTGACATTGTTGATTGGGTAGGGTACGGCGTACCGAGAACGTCCCAACAGGCGCTACGTGAGCGTTAATTGTATGTACAACTTTTCGCACTCTATTTTCCCCCGCATTGTTTCTATTGCTGGGTAGATAAAGTGCTTAAACCGTTTTTTCCTCACTCTGTTGATTTTCCGTATCAACTGTTTCTGAGCGGCCAACGAGTTCTACAAGCGCCATTGGCGCATTATCTCCCTGACGAAAGCCAAATTTAAGAATACGTAAATAACCCCCATTGCGATTCTTGTAACGTGGGCCCAGCTCATCAAACAATTTGACGACCATATTACGATCGCGCAACCGGTTGAAAGCCAGACGGCGATTGGCTAAGGTGGCTTCCTTGCCAAGAGTAATGAGCGGCTCAGCAACCCGGCGCAGTTCTTTGGCTTTGGGCAGGGTCGTTTTGATGACCTCATGCTGAAAAAGCGAGTTAGTCATGTTGCGCAGCATCGCCAAGCGATGCGAGGAAGTACGATTTAATTTGCGAAGTCCATGACGATGACGCATAAAATTTCCTTTCTATACAATCTTGGCTTTTGCAGCCTTGTTATCGTTATGGTTGAAAAATGGCGATTACTTTGCCATGCCAGCTACGGGCCAGTTCTCCAGCTTCATCCCTAATGTCAGGCCTTTTGTCGCCAACACTTCTTTGATTTCATTAAGTGACTTGCGGCCCAGGTTGGGTGTTTTCAGCAATTCGTTTTCGCTGCGCTGAATCAGATCGCCAATGTAGTAAATATTTTCTGCTTTGAGGCAATTCGCAGAACGTACGGTAAGTTCAAGATCGTCTACGGGTTGAAGAAGGATGGGATCAATTTGCGGTGTTTTTGCTTCTTCCAGCTGCATGGGGGTGCCTTGCAGATCTGCAAATACCGAAAGTTGATCCACTAGCACACGCGCTGCATAGCGCACAGCTTCCTCCGGCTCGATTGAGCCGTTGGTTTCGATATCCATGACCAATCGGTCAAGATCGGTACGCTGTTCGACGCGCGCACTCTCGACCGCGTAGCTGACGCGGCGAACCGGGCTGTAGGATGCATCCAGCAGAATGGAACCGATGCTGCGATTGTCATGCTCACCGCGACGTGCGGTCGTGGCGACGTAACCGCGGCCCTTTTCCACTTTGATTTGCATATCGAGCTTGCCACCTGCAGTCAAATTGGCGATGACATGTTCCGGGTTGATAATTTCAACATCATGCACCTGTTCGATATCGGCACCCGTAACAGGGCCAGCAACCGATTTTTTGAGTTTTAATGTTACTTCGTTGCGATTGTGCAACTTCAGCACCAGACCCTTCAGGTTCAACAGGATATCAACTACGTCTTCCTGCACACCTTCCAGGGTAGAGTACTCGTGCAATACTCCGGATATTTTCACTTCGGTAGGCGCATATCCCGGCATGGAAGAAAGCAATATGCGTCGCAAGGCGTTACCGAGCGTATGCCCATAGCCCCGCTCGAATGGCTCCATGAATACTTTGGCGTGCACAGGCGAGACGTTTTGAACATCGATGATGCGCGGCTTCAGGAAGGTTGTAGCAGTGCTTTGCATTGACGATAACCTCTAAAAATTGATATCGCACCACGCGTTATGGCGTAGTACGACCGGAATGGAACAATTATTTTGAGTAAAGTTCGACGACGAGTTGTTCGTTCACGTCAGAGGCAAATTCGCTACGGTCAGGAGCGGCCTTGAATATACCCGAAAATTTTTTTACATCGACTTCGACCCAGCTAGGAAAGCCGTTTGCTTCCACCAATTTGAGCGAATCCTGCACCCGCAATTGCTTTTGCGCTTTCTCCCGAAGCGAGACAATGTCGTTCGCACTCAGGATATAGGAAGGAATGTTGACTTTTTTGCCATTAACCAGCACCGCGCAATGACTGACCAATTGACGCGCTTCTGCACGAGTAGAGCCGAAGCCCATACGATAGACTGCATTGTCAAGACGCGATTCCAGTAATTGCAACAAATTTTCTCCCGTTGCGCCCTTGCGGCTGGCCGCTTTGGCGAAGTAGGTGCGAAACTGACGTTCAAGAACGCCATACATTCGGCGAATTTTTTGCTTTTCGCGCAATTGCATACCGTATTCAGACACACGGGATTGTTTGGAACCATGCTGCCCGGGACGTGATTCAAGTTTGCACTTGGAATCAAGCGGACGCCGTGCACTTTTCAGGAACAGATCAGTGCCCTCACGACGGGAGAGCTTGCATTTGGGACCAGTGTAACGAGCCATTTTTTTGTCTCCCTGCAATTACATGCGACGACGCTTTGGTGGGCGGCACCCATTGTGAGGTACCGGCGTCACGTCAGCGATGGATAATATTTTCATGCCCAGGGCATTCAAGGCACGTACGGCGGATTCACGTCCAGGCCCGGGGCCTTTGATGCGCACTTCGAGGTTTTTGACCCCGCACTCCTGTGCGGCCTTGCCAGCTGCCTCTGCAGCAACCTGAGCGGCAAAAGGGGTGGATTTACGTGACCCTTTAAAACCTGCCCCACCTGACGTTGCCCATGACAGCGCATTACCCTGACGATCAGTAATGGTGATGATGGTGTTATTAAACGACGCGTGAATGTGCGCAATGCCCTCGGAGACATTTTTTTTCACCTTCTTGCGAACGCGTGCAGCGGTCGGTTTAACCATTCGTATTTTCCTTCTTTCCCTTCATTACGCGACAGCGCGCGATGCCTGCTTTATAAATTTGTTTACTTCTACAATTTTAAAAATATTACTTCGCCAAGCGAATGGCCTTGCGCGGCCCCTTGCGCGTACGCGCATTGGTACGGGTACGCTGGCCTCGTACCGGGAGCCCTTTGCGATGACGGCTGCCGCGATAGCACCCTAAGTCCATCAAGCGTTTGATGTTCATGGATACTTCGCGACGCAGATCGCCTTCAACCGTAAATTTGGAAACCTGCTCGCGCAGCTTATCCATATCGGTATCATTCAGATCTTTGATCTTGACCGATTTGTTGACCCCGGCAGCGGCGCAAATTTCCTGCGCGCGATTACGCCCGATGCCATAGATTGCAGTCAATGCGATTTCTGCATGTTGATGATTGGGAATGTTTACACCAGCGATACGTGCCATATTAAACCCTTGTCGACTACCCGCTTCTTAACAAGAAAAGCCTTGAATTTTAACGGAAAAAGGAACCTGAATCAAGGTTCATCCGCAATAAATGTGGATTATCCTTGGCGCTGTTTGTGGCGCGGATCGGTACAAATTACCCGTAACACACCTTTGCGCCGCACCAATTTGCAATTGCGGCAGATTTTTTTTACCGAGGCTTGAACTCTCATTTTTCGCTCCTAGTCTTTAATTCTGTTACTTGGCTCGGAATGTAATCCGGGCTTTGGTCAAATCGTATGGGGTCAGTTCTACCGTCACCTTGTCACCCGGGAGAATGCGGATATAGTGCATGCGCATCTTGCCGGAGATATGTCCTAACACAACGTGACCATTCTCCAATTTAACCCGGAACATCGCATTGGGGAGCGTTTCTAAAATCTCTCCCTGCATCTGGATGGTTTCTTCTTTCGCCATTCACCCTCGTTTAATGGTTTTTCAACGCACCGGAAATCCGGTACCTTTAAAATTCGCTTTTTTCAGCAAGCCTTCATACTGATGAGACATCATGTAGGCCTGCAACTGCGCCATGAAATCCATGGTCGTCACCACAATAATCAGTAATGAAGTACCGCCAAAATAAAAGGGTACATTCCAATTATTGCGAAGTATTTCCGGCAACAGGCACACCAGGGTGATATACGCTGCGCCCACGAGTGTCAATCGCATCAAGATTTTGTCAATGTATCGCGCAGTTTGTTCTCCAGGACGGATGCCTGGAACAAATGCACCGCTTTTTTTCAGGTTATCCGCCGTTTCTTTGGAATTAAACACCAACGCAGTATAGAAAAAACAAAAGAACACAATCGCACCTGCGTAAAGCAGCGTATAAATCGGTTGGCCTGGCGCCAAGATAGCGCTCAAGTCTCTTAACCAGGTTAATTTATCGTTCGATCCAAACCACCCTGCCAAAGTCGCAGGAAATAAAATAATCGAAGAAGCAAAAATAGGCGGAATAACGCCCGCCATATTAAGCTTTAATGGCAAATGCGAAGCTTGGCCTCCATACAGCTTGTTTCCCACTTGACGTTTGGCGTAGTTCACCAATATCTTGCGTTGACCTCTTTCCACAAATACGACAAACATGATCACTGCAACGACCAATGCCACGATGAGGAGGACAACGGGAATTGACATCGCACCCGTCCGCGCCAATTCCAACGTCCCGCCTATTGCCGCAGGCAATTCTGCGACAATGCCGGAAAAAATAATGAGTGAAATACCATTGCCGATACCGCGTTCCGTAATCTGTTCGCCCAACCACATCAGGAACATGGTTCCGGTTACCAGCGTAATAACGGTCGTAAACCGAAAAGCCAACCCTGCCTCAATCACCAAGCCTGGCTGAGATTCAAGCGCAACTGAAATGCCAATAGCCTGGAACAACGCCAAAAATACGGTTCCATAACGCGTGTATTGGGTAATTTTCCGGCGACCTGCCTCGCCTTCCTTTTTCAGCGCTTCAAGCTGGGGGGAAACCACTGTCAGCAATTGCATAATGATCGAGGCTGAAATATAAGGCATGATGCCCAGCGCAAAGACACTGAACCGCGATAACGCCCCGCCCGAAAACATATTGAACATGCCTAGTATGCCGCCTTGCTGCGTCTCGAATAACTTGGCAAGCTCAACAGGATCGATACCCGGCACTGGCACATGGGTTCCAATCCGGAAAACGATTAGCGCAAGCACCAGAAAAATTAACCGGCGCTTCAGATCGCTTAATTTACCGGCGGCGGCAAGAGGATTAATAGACAAGTCTTTATCTCAAATTAAACGGCAGGCGCCGCTTCGATTGTGCCGCCCGCGGCTTCAATTGCAGCACGCGCCCCTTTGGTCGCAGAAAGGCCCACCAGCTTCAGTTTCTTTTCCACTTTACCTGACAGAAAAACCTTGGCTTGCAAGGCTTGATGGGGCACCACACCAGCCTGCTTGAGCACCAGTAAATCGATGACTTCTACCGGCAAATTATTCAGTTCAGACAAGCGAACTTGTGCGATATCGTTGCGGGTTAGGGAAATAAACCCGCGTTTTGGAAGACGCCGCTGCAATGGCATCTGGCCGCCTTCAAATCCGACTTTGTGAAAACCTCCCGAACGGGATTTCTGGCCCTTATGACCGCGCCCTGCGGTCTTGCCCAACCCCGAGCCAATACCACGGCCGACACGGCGGCGGTTTTTCTTGGAGCCTTCAGCAGGTTTGATCGTATTGAGTTCCATAATTAAATTTTCATTGTTTATTAAGCATCAACACGGACAAGATAATTCACTTTGTTGACCATGCCGCGAATTGCAGGCGTATCTTCTACAGTGACGGTCTGATGGCGTTTTTTCAAGCCTAAGCCACGTACACAAGCCCTGTGCGACTCAATCGTGCCGATTACCCCCTTGACCAGCGTAACCTTGATCGTCTTTTTGGTTGCCATATCGATTGCTCCTAGCCCAGAATTTCTTCAACGGTCTTGCCGCGTTTGGCAGCGATTTCTGAAGGACGGCTAATCTGAGCTAATCCATCAAGCGTTGCCCGCACCACGTTATACGGATTAGTTGAACCATGACATTTGGCAGAAATATTGGTTATACCCATCACTTCGAATACCGCGCGCATGGCGCCACCCGCCTTGATGCCATTCCCTTCTTGTGCAGGCTGCATGAATACTTTGGTTCCGCCGTGTTTGCCGATGACCTCATGATGGAGTGTGCCATTTTTGAGCGGAATCCTGACCAGTTTACGGCGCGCTTGATCCATGGCTTTTTGCACCGCAACCGGCACCTCACGCGATTTGCCCTTGCCCATACCAATCGAACCATCACCGTCGCCAACCACGGTAAGCGCGGCAAACCCGAGAATGCGCCCGCCCTTCACCACTTTGGTGACGCGGTTCACCGAAATCATTTTTTCCCGTAAACCGTCGCTTTTATCTTCTGTATCTTGCTTAGCCATTTATCAAATCCTTGATTAAAACTTGAGGCCGCCCGCACGTGCCGCATCAGCCAAAGCTTTTACGCGCCCGTGATAACTGAAACCCGCCCGATCAAACGCCACTGCACTAATACCAGCCGCTTTGGCCTTTTCGGCGATACGCTTGCCTACTATCTCGGCGGCAGCCTTGTTGCCACCATTTTTGAGTTGTGTCCGTACTTCCTTTTCAGCCGTTGAGGCCGAAGCCAGTACTTTGGCACCCGTTGCATCGATGATTTGCACATAGATATGTGTATTGGTGCGATGCACACTCAAGCGGACTGCCTTCAGGCGCGCAATGTTCACGCGGGTTTTTGCAGCGCGGCGCAAGCGTGATATTTTCTTTTCATTCATATTAGACCCCACTTATTTCTTCTTGGTCTCTTTAAGAACAATTTTCTCGTCGGAATACCGTACCCCTTTGCCCTTGTAAGGCTCGGGAGGACGATAGCCACGGATAATCGCAGCGACCTGACCGACTTTTTGCTTATCGATCCCCTTAATCAAAATTTCTGTCGGTACCGGCGTTTCCACCTTCACACCCTCCGGCATGTCATGAACAACGGGATGAGAAAAACCTAACGACAGATTGAGCTTGGCGCCTTGCGCCTGCGCCTTGTAGCCGACGCCAACCAGAGTCAATTTGCGCTCAAACCCTTTTTCAACCCCACGAACCATATTGGCTAGAATCGCCCGCAAGGTGCCAGACATCGCGTTGGCCTGCTGGCTATCGTTAGCCGCACTCAGCATCAGGGTTGCCCCTTCTTTTTTGATCACAACATCCTTGGAGGCAGCATGTATCAGCGTGCCGAGCGGACCTTTGACCGTGATCTGTTCAGATCCCAGCGTCACTTCAACTTTGGCAGGCACAGCAACGGGTTGTTTACCGATTCGTGACATGACAGCGCCCCTTTACACCACGATGCAGAGCACTTCGCCACCGATACCGGTCTGGCGGGCCTTGCGATCAGTCATTACACCCTTGGAAGTCGAAACAATTGCCACCCCCAAGCCATTCATGACTGGCTTGATCTCTTCCCGGCCACGATAAACCCGTAACCCCGGGCGCGAAATACGCTCGAGTTTTTCGATAACAGGTTTGCCCGCATAGTACTTGAGGCTAACATTGAGCTCGGCCTTGCCATCTACGGTGCGAATGGCAAAATCATCGATATAACCTTCGTCCTTCAAGACCTCGGCAATCGCTACTTTGACCTTGGATGAAGGCATAACAACGTTTGTTTTTTCCGACTGCTGCGCATTACGAATGCGCGTCAGCATATCGGCGATCGGATCACTCATACTCATAATATTCTCCGTCCGCTTACCAACTGGCCTTGACCACGCCCGGAACTTCCCCGCGCATGATGGCTTCACGCAGCTTGCTGCGCCCCAGCCCGAATTTTCTATATACGCCACGCGGCCGCCCGGTTATGGCGCAACGATTACGTTGACGCGTCGGATTGGCATTGCGGGGCAAAGCCTGGATTTTCAAACGCGCCTGATAACGGTCTTCTTCAGGAACGCGCTGATCGTCGATTATTTTTTGCAGGGCAGCCCGCTTTGCTGCGTATTTTTCAACGAGCTTGCTACGCTTCACTTCACGGTTAATCAAGGACAGTTTGGCCACATGAACCTCAGTTTCGGAAAGGGAATTTGAAGGCAGCAAGAAGCGCCTTGGCTTCTTCGTCCGACTTCGCAGTGGTGGTAATGGAAATATTCATTCCGCGCAACGCATCGATTTTGTCGTAATCGATTTCGGGAAAAATGATCTGCTCCTTTATACCCATATTGTAATTTCCCCGCCCATCAAAAGCGCGCCCGGATATACCCCGAAAATCACGAACCCGGGGAAGCGCCACAGTGATCAGGCGATCAAGAAATTCATACATGCGGCCGGCACGCAGCGTCACCATGCAACCAATTGGATAACCGTCGCGAATCTTGAACCCGGCAATCGATTTCTTTGATTTGGTAACGACAGGCTTTTGACCAGCGATTTTTTGCATATCGCCGACAGCGTGTTCCATAATTTTTTTGTCTGCTACCGCTTCGCCAACCCCCATATTCAGGGTAATTTTGGAAATGCGCGGCACCTGCATAATCGATTTATAGCCAAACTGCTTCATCAGCGCGGGCACGATGGCTTTTTTGTAATGCGCCTGGAGTCTAACCATTGTCATCTCCCTTTCCTTTAAGCGTCCACGACTTCGCCGGTAGACCTGAATATGCGCACTTTGCGCTTGTCTTCCAGCATTTTGAAGCCCACGCGATCCGCCTTCCCGGAGGCCGCGTTGAATATCGCAATATTGGAAATATGAATCGGCATTTCTTTCTCGACAATACCGCCGGTCACTCCTTTGAGAGGATTGGGTTTGGCGTGCTTTTTTACCCGATTGATCCCTTCAACCACAACCGTATTCGTAGGCAATACGCGTAGCACTGTGCCACGCTTACCTTTATCTTTACCAGTTAATACTTGAACCTGATCGCCTTTACGAATCTTATTCATCCTGCGCTCCTTACAGCACTTCGGGTGCCAGCGACACGATTTTCATGAAACGCTCGGTCCGCAATTCGCGCGTAACCGGCCCGAAAATACGCGTGCCGATCGGCTCCAGTTTCGCATTGAGCAATACAGCCGCATTGCCATCGAACTTAATCTGCGAACCGTCATTACGGCGTACACCTTTGGCAGTACGCACCACAACTGCGTTATAAACCTCGCCCTTTTTAACGCGGCCGCGCGGTTGCGCAGACTTGATACTGACTTTTATGACATCGCCAATACCGGCATAGCGGCGCTTGGAACCACCAAGCACCTTGATACACATCACCGACCGTGCGCCTGTATTATCGGCGACATCGAGTATGGACTGCATCTGAATCATTTTTTATCTCCAACTTACCCGCACCAACCTAGCTGGCACGACCAGTTTTGGATCCGTCTTAGGTCAATAACGCCAACAACACGCCATTAACAGGTTAGAAAACTTCTTCCCAGCATCGTCAACCACCTTTATTTAAACAGGACTTTTGACAATCATCCTCAATAAACGAAGCCAACGAAGCAGCAAAGTCGGTTATTTTAACGCGATAAGCTTTTCTTTTGCAACTATTTCATGCTACCCGTTTTGCAATATTCGCTGTCGCGGGTTTTTAGACTTGTCCGGTTCTGTAGTTTTTGAATTGTCCGCTT